>JBPCJW010000070.1:0-5091 GCA_051004915.1 Ilumatobacteraceae bacterium
AGCCGTCGTGGTCGGTCAGGGCGAGGGCATCCAGCCCGAGCCGGGCGGCCTCGGTGGCCAGCTCCTCCGGGTGCGAGGCGCCGTCGAGGAACGAGAAGTTGGAGTGGCAGTGCAGCTCGGCGTAGGGCACGGAACCGGACCGCCGCTCGACGCCGTCGGGCTCGAACGGCTGACGCTTGCGGCTCCACGCCGGACCGTCGCCGCCGGCGTTCCACGACGGGCTGCCGGGCGCCCGGCCGTCGCGACCCGTGTGCCCGGAGAGGGCGGCCTCCAGTTCGTTCCAGGTCCACGACGGATTGTTGAACCCCACCCGCCCAAGTATCGAACGGAAGTTCTACGAACGCAAGTTCACTGTCTCGATCGATTGAGGCTCAAACGATCAGCTGCGCGATCGTCCGAACGCAGCCAGCAGACCCGCCTCGACGAGCACTCGATCGCCCTGCTCCTCGAGAAGCAGACGGGCGGGTTCCGACCAGTGACGAGCTGGGCGCGCTGGCCCACCACACCGGGGGAAACCCCTTCTTCGTCCAAAAGGTGTTGGCCGAGCTTCGAGATCGCGAGGTCGACCTCCGCTCGGCGCCTGACTCCATCCCCGACGGCGCGCGTGACGTCGTGCGGACGAGGGTCGCTCGACTCCCAGCACCAGCTCGTCGTGCGCTCGAGACTGCGGCGGTCATCGGGAGCGACTTCGACGAGCTGTTGTTCAACGCAGTGGCCGACGAGCACGCCCGTGCTGGCCTCGACGAAGCGGTCGCCAGTGGGTTCCTGCAGCGCGCGGGAAGGCGCCTGCTGTTCACCCACGACATCGTTCGCGGGGCGATCGCCACGACCGGATCGCGCAATACGCCGAACTGCACTGGCGGACAGGCGAGGCGTTGGAACAGCTCCACGTCGCCGATCTTGACGCCGTGCTGGAGGACGTGGCGCACCACCTCCTGAAGGGCGTCTCCGCCGGTGATCCGGCCCGCGCCAGCGCAGTGCTGGAACGGGTTGGCCTCCGCCACTTCGAGGCGCTCGCGCTCGACGAGGCCGTGGCTGCGCTGCTCGCCGCGACCGCTGTCCCACGTCGGTCGTCTGGATCGACGTCGTCGTGGCCGCCTCGGTGGTGGTGGTCGCGTCCGTCGTGGTGGTGGCCGCGTCCGTGGTCGTGGTGGTCGCGTCGGTCGTCGTGGTCGTCACCGTCGCGCCGGTCGAGCTCGGCGCCTGCGCGGCCGCCGTCGATGCTGGGCTCGCCTCGTCGCCGCTTGCACGTGCGCTGCCCGTGGTCAGCGCCACGAGGGCGCCGATCGCCAACATCCTGCGCCCAACCATTCCAGCCCCGCCTTCTCTCTCTCTCTCTCGGGCCACCCACTCCGTGTGGCACGTTCCAGCGAGTATCCGGGTCGCCGGACCGAGCGTCCAGGCAGGAGCATCTGCCCACATCTCCACGTGCTGCTCGAACGTCGGCGGTGCCGTACGGTGGTCGTCGACTGGAGGGGCGCGCATGGACCTGATGTCATTGCACCGGCGCACGGTGGAGGTGTTCGTCGACCGGGTCGAGGCGGTCGGTGACGACCAATGGGAGGCACCGACGCCGTGCTCGGACTGGGACGTGCGGGCGCTCGTCAACCACGTCGTCGGCGAGGATCGCTGGACGGCTCCGCTGCTCGGTGGCGCCACCATCGCGGAGGTCGGCGACCGCTACGACGGTGACCTGCTCGGCGCCGAGCCCGTCGAGGTCACCAGGGATGCTGCTGCCGAGGCGGTCGCTGCCGTTGGGCACCGCCTGCCGTCCGGCGGCACGGTCCACCTCTCCTACGGCGACGAGGACATGGAGGAGTATGTCCGTCAGCTCGCCGCCGACCACTTGATCCACGCCTGGGACCTGGCCGCCGCGACCGGCGGCGACACGACACTCGACGACGAGCTCGTCGCCGACGTCGCCACCTGGTTCGCCGACCGCGAGGAGCTGTACCGCGGTGCTGGCGTGACAGGCCCTCGAGTCGACGTGTCGACCGACGATCAGGTCCAGGCGCACCAGTTGCCGTCGGGCGGTGGCCGCAGAGTTGCTACAGTATGTGCATGCTCAAGGAGCGGCTGCAGGTGCTCATCGACGCCGAACAGCGCCAACGCCTCGAGCGCCACGCGCGCGATCGCGGCACGTCGGTGGCGACGCTGGTGCGTGAGGCAATCGACCTTGCCTTCCCGGGTGATGCGACTCGGCGGCGGGCAGCAGCCGACCAGATCCTCGCCGGCGAGCCGATGGCCGTTCCGTCAATCGACGACCTGCGCGCCGAACTGGACGAACTGCGCGGCCGCCACGAGTGATCGTCCTCGATACGACGGTGCTGGTCTACGCGCTCGGCGCCGATCACGAGCTGCAGATCCCCGCCCGCCGCCTCGTCGATGCCATCGGCGACGGCATCGTCAAGGCCGCGACGACGATGGAGGTGATCCAGGAGTTCGTTCACGTACGTTCCAGGCGACGGTCACGGCGTGAAGCGGCCGACTCCGCGCTCGGGTACGCCGCGTTGCTCGCTCCGTTGGTCCGACCGAACGAGGCGGATCTGCAGCGTGCACTCGGGCTGTACGCAGATCATCCGCGGCTCGGGGCGTTCGACGCTGTCCTCGCCGGCACCGTGCTCGGGGCGCCGCACCTGACCGGCATCGTCTCGGCCGATCTTGCGTTCGGCTCCGTGGCGGGGCTGGGGTTCGTCGATCTGGCCGGCGTCGACGTGGTCGAGCGAGCACTGGCCCTCGGCTGACTGCGGCCAGGTGATGAGCGTCAGCCACCGGCGGCGGCACCCGGCCTGAGCGCGGCGACGATGCCGGCCAGGCCGGGGTCGGCGACGGCCGCGGACTCGTCCCACGAGAACCACCGGACCTCCTGGCTCTCGCCGGGCGGCGGCGCGGGGTCGGCGTCGCCGCCTGCGACGAGGTAGCGCAGGTCGAGGTGGGTGTGGCCCCGCCCGCCGGGGTGCACGTCGACGTGGGCGAGCGGAGGCGGCCGGCCGTCGCCGTCGACGTCGTCGCCGACCAGCGTCACAGCGAGGCCGGTCTCCTCGATCGTCTCGCGCAGGGCGGCGTCCCACGGCGTCTCGCCGGGGTCGACGTGGCCGCCCGGCTGCAGCCAGATGCCAAGGCGCTTGTGGAGGTGCAGCACGATCCCCCGTGACCCGACCACCAGCGCGGAGCCGGTGATGTGGACGGGGTCGGCGTGCTCGTCGAAAGGCCGCTCGAGGTGAGTGACGGCGGTGACGAAGGCATCGATGCTGACCCGCTCGCGTGCGTCGACCGGCTGGCGGGTAGCGACGGTCGCCAGCACGTGTGCTCGCAGCTCGTCGTCACCCACGACGTCATCCTGGCCGCAGGAGGCGAGACTGTGCGGGTGCTGCAGCTGCCGCTGATCGATCTCGGCGACGATCCCGACGTCGTGGCCGCGGAGATGGACGGGGCATGCCGGCGCTACGGGTTCTTTCGCATCACTGGTCACGGTGTCGATCCCCGTCGGTTGGCCGAGCTGGACGCGTCGGCCCGGGCGTTCTTCGCGCAGCCGGAGAGCGTCAAGTCGGCCGTCGCGATGGAGCACGGCGGTGCGGCGTGGCGAGGATGGTTCCCGCTCGACGGCGAGCTGACGTCGGGCGTGCCCGACCACAAGGAAGGGCTCTACTTCGGCACCGAGCTCGGACCCGACGACCCGGCGGTGCGGGCTGGGCGGCCGCTGCACGGGCCGAACCTGTTCCCCGACCAGCCGGCTGGGCTGCGTCCGGCCGTGCTCGAGTGGATCGAGGAGATGGCTGCGCTCGGGGCAACGCTGCTGCGGGCCATGGCTCGGGGGCTCGGGCTACCGGCGGATTGGTTCGCGCGCCACGTGACGGCGGAGCCGACGATCTTGTTGCGCATCTTCCGCTATCCGCCGGAGATGCCGGACGGGTGGGGTGTGGCCGAGCACACGGACTACGGGCTGGTGACGATCCTTGCGACGGACGATCACGACGGGCTGCAGGTGCACGCGCCGGAGGGGTGGATCGACGTGCCATCCGAGCCCGGCGTGTTCATCGTCAACCTCGGCGACATGCTCGAGCGGATGACGGACGGGCGATATCGCTCGACCCCGCACCGGGTGCGCAACACGGGCGACACCGACCGGCTGTCGTTCCCGTGCTTCATCGATCCGGCGTGGGATGCCGTGTGCCCGGTGCTGCCGCTCGATGGCACACCGCCGGCTGACGAGCCCGAGCGCCGCTGGGACGGCGCCAGCGTGCGGGCGTGGGACGGCACCTACGGCGACTACCTGACGTCCAAGGTGGCCAAGGTCTTCCCCGGCCTCTTCGGCCGAGTCACGGCCGAGTAGATCCGAGCTTTCACGGCATCCGAGGGTTTCCGTACCGGCTGGGGCGCAGCAAACCCTCCGACGGGTCACGGTCAGCCGTCGGTGACGAGCGCTTGGATCTCGGCGACGGGGAGCATCCGCGTCTCGGAGGTGGTCGAGACGAAGCCGAGGTCGCCGCTCTCACCGTTCGAGGCCGTCCACGACGCATGCCACACGACGTCGACGGTGACCGGATACGACTCGCCGTTCGGCGCCATCGCCGAGGAGTCGGGGTAGGCGTACTCGCACCCCTGGAACGTCTCAGGATCATCCCGGCCCCTCACGAAGGCCGGCGGCGCACCCTCACAGGAGACGTCGCCACCTCCGTCGCCCGGGTGGACGACGAGACGCTCGGGAACGGCCTGCGCAGTGACGGTCAAGCCGGGCACGGACGCCGAGGCGACGACGGGCGCCCACTGGCCCTGCGACTGATCGACCCAGAAGAACGTGGGAACGTGGACGTAGGTCCACTGCTGCGGGATCCACTCCGCCGGGGCGATCCGCGGCACCGGGGTGGGGAGCTGCTGCACGACCCGCTCGTACAGCTCGGGCAGGAGGTCCTCGGGCTGGGGCTGCGGGACGAACGTGGCGCCCTGGGCGACCACGGCAACCCAGTCGTCGTAGGACAGGTTGCCGCCGCTGCACGTGAACCGGTACTGCAAGTGCGGCACGCCGCCGATCTCGCGGAACCAGGGTTGTTCGATCACCGGGTTGGGACCAGGACCCTGGATGATGTCGGT
>JBPCJW010000071.1:0-26785 GCA_051004915.1 Ilumatobacteraceae bacterium
ATCCTCCGCAGCGGCGTGCGCAGCAAGGACGGGCGGTCGAGCCACCTGGCGTTCGGCGTTGGGCCGCACCTCTGCCCGGGCGCGTGGATCAGCCACCAGGAGACGGTGATCGGTTCTCGCGTGCTGGGAAGCCGCGTCGAGGACATCCGGCTCGACGTGGACCGGATGCCAAAGGACATCGACGCCACGAGCGTTGCCCCGATCGGGCTCGGCGCGATCCGCACCCTCTGGCTGCGCATCGGCGCTCGTGGCTGACGACGAAGGGGGCTGGCGCTCCTACGAGGTGTACCAGCGCGTCCGGCCAGCCGAGACGCTGCCGCAGTTCAAGCCGCGCAGGTTGACGTCACGCGAGTTGCTCGACGATCCGTACCCGATCCTCGCCGTGCTGCGCGAGCACTCGCCGTGCTACCGGGATTGGCCGGGCAACGCGTTCTGGGTGACCCGCTACGACGACGTCACGTCGGTGTTCGTCGACGACGCCAACTACGAGACACGGTCGAAGCGTTGGCGCTACGGGCTGCCCGAGTGGGGTCATGATCTCGGCGCCAACGTCGACGTCCTCGCCTGCGTCGCAGCGCGACTGGATGCCGCTGCCGAGCCGGTGGCCCGCCAGGTCGTCGGCTCCTTCGCCGCCGATCGGCGCGTCGACCTTGCGGTCGAGCTGGCCGCCCGCTACCCGCTGGAGCTGTTGGTCGAGGTGCTCGACCTGCCCGCCGACGCCGCTGCGGAGTTCGCCGCCTGTTATCTGACGATGCAGCGCGGCGTCGGATGGGATCCGGTCGGACGGGAGGCCGGGCTGGCGGCGATGGAGCAGCTGGCGTCGTCGTTCGAGCCGCTGGTCGCCAAGCGGTCGGCGGACGGCGGCGACGATCTCGTCTCGGTCGTCGCCCGGCTCGGCGGGACGGCCCGGGACCTCGTCGCCACGCTGCTCGAGGGCGACCACGAGACACTGCACGGCGGCCTCGCCAACCTATGGTTCCTGCTGCTCACGCACCCCGACCAGCTCGACGCGGTGCGTGCCGACCGGCGCCTCGTCAAGTTCGCCTACCTCGAGACGCTGCGCCACAGCCCACCGGTGCTCTCGGCCGACCGGTTCTGCCGCCACGAGGTCGAGCGGTTCGGCCGCTTGCTCCCGGAGGGTGCACTGGTGCGCTGTTCCGCGGCGGCCGCCAACCGGGACCCGCGGGTGTTCGCCGAACCGGATGCGTTCGTGGTCGGTCGCAAGGACTTGTGCCAGCGCGAGCCGCGCGGTTCATACCGCGCCGATGGACTGCCGAGTGGCGTCTCGTTCGGGACCGGTCCGCCGTCGAGGTACCCGGCCGAGCCGGAGGATCGGCCGAGGTCGCGCTACGCGATCACCCGCGCCCTCGCCGTGACCGCCAGCCAGGTCGTGCTCGACGAGCTGCCGGCGATCCGCCTCGCCGACAGCGCCGAGCCGCGATTGCGCGCCCTGCGCCTCGGAGAGATGCACACCTGCTGGTCCTCGCCGGTGGTGTGGTGAGGTGTCCAGGCCGACACCGCGATGAGCGATGAGTGGTCAGACGACGCAGATCGCTCACCTCGCCGGCTGGGGTCCCCGAGCGTTCCTGACGCAGCGAGCATGACTGGTCAGGTCGGCCGACGGGCCGACACGCGAGCGAAGCGAGGCACTAGCGCGGGTTCACCCAGTTGCCGGCTTGGTCGAAGACGAGGTCGGTCAGTTCGTGGGGGCGGACCTCGTCGTCGATGCCGAGCGCCACGCTGACCTTCTGGTAGTTCCACTTCATCACGTCGAGTGTCAGCTCGAGGAGCTGCTGGTCGGTGAAGTGGGCGTGCAGCTCGGCGACCAGCGCTGGTGCCATGTCGGCGGGGCGGCACATCTCGTCCTGAGCCAGCGCCACCGCCGCTCGTTGGGCCGGCGCCAACGTCTCGCCGCGCCCGTCGGCGTCGGCGATCGTCGCCTCGTCCAAGCCCTCGTCCCTGGCAACTGCCAGGCGCACGGACAGTCAAGTGTGGCAATCGTGGTAGCGCGCGCAGCGCAGCCGCACCAGCTCCGTGGTGACCGGATCGACCGAGTCGAGTCGGACGACGGCCGCCTGCCACGAGCCGAGCGCCCGGCGCAGGGCACGAGCCGCCCCGACGCCGTCGGCGATGCGGCGCGACCGCTCAGCCATCATCCGTCCCGAACAGACCCGCCCAGGTCTGGCGCAGGCGCTGGCGCTGTTCGACCACCAGCAGCGCGCTCGTGAAGTCGATCAAACCTTGGTCGCCGAGCTGCTTGCGAACGCCGCCGGCGGTCTCGTCGTCCATCCCGGCGACGTCGATCACGAACTGCTCGGTGAAGGCCAGGCCGGCCCGCTCGGTTGGTCCGAAACGCACGGATCGAGGCCAGTCGGCCAGCACGGCGACCGTCTCCTCGTCGAGCCCCGCGGCGACCGCTGCCGGCGTGCGCGCCGCCATCTCAGCCTCGCACCCGAGGAGCATCGCCACGCGCAGCCGGCACAGCTCCAGCAGCACCGGGTCGACGGCGTCCCAGGCGGCCGTCCAGGCCGCGGCGAGGTGTTCGCGTACAGCGGGGTGATCGACCAGGACGCGCTCGATCAGGTCGCCGGTCGGCACCGCCACGCTCACCGGATCGACGGTAGTGACAGCCGTGACGTCGGAAGGAACCAGGCGGATCCGCGGTCACGGTGACACCCCACGCGCATCATGGCGGGCATGGATGTCGGATTGGTGCTCGCAGCCGTCATGGCGGCCGTGGCCCTGTTCGCCGCGGGATGGCTGGCCGCCGACGCCCGCGGTCGGCGTCGGGCCGCTGAGGTCCAGGCACCGGCGATCGAGGACACCATCACCGATGCGGTCGATGCGGCGATGGCCGAGCTGGTCGGGCGGGCAGCCGCCGATCGCGATGCGGCCGTGCGCTCCGCCCTCGAGCACGCCTCCCTGCTCGCCCGCGAGCAGCTCGGGGCGGCCGCCAGCGGCGTGGCCGCCGGAGTGTCCGCCGACCTGGCGGCGAAGAAGGACGTCATCGACACGCGGCTCGACCAGGTCCGCCTCGAGCTGCGCACCGAGCTGCAGCGGCTCGGGTCGCTGGTCAGCGACCTGGGCACGGCCAGTGCGCAGCGCTTCGGCCAGGTCGACGAGTCGTTGCGCACCCACGCCGAGGTCGCCGGCGTGCTGGCCGAGTCCACGCGCACTCTGCGCGAGGCGCTGTCCAACCCGCAGGCCCGCGGCCAGTGGGGTGAGCGGATGGCCGAGGACGTGCTGCGTCTGGCCGGCTTCACCGAGCACGTCAACTACCGCAAGCAGACCCAGGTCGTCGGCGGAACCGGTCGGCCGGACTTCACGTTCGACCTGCCCAAGGGTCACGTCCTCTACATGGACGTCAAGTTTCCCATGGCGTCGTACCTGCGCTACCTGGAGGTCGGTAGCGACACCGAGCGCCAGGCCCACCTCAAGCGCTTCCTGGCCGACGTCCGCCTGCGGGTCAAGGAGCTGGCCCGCCGGGACTACGCCGCCGAGAGTGGCCGGCCGACGGTCGACTACGTGCTGTTGTTCCTGCCCAACGAGCAGCTCACGGGCTTCATCCACGAGCACGACCCGACGCTGCTCGACGACGCGCTCGGCCAGCGCGTCGTCATGTGCTCGCCGCTCACCTTGTTCGCTTTCCTCGGCGTCATCCGCCAGGCCTTCGACAACTTCATGATCGAGCGGACGAGCGACGAGATCCTGCAGCTGATCGGCAAGTTCAGCCAGCAGTGGCAGAAGTACACCGAGTCGCTGGAGCGGGTGAAGACCCGGCTGGACAGCGTGCAGCGCGAGTTCGACCTGCTCACCGGCACGCGGCGGCGACAACTGGAGCGGCCGCTCCAGCAACTCGAATCGCTGCGCGTCGAGCGCGGCCTCCCGGTCGAGGGCGAGCTGTTCGCCGACGACCTCGACAACGTCCGCGAGCTCGGCGCGTAGATCGCCTCGATCCGCGCCAGGATGAGCTCGTGATTGCGTTCCCCGGCCACGCAGGCCGCTGGTGGACGCTCCCTCGCCGGCGCTCGGTCGCTCGCACGCGCGAGGTGGTCCACCCGTGACGCAGCCGGCCTTCGACTTCGGAGACGAGGCGCTCGACGATCCCGCCAACCCCACGCTGACCGTTGGTGAGCTGGCTGATGCCGTCAACCAGGCGCTGCGCCGGTCGTTCTCCAACGGCGTGTGGGTGCGTGGTGAGATCACGGGGTGGAACGAGCGCGGCGGACACGCCTACTTCCAGCTCGCGGACGACTCGCCTGGCCGCCAGGCCGTGGTGCGCGTGCAGTTCTTCGCCACGGCCCGGCAGCGCATGCGGCCGCTGCTCGCCAAGCACCGTCTCCGCCTCGCCGACGGGATGAAGGTGCGCATCTTCGGCCACCTCGACTTCTACGGCCCGGGCGGCACGCTCGGCCTCAAGCTCGTCAGCCTCGACCCGCGCTTCACGCTCGGCGACCTGGCCCAGCAGCGCGATCAGGTGCTGCGCCGCCTGGTCGCCGATGGCGCGCTCGACGCCAACCGACGCCACCCGCTGAGCCCCGTCCCGCTGCGCGTTGGCGTCGTCACCAGTGCCGGCACCGCGGCGTGGCACGACTTCCACGACGAGCTCGAGCGGTGCGGTTTCGGCTTCCGCATCGTGCTCGCCGACACCCGCGTCCAGGGCCCCGAGGCTGCTCGGCGCGTCGCCCGCGCCGTTCTCGCCCTCTCCCAGCAGGCCGTTCGCGAAGCCGACGGGCCCGGCGGCCTCGACGTCATCGTCGTCATCCGGGGCGGCGGTTCGCGCAACGACCTCGCCACGTTCGATGCCGAGCCGATCGCCAGGGCGATCGCCGCCGCCCCCGTACCGGTGCTCGCCGGCCTTGGCCACGAGATCGATCGCAGTGTGGCCGACGAGGTCGCCCACACTTCGTTGAAGACACCCACCGCCTGCGCCGCTCACCTCGTGCAGGCCGTGCGCCGGTACCTCACCGACGTCGAGCAGCGCTTCGCCACGATCACCGAGGTGTGCTCCGCTCGGTTGACCCGTTCCGAGCAGCAGCTGGGTGAGCGGGCGCAGCGCATCGTTCGGCGCACTCAGGCTGCGGTCGACCGAGCCGACGAGCGGTTGGCCGAGCGGGCGACGCGCCTGCGCTCCGGGGCGCCACGGCCGCTCATCGAGTGCGAACTGCACCTGCAGCGTTGCGCCCGCCAGATCCCGACACGGGTCGCCCAACTGCTGGTCGGCGAACTGCGCCAACTGGAAGCCGTCGAGGGGCGCGTCCGTGCCCTCGACCCGGTCAACGTGCTGGCGCGCGGTTGGACCATCACCCGGCGGGCCGACGGAAGGGTCGTCCGCCGGCCCGACGAGCTCGACGTCGACGACGTCCTCATCACCCAGTTCGCCGCCGGCACCAGCCGCAGCCGTGTGGTGCCATCCGGAGGGGACGAGTCATGACCACCGAGCCGCCGACTGCCACGACGACGGGCGAGGACCTCGGCTACGCCCAGGCCCTCGACGAGCTGGACACGATCCTGCGTGAGTTGGAGGGCAGCGACGTCGACGTCGACCGCCTGGCTGACCGGGTGGCCCGAGCCACCGAGCTGATCGCGCTGTGCCGTTCACGCATCCAAGCGGCGCGCCTGCGCATCGACGAGGTCATCGCCGACCTCGACGACTAGCCCGACGGACGCGACGGGGATGTCGGCCGAGCGCCCTTCGAGGGTTTGGCCACCCGCGCCGCGAGCGTGACACGGCCGCCGTCGTGACGAGCTCCACGTATCGATCGGACAGCAGGCCCGCCTCGTTGACGAGGTCGTCCCACACCCGCAACGACGTCAGCTCCCACAGCACGACCGCCGCCTCCCGGGTGCGCCACGACCGATGGACCCGTCCTTCGTGTCGCAGGCGGCGGACGAGGCTCACTGCGTTGCCCATCCGATCGTCGGTTCGGTCGCGCCACGCAGCGACTGCCGACGGGTCGGCCTCCCGGGCCCGCTGGAGGGCGCGAGCCAGACCAGCGATGCGCGGGTTGCGCCACACCTGCATCTCCGCCCAGGCGCGTATCGCGGCGACTGCGTCGGGTGTGGTGGCCATCGCGTCGATGCCGCGCGGCAGATCTTCGTGCGCGTCCACGTCGCTCGACGAGCGCCGTCAGCAGCGACGGCCCATCTTCGACTTGTCAGTGACAAGGAGGTGAGGAGCAGAGATCGAGCCGCGGCAGATCGCAGAGACCTTGGTCGGTGAACTGGAAGGGGCATGGAACTCTGCAGACGGCGTGGCGTACGGCAAGCCGTTCACCGCTGACGCCGACTTCGTCACGATCCGGGGCGATCACATGTCCGGCCAGGCCGTGCTCGTCCAGGTCGACGACGATTGGAGGATCGGTGTGCCTTCCACAACACGCTGATCACAGCGTGACCCGTCCGCGGCGCGTCCTGGTCCGCCGGGGCGGCCGTGCCCGGTCCAGGAGCGAGCCGCTCAGCGGTCGATGCGCATCACCCGCCGTCGTTTGGTAGGTGCGCTGACCTGGGTGAAGCCGGCCTCCTCGAAGACCTGCACAGCGCCGACGTGGAGCTCGCCCCACGTGATCTCCAGCCCCGGCACGGTGACCATGGCGTAGCCCTCCACTGCGGTCGCGCCCTGCGCGCGGGCGTAGTCGGCGGCGGCCTTCGCCAGCGAATAGGTGATGCCCCGGCCCCGAGCGCCCTTGCGGACGCAGAAGCAGGTCACCGCCCAGATCCCGTCGTCGTCCTTGTCCTCGCGGCGCCCGGTCCATGGCACCCGCAGGGTGCGCAACTTCGGGTAGTCGACGCGTGGCTCAACAGCGACCCAGCCAACCGGCTCGTCCTCCAGGTAGGCGACCAGGCCGCTGGTGCGCTCCGCCTCTCGTTGCCCACAGGCGGTGCCGGAGCGGTGCATGGCCAGCCGCTCCTCCAGGCTGGTGTCGCGCCACAGCCAGCCGGTCACCTTGAACCGCTGGCACTGGCAGTAGAACGGGTAGTCGGCGGTGCCGAAGACGGCCTCCAGGTCCTGCCAGGTGGCGTGGTTGGCGGGGACGATCCGCAGCTCGCCTGCCGGCACGGGATCCTGCATGCCCCATCTTCACGGCGAATGGATCGGGGCGCCGCATTCGACGACAGCTGGCAGAGAAGGCGCTCAGAACGTCGTCGGTTCCTTCCGCTCCGGCTCGCCAAGCGGTGCCCGGCCGGGCAGGTCGCGGTGGACAGAACCGGCTCGTAGTCTTTCCGCGTGCCGACGACCGCCCCGCCGAGCCTGGCGGTCATCGCACGTGACATCGATGAGCGGCTCGACGGCCTGCTCGACGAGCACCGCGCCCGCTGGGCGATGTTCGACCCGGATCTGGCCGGGCCGTTCGACGAGATCCGCCGGATGGTCAGCTCTGGCGGCAAGCGCTTGCGGCCGGCGTTCTGCTACTGGGGCTTCATCGGCGCCGGCGGTGATCCGGCCGACCGGCGGATCATCAACGCTGGCGCGGCGTTCGAGCTGATGCACGCCTTCGCGCTCTTCCACGACGACGTGATGGACGACTCGGCGAGCCGGCGCGGATCGCCGACCACCCACGCCGTCTACCGGGACGCACACTGCACGAACGGCTGGTCCGGCGAGGGCCGACGCTTCGGCGAGGGCGTGGCGATCCTCGTCGGGGACCTCGCCTTCGTGCTCTCCGATCAGCTGATGGTCGGTGCGTCACCGGAGCTGTGGACGCTGTGGAACGACCTGCGCATCGAGCTCAACATCGGACAGTTCCTCGACATCCTCGGCTCGGTGCAGCGCGACCGCCACCTCGTCAAGGCCGAGCGGATCGCCCGCTACAAGAGCGGAAAGTACACCATCGAGCGGCCGCTCCACGTCGGCGCGGTGATCGCCGCGCCGGCGCGACAGGCCGAGCTGCTCCCGGCGCTCAGCGCCTACGGACTGCCGCTCGGTGACGCCTTCCAGATGCGCGACGACGTGATGGGGGCCTTCGGCGACGCGGCGCGCACGGGCAAGCCGGTCGGCGACGACCTGCGCGAGGGCAAGCCGACACCGCTCCTGGCGCGCGCCGTGGCCTCCGCCTCCCCGCAGCAATTGCGGCTGCTCGAGCTGGTCGGCACCCCAGGTCTGGACGACGACTCGATCTGCGCCATCCAGCAGGTCATCGTCGACACGGGCGCCCTCGACGCGCTGGAGGCGCGCATCGAACAGCTTGCCGACGACGCCGTGGCGGCGCTCGACGTCGCCGACATCACCGTGGGTGCGCGCCACGAGCTGACCGCCTTGGCGGCGTTCGTCGTCGGCCGCACCGCCTAGGTCGTCGTCCGTGCGGGTCCTCGTCATCGGCGCCGGGCTCGGCGGCCTGTCTGCCGCAGCCCACCTCGTCGGCGACGGCCACGATGTCACGATGCTCGAGCGGGGCATGCGCCCAGGCGGTCGGGCCGGGCTGATCGAGCGCGACGGTTTCCGCCTCGACAACGGCCCGACGGTGATGACGATGCCGGGGCTACTGGAGGACGCGTTCGCCGCCGCCGGTCGCGACATGGCGTCCTACGTCCGCCTGAAGCCGGTCGACCCGATGTACCGGGCGACGTTCGCCGACGGCTCGGTGCTCGACGTGCGCCACGGGCGGGCGGCGATGGCGGAGGAGATCCGGGGCTTTTCAGGAGCGGCGTCGGCGGCCGCGTTCGAACGGTTCGCCGACTGGCTCACCGAGCTGTACCGGCTGGAGATGCCCAACTTCATCGACGCCGACTTCGACTCCGTGCTCGACCTCGTGCGCAAGTGGCGGGCCGGCGCTCGGCTTGCCCGTCTTGGGGGCTTCGGCCGTCTCGGCCGCAAGGTGGCCTCGTTCTTCGACGACGAGCGGCTGCGGCGCATCTTCGGCTTCCAGTCGCTCTACGCCGGCGTCGCCCCCTACGAAGCGCTCGCGCTGTACGCCGTGATCACCTACATGGACTCGATCGAGGGAGTCTCGGTGCCGGAGGGCGGCATGCACGCGATGGCCACCGGCCTGGCCGACGCCCTCGCCGATGCCGGCGTGTCGCTGCGCTTCGACGCCGACGTCACGCGCATCCTGCGCGACGGCGCCGGCGCCGTGATCGGAGTCGAGCTGGCCGGGGGCGAACGGCTGTGCGCCGATGCCGTGGTCTGCAACCCGGATCTGCCGGTCGCCTACCGGACGCTGCTGGGCGGCGTCGACGCACCTCGCGCCGCACGGCGCGGTCGCTACTCGCCGTCGTGCCTGTTGTGGGTCGCCGGGGTGGAGGGCGCTGCCCCGCCGGGCGCGGCACACCACAACATCCACTTCGGCCGTACGTGGGACGACGCGTTCCGCGCCCTCGTCGACGACGGCGTGATGATGCCCGACCCATCGATCCTCGTCACGCTGCACTCGCTCGACGAGCCGGCGCTCGCCCCGCCGGGCTGCTCGACGCTGTACGTGCTCGAGCCGGTACCCAACCTCGACGGTCGTGTCGACTGGACCCGCCATCGCGAGGTGGCGATGGACCGGCTGCGCACCCAAGTGGCCGAGCTCGGCTACCCGACCCGGGTCGTGGCGGAGGAGATCTACGACCCGCTCGACTGGCAGGCGATGGGCATGGAGCGCGGCACGCCGTTCGCCCTTGCCCACACGTTCCGCCAGACCGGCCCGTTCCGACCGGGCAACGTCGATCGGCGTGTGCCCGGGCTCGTCTTCGTCGGGTCGGGCACCGTGCCCGGTGTCGGCGTGCCGATGGTGCTGGTCTCCGGCAAGCTCGCCGCAGCCCGCGTCCGCCGATATGAGGCGGCGCGGCGCCAGGTGCCGCGATGCCAGGTGCTGCGATGAACGTCACGCTCGAAGCCAGCTACGCCCAGTGCAAGCGGCTCAACAAGCGCCACGGCACGACCTACTACTGGTCGACGATGGTCCTGCCGGCGGTCAAGCGGCATCACGTCCACGCCCTCTACGGGTTCTGCCGATACGCCGACGACATCGTCGACGATGTCGCCGGCGACGTCGCCGGCGACGGGTCAGATGCTGTCATCGAGGAGCGAGCCGCCGCGCTGACCGCGTTCGGTGAACAGTTCTTCGCCGATCTCGACCGCGGCGGATCGGACGACCTCGTGCTCAAGGCCGTCGTCCACACCGTCCGGGCCTTCGACATCGACCAGGAGGCGTTCGCGCGCTTCCTCCGCTCGATGGAGATGGACCTCACCGTCGACCGGTACGAGACGTGGGATGACCTGCGCTGGTACATGGACGGCTCGGCCGCCGTGATCGGCGAGATGATGCTGCCGATCCTCGAGCCGTCTGACCCGATCGCGGCCCGTGATCCGGCAAGGGCGCTCGGCGAGGCGTTCCAGCTGACCAACTTCCTGCGGGACATCGCCGAGGACCTCGACCGCGGACGGCAATACGTCCCGCAGGAGGACCTTCGCCGGTTCGGGGTCGACCTCACCGCCCGGCGCAGTACACCCGCGTTCGTCGAGCTGATGCGCTTCGAGATCGAGCGGGCGCGCCAGCTGTACAGCCACGCCGAGGATGGCATCGCCCTGCTCCCGCCGCGCTCTGCCCGCTGTGTCGGCGCGGCGCACGACCTGTACGGGCGGATCCTCGACCGCATCGAGGCCCAGGACCACGACGTGTTCCGCGCTCGGGCGAGGGTTTCCACGCCGCGCAAGTTGGCGGTCACCGCCCGCCACCTCGCCGGTCGAGCGGACTGGTGAGGTGTGGCGATGACGGCCCACATGCAGCGGGCGCGCTGGACGGCCGCCGGCCTGACGCTGGCGGGGATGGTCGCCACGCCGCTCGCCACGCACGGGGGCGCCGTCCGTCGAACGCTGGCCAATGCCGTGGTCGGCGGTGCGGCGCTGACGACGGCACTCAACGCGGCGCGACGCTGGGGCGTGCCGCGCGCCGTCGGCGCGGCGTCGATCGTCGGCATCGCGACGACCGCCGTCGAGCGCATCGGCACCGTGACGGGGCTGCCGTTCGGTCGCTACCGATACACCGGCCGACTGCGTCCGGAGGTCGTCGGCGTGCCGGTGAGCGTCCCGCGGGCGTGGTGGGCGATGGCGGTGCCATTGCGCGACGCGGCCCACGCGGCGCTGGGGAAGAGATCGACGCCGCTCGGCCGCGTCGGGCTCGGCGCGGTCGCGCTGTCGGCGTGGGACCTGTTCCTCGACCCGCAGATGACGGCGGAGGGCTACTGGCGATGGGAGCGACGTGGGATCTATCGCGGCATTCCGCTGACGAACTACGTCGGCTGGCTACTGACGAGCGCGGCGGTGATGGCCACGCTCGAGCGGCTGCTGCCCACGCAGGAGCCTGACGCGGCACTCGTCGCCGAGTACGCGGCGATGGGCGTGATGGAGACGGTCGGCTTCGCAGCCTTCTTCCGTGACCGCGTCGTTGCCGTCGTCGGGGCCGTCGGGATGCTGCCCCTGGCCGCTCTCGCGACATGGCGGACCGTGCGCCGTGGCTGAGCGCGTCGACGTCGTCATCGTCGGCGCTGGCGTCGGCGGGTTGGCGACGGCGATCCGGCTGGGCGCCGCCGGTCACCGGGTCGTCGTCCTTGAACGCCGCGCCGTCACGGGCGGCAAGCTGGCCGCCACCCACCACGACGGCTGCACGTTCGACGTCGGTCCATCGCTGCTCACCCTCCCGGGAGTGTTCGACGAGCTCTTCTCGCTCGCCGGAACCTCGCTCGCCGAGCAGCTCGACCTGCGCCGGCTCGACCCGCAGTTCCAGTACCACTGGCCAGACGGCTCGTCGCTCGTCGTGCCCGACGCCGCCGACGACACGGCTGCCGCCTTCGACGCACTGGCGCCGGGAGCAGGCGCCGAGTGGCGACGGTTCGACGGCCGCGGCCGGGGCATCTGGGACGTGAGCGAGCGGACGTTCCTGGCCGGCCCGATGGACGGTCCGCGCCAGCTGCTCCGGCGCGTGCGCTCGCCCGCCGACCTGTGGGCGATCGATCCGCTGCGCACGCTGCATCGACTCGCCGCTCGCTGCTTCGCCGACCGCCGTCTCGTGCAATGGGCCGGCCGCTACGCCACCTACTCCGGCTCGTCGCCGTTCCGCGCGCCGGCGACGCTGGCGTGCATCCCGCACATCGAGTCGCGCTTCGGCTGCTGGTACCCGATGGGGGGGCTCGACACGCTGCGTGACGCGCTCGAACGGGTTGCCGTCGCAGTCGGTGTCGACGTGCGCTGCGCCTGCGAGGTGGTGCGGATCACGACCGCCTTCGATGCCGGTCGCGTCGGCGGCGTCGAGCTCGCCGACGGCACCGCCATCGCGGCGTCTGCGGTCGTCGCCAACGCCGACGCCGAGCACATCTATGGCGACCTCCTCCCCGACGCCGATGAGCTCCGCACTATCACCCGGGCTGAACGGTCGACGAGCGGGTTGGTGGTCACGGCCGCCGTGCGCGGTACGACACCAGGGCTCGGCCACCACACCGTGTGGTTCTCACCGGACGATCGAGCCGAGGCGGAGGCGCTGGCCGCCGGCCGGATGGCCGCCGAGCCCACGGTCTACGGCTGCGTCTCCAGCGTCACCGACGCGTCGCAGGCCGCCCCCGATCTCGAGAACTGGTTCCTCCTCGTCAACGCGCCAGCGGGCATCGAACTGGACGCCGCCATCGAGCGGTCGCGCCTGCTCGACGTGTTGGCGTCACGGGGGACCGACCTGCGGACGCGCGTCGTCGGCAGCGAGGTGCTGACGCCCGCCGACATGGCCCAGCGCTATCGCGCGCCGGGCGGCGCGATCTACGGAGCGTCGTCGAACGGTCGGCGAGCGGCGTTCCTGCGGCCGCGCAACCGAGCACGCCTGCCGGGGCTGTACCTCGTCGGCGGGTCCAGCCACCCCGGTGGGGGTCTGCCGCTCGTCGCCATCAGCGCCCGCATCGTTGCGACGATGGTCGACGCAGACGTAGCGGTGCTCGGCTCGTGAAGTTCTGGCGCGTCGTCGCAGCTGGCATCCGAATGGTGGCTGCCGTCACGGCGCTGTCCAGGTTGGCCCGAGCGGCTCGCCGGCGGCCGCCCATCCGCACGGCGCGCTCCGAACAGCCGTCGATCAGTGTCGTCGTGCCGGCGCGGGACGAAGCCGCTCGCCTCGGCCCGCTCCTGGAGGCCATCGTCGGCGCTCCCGGCGTCGGCGAGGTGCTCGTCGTCGACGACGAGTCGACCGATGGGACCGCCGACGTCGCTCGTCGCGCCGGGGGCATCGTGGTGCCCGGCCGGCCGATGCCGTCGGGGTGGGTCGGCAAGTCGTGGGCGCTGCACCAGGGTCTGAACGCGGCGTGTGGCGACTGGGTCGTCGCTCTCGATGCCGACACCCGGCCGGATCCTTGCCTGCCCGTGGCGCTCGTTGCTCGCGCTCGTGCCGACGGCCTCGACCTGCTCACGGTCGCGGCGCGCTTCGAGTGCCCGACCGCGCCGCTGCAGTGGTTGCACCCGGCACTTCTCACGACGCTGCTGTACCGGGCTGCGCCCCCGGGTGCGGTCGCCGCCGGCGCAGTCCACCGGCGGATGGGCAACGGGCAGTGCCTTGCCTTCCGGCGGTCGGTGCTCGTGGACGCCGGCGGTTTCGCCACGGTCGGACACCACACGGTCGAGGATGTCGCGCTCGTGCGCGGCCTCGCGACCGCCGGCTTCGCCGTCGCCTTCCTCGACGCCTCGTCGCTGCTGCGGGTGCGGATGTACGAGTCGGCCCGCGAGGCGTGGTCGGGTTGGGGCCGCTCGCTGTCGCTGCCGGGTGTCGACCTGTGGCTGCGGCGCGCCGTCGATGTGACCGTCGTCGCCATCGGCCAGGTCGCGCCGCTGCTGCGTGTCGTCGCCCGCCGCGCCGACGTGCTCGACGTCGTGCTCGTCACCGTCCGCCTCGGCACGCTGGCCGGGACGTCGACGGCGTACGAACGGCGCGGGCCGGCGTACTGGCTGTCGCCGCTCGCCGACCCGCTGGCGCTGCTCGCGCTCGTTCGGGGCGTGCTCGCCCGCAACCAGCGTTGGCGCGGTCGGCACTACTGAGCGGCGGCGCGCCGCGTCACACCGGCCATCGCGAACCGCAGGCCGACGAACGACATCAGCACCCCGGTCGCCGCTGTGCGGCGCGGACCGTCGACGACGAGCTGGGCCAGCGGGAAGGCGACGAACCCCGCTTGCACGGCCGTTGCTGCGGAGCGGCAGACGGCGAACGCCGCCGCGCCGGCACCGACGGCGAGCGCAGCCGAGCGTGGCGACAGCACGCCGGCGACGCCGCCCAACGTGGCCACGGCGCGCCCGCCTCGAAGGCCGGCGAACACCGGCCAGGCGTGGCCGACCATGGCCCCGCCACCTCCCACGACGCCCGGCCACCACTCGTCGTCGCGGGCGATGCCCCGACCGACCCCGGCGGCGAGCATGCCCTTGGCGATGTCGCCGACGAGCACCGGTCGGGCGGCACGGTTGCCGAGCGCCTGGCGGGCGTTCCACCACCCCGGGTTGCGATCGCCGACCGCCCGCAGATCGACACGCCGGCGACCGCTGACCAGATCGGCCGTGGGGAACGACCCGATGAGGTATCCGGCGACGACCGGCAGTGCGACGCGAACGAACGGGGGCACGGCTGCCAGCATGTCCGATCGATGGCCCGCATCGCGTCGTTGCACCTCGTCCGAGAGCGGCGCTGGCGGTGGCCGCTGGTCCTCGTGCGGTTGGCCACCGATCGCCGGCGTCTCCGCAGGGTCGACGGGCTGGCGTTCTGGCGGCTGCTCGGGACGGGGCGCGGCGCGGAGACCGGGCCGTCGGTCGACCTCCGTCGGTCGGCGCTGTTCGCTGTGTGGGAGGACGAGCGCGACCTGGACGCCTTCCTCGCCCGGTCGACGATCGCCCGTCGCTGGGCGGTCGCCGACGAGGCGTGGCACGTCCGGTTGCGCGGGCTTGGCGGCCATGGGTCGTGGCACGGCGTCGACGTGCTGGACGGCCTGCAGCGAGGAGACGACGACGGGGTTGTCGCCGTCCTGACGCGAGCCAACGTGCGGGTGGGTGCGTGGGTGCGGTTCGGGCGCGCCGGGCGCCCGGTCAGCGCAGACCTGCAGGACGCCGTCGGGTTGCTCGGTGCGGTCGGCATCGGCGAGGCGCCGATCGGCAGCTTGGCGACGTTCAGCCTGTGGCGCGACCGCGACGACGTCCGTCGTTTCGCCCGGTCACCGCGCCACGCCGACGTCGTGCGCCGCACGCGACGCGAGCGGTGGTACGGCGAAGAGCTGTTCGCCCGCTTCCAGCCGTACGCGGCGACCGGCACGTGGGACGGTCGCAACCCCCTTTCCAGCAGCTGACCGGTCTGCAAGCGCTCTCACGGCCAGATGTGGCCGCGCAACTCACAGAGCATCCTCCATGCCCATGCGGGCGGTGACACCTACTGTCAGACAGTACTAAAAGTCTTCTGTTCTGCGGTAGTATTTCCGAGTGGATGTGTCGCCCTTCCCGTACCAGGGGCCGCTCGATCCCGTCCAGGTGCGCGGCCGGGACGAGTTGCTCGCCGACCTCGTCGAGCGGGTCAGCGAGCACCGGGTCACGGCACTGCTCGGTCCCCGCCGATACGGCAAGACCAGCCTGCTGCGCCGGGTCGCCGCAGAGGTCGAGACGGCCGGCACCCGTGTCGTGTGGGTCGATCTGTACGAGGTGTCGTCGATGGCGGATCTGGCCGCCCGCATCGACCAGTCGCTGGTCGCCGTCGGCGCCGCGGACGATCGAGTCGGCAAGCTCGCCACGAGCGTCGAGCTGCACCTCGGCATGGTGCGCATCGACCTGCGCAAGCCGGCCAGCTCACGACCCGATCCGCTGCTCACCGTCCACGCCCAGCTCGACGTGATCGGGGGACTCGCTCGGCAGACACCCGTCCTTGTCGTGTTCGACGAGTTCGCCGGCATCGAGCGGGTCGACGGGGCAGCGGGGCTGCTGCGCACCCACCTGCAGATGCAGTACACCGAGCTCGGTCTCGTGTTCGCCGGATCCGAGCCGTCGATGATGCGCGCCCTGTTCGCCGACCAGCAGCAGCCGTTCTACGCCCAGGCCGATCTGGTCGAGATCGGCCCGCTGGCGCAGCGTGACGTGGTCGAGATGATCACCGACGGGTTCCGGGCGACGGGTCGGCAGGCAGCAGACCTCGGCTTCCGCGTCGCCGAGTTCACGGGCGGTCACCCCCAGCGGTCCATGCAGGTCGCCGATGCGGCGTGGCGGCTCGTGGCAGAGGGCGCGGCGGCGGGGAGCGACACGTGGGCGGAGACGTTGGACGCAGTCCGCGCCGCGTCGGCGTCAGGCCTCGAGCGGCTGTACTCCTCACTCGCGGCGCGACAGCGCGATGTGCTGCGGATCATCGCCCGCGACGGAAGCCCGTTCGGCGCCGCCGCCGAACTGTTCGAGCTGTCGACCGGTGCTGCGCAGCACGCCAGACGCTCGCTGCTCGACGCCGGTCACCTGCACATCGTCGGGCGGCGCACGCAGCTCGTGGACCCGGTTTTCGCCGACTGGATCCGGCAACGCTTCCCGATCTAGTGGGCGCCGAAGCGGCGCCGTGTCTCGCTGGCGCTCGACAGGACCCCGTGTCATGCTCGCGGCGGTCGGGGGCCGAAGCGGTCATCGTTCAGCGCCCACCGCCGGATCGGTCGTCTACGGGTGGGCGGCGCCGACGAGCGGCTGGACGCGCCGGCGGACGTCGCTTGACACGATCGGCACGAGCATGCCGTAGGGCGCACCGTTGAAACGATGGTGCAGGGCGTGGGCGGCGGCGAGGTGGTCGAGGACGGAGATCCTCCGATCGCCGAACAGTCGGACGCGCCGATGGATGTAGACGTCGTGGACGAGCGCGTAGGCGACGCCGTACAGCGTGATGCCAACACCGGCCGGCACCAGGTCCGACCAGTTCGGGGCGTTGAACCCGACCCACAACCCGATGCACACGACTGCTGCGAACATCACAGGGAAGGCGTCGTTGGCCTCCATCCCCCCGTGGTTGCGGCGGTGGTGGCTGCGGTGCAGGCACAGGCCGACACCATGCATCACGAAGCGGTGGGTGGCAGCGGTCACCGGCTCCATCGCGGCGAACGCCACGACGCCCAGCAGGATCGACCGCACGCCCCGCACCCTAGTGACACGGCACGCTGCGCCGATGCGCGCCCAAATGTGGGGTGGCGCTGAGATCAGGGCCCGGCGTAGCGGGCGAGGGCGTCGGTGATCGACGACTGGACGACGCCTGGCTCGGCAGCGACGGCTTCCAGCCACGGTGGTCGGAAGACTGCCGCCACGGTGATCGGCTCGTCGAGGCGCGACCCGGTGAGGGCGAGGCGGACGAACGCCGCGGCGTAGTCGGGCGGTCGGAGGTCGCGGCTCAGCTCGGCCAGCGCGTACGGGTCCGGCGGGCCGTCGGAGGGGGGCAGCACGAAGAAACTCTGCGACGTCGGGAACGTGGCGCCACCGGCGAGCCCCGGGCCGTCGACGAGGACTGCGCCGATCACCTCGCCGGGGCGGGAGCCGGCGAGCTGCAGCGCGATGTACGCCCCGAGCCCTCGTCCGAACACGGTGACCTCCCCAAGCTCGCCGAGCGCGGCGTCCGCGTCGGCGAGCAGCATCTCGGCCGTGTACCCGCCACCGTTGGGGATCGTCGACGCGCCGTGGCCCGTGAAGTCGAGGGCCGCGACCGGCCCTGCCCAGCCGTCGAGCCACGACGGCACGGCGTCGGGCGATCGCTCACCCAGGCCGTGCAGCAACAGCAGCGGTCTCCCGTCGCCCGCTCGCAGCCGGTGCAGTGCCAGGCGCACCCGGTTGTGCCGCAGCCAGGTCGGCTCCGCGTCCGTCACGGCGCCCATCGAGGCGGCGGCCCGAGATGATCGAGGACGAGGCCGGCGACGGGGTCGGGTTGCTCGATGTGGACGAAGTGCCCGACGTCATCGAGCATCTCGAACCGCGCGCCCGGCGGGAGGAACGGCAGCACACGCTCGGGCTCCGTGCCCCACCCCATCACCTCCGGCGCCCGACCGAGCACGGCGAGGAACGGCGTGCTGAGCCCGGGCAGGCGCAGCACGGTCCACTCCGGTCGCCATGGGCCGAAGCCGCCGAAGCGCATCGTCGGATCGATCTTCCACCGCCAACCGTCGGCGTCGTGACGGGCGCCGACGGAGACCAGGTAGCGCAGCCAGTCGTGCGACAGCCGAGGGTTCATCCGCCCCCGCCTCGTGGCCAGCTCGTCGAGCGTGCCGGGTCGCCGCTCGGCCGTCACCGTGGTGCGTCGGTGCTCCAGCCAGCCGGCGACCTCGCTGGCCATCATCTTCGTGCGGATGTGCTCGGCGACGTCCGGGATCCGGCTCTGGTACGGGATGCCGTCCAGGTTGACCAGGTGCGAGAAGCGGTACGGCTGGGCGTCGGCGAGTTGGATCATCATCCCGCCACCCTTGGAGTGGCCGATGACCGGCAGCGGCCGCCCGGGACTGACCTCCTCGAACACGGCGAGCGCATCGCGCAGATCGGCGTCCCACGAGTACAGCTCCGTCCGGTCGCTCTCGCCGTGACCGCGCTGGTCCCAGCTCACGACACGCCACCCGGCGTCGGCCAGTCGTGGCGCGAACCCGTCGTACGTCCTGGCGAAGTCGAACCCGCCGTGCACGGCGAACAGCGGCGCGGCCGAGGGTTCCCCCCACTCGTAGGCGGCGAGCCCGACACCGTTGGCGTCGATCCGCCACGACCGGTCGGGGGAGCGGGCGCCCGGAAACGTGACCGCACCCTCGTCCATGCCGGTCGGCAACCTATCGCCGCGCCCTGTCACCTCGCAGTGGCGCACGATCAGGCAAGTTGCGCGCATGGTGCACTTCGCGCGACGAATCGACCTCCTACGATGAGCACAGTGCTGAGGTCGGTAGCGATGGCTGCGGTGATCGTGACGGTCCTCGTCGCATCCTGCTCCAACGACAACGACGGCAGCGACGGGACGCTGGCGGACATCCAGACGACGACGATCCTCACGACGGCGCCGGTGCCGGTGACCACCCAAGCCCGTTTCTACGAGGTGCAGTCAGGCGACACGTTGACCAAGATCGCCGGATCGTTCGGGCTGCCGGCCGAGGCGATCATGCAGGCCAACGCGATCACCGACCCGAACAGGATCTTCATCGGGCAGATCCTCATCCTGCCGCTCCCTTCCGAGGTGACCACCACGACGACGGTGCCGGTCACGACGACGCCGCAGGCCACCGCCGAACCGCTCATCACGACGATCGCTCCATAGGCTCGCGCCGCGATGGATCCCTTCTGGCCGAACGCCGACCACTGGAGCGTCAAGATCCCGCTCGACACCCCGCACCACCGGCTGCCGCAGTTGGCCGAACGTGGGTTCGTGCCGCTGCGCGACGCTGAGCTCGAGGTTCCGGAGGACGAGTACCTGGCGCTTGAGTACATGGACTGGAAGAGCGGCGGCGACACCAACTTCGCCCCGATCGCTTCGGCCGACGGCGAGCTCGACTGCCGTGGTTTCTGGGACAAGGGCAAGACCGACAAGGACGCCCTGTGGACCGTGAACGCCGAGGTGGTGCCTTCGATCCGTCGCTATGTGGACGACGTCGGCGTCAACTTCGGTCGCGTGCGGGTGATCAAACTCGAGCCACAGTCGCGCGAGGACGCCATCCGTTCCCTCCATCGCGACGACAACAACCGGTTCAACCCGCAGGACGAGGGATGGGTGGTCCGCTCGTGGCTGGAACTGACCGACCACCCGGACAGCTACATGCTGCTGATGGACAGTGGCCCCGACGGGCTGCCGGATCCGTCAACGGAGGTGCGCCTGCCGCTGCACCGCAGCGCACGCTTCGTCGTCGACACGCAGCGCCTGTGGCACGTCGTGGTGCATCTGGGCCACGCTGCGCGCTACGCCCTGATCACCAGCTTCGAGTCCGGTCCGGTGCTCGGCGACTGGATCGACGACCAGGTCCAGACGGCAACGGCCGGCGCCCGCTGATCTTGACGAGCGCCCAGAAGGCGGAAGCTACGGGACCAGCACGACCTTGCCGGCGACGCGGCGCGCTTGCAGGTCGTGGAGCAGCGAGACGGCGTCGCCGAGCGGGCGGGCCTCCGGTTCGATCGGGTGGATCGCTCCCGTCGCGACCAGATCGAGCAGCTCGGCCATCAGCACGACGTTCTGTTCGGGGAAGCGGCCGATCCACGCGCCCCATTCGACACCGATCAGCGTCCGGCTGTTGAGCAACACCTGGTTGAGCGGGAAGCGGGGGATCTCGCCGGCGGCGAACCCGACCACGAGGTAGCGACCGCCCCAGCGCAGGGCGCGCAGCGCCGACTCGGCCCTCTGGCCGCCGACCGGGTCGGCGACCAGATGCGCACCGCCACCGGTGACCTCTCGGATCGCCGCCTTGAGGTCGACACCCTCGTGCTCGTAGTTGATCGTCGCCACCGCCCCGGCCGCCTCGGCCAGCGCCAGCTTCTCGGCCGACGACGCGCACGCGACGACGCGGGCGCCCATCGTCGACGCCAGGTCGACGGCGGCCAGCCCGATGCCGCCGCCGGCGCCGAGCACGACGACCCACTCGTTCGGCGTGACCGTCGTCCGGCGAGTCAAGGCGTAGAGCATCGTGCCGTAGCTCTGCACGAGCCCTGCCGCCTGACCGGCCGTCAGTTGCTCGGGGACCGCGACCAGCGCGGCGGCCGGCACGACCACCTGCGAGGCGTAGCCGCCACCGTGCGGCAACGCCAACACTCGAGCGCCGGGCTCGACGCCCTCCACGCCGTCGCCGAGCGCGCCGACGCGACCGGCGACCTCGGTGCCGGGCGTGTACGGCAACGCTGGCTTGACCTGGTACAGGCCCTGGCACATCAACGCGTCGACGAAGTTGGCGCCGGCCGCCTCCACCTCGATGACGACCTCGCCCGGGCCGGGCTCGAGGTTCGGACCCTCGACGACCTGCAACTGTTCGAGCGGTCCGAACGATGGTGTGACGACCTTGCGCACCGAGACGACGCTACCGACGGGCGATCGACGGCTGCGGATGGAGGAGCCGCTGGCGAGTCCACATGGCCACACCGGCGAGAGCGCCGAGGAGTGCGCCGAGCACGGCGACCGGGCCGAGGCCGTACGACTCGAACAGGCGGGTGGCGACGATCGCCATCGCGCCGCGGCCGAGGGTGCCGAACGCGATCATCGTGCCGAGGCCCCGGCCTGGCGCGCCGGGCACGAGCGTCGGCCCGATCGGGATGGCCGAGACGATGCCGAACTCGAAGCCGCCGATGAAGACGCCGAGCAGGATGAGTCCCGGCACGAGGGAGCTGTCGAGGGCGGCGAGGGCCAGCCCGGTCGGCACCATGATCGCGGCACCGAGCACGACGCTGCGCTCCTTGCCCCAGTGATCGGTACGTGCCGCCGACGTCGTCGACGCCACGAGCTCGAGCCCGCCGATCCCGAACGTGACGGCGACGAGCCCGATCGTGGAGACGCCGAACTCGTCCTCCAGCCATGGCCCGAACGTGATGAACAGCGTCTGCGCGGCCGACATCAGTCCGAACATGCCGGCGACGGCGAGCCACCCCGTGAACAGCATCCTGCCGACCACCTCCCGCTCGAGCTGTGGCACGGCGGGCGGCTCAACGTTGTCGGGCAGGACGGTGGCCGGCTCGACGCGCAGGCGGCGGAGGAGGACAGCGACCATCGTCAGCACCGCGCCGGCACCGGCGACGTATCCCCACCGCCACGACGACGCGGCGGTGACGAGGCCGAGCGCGCTGACACCGATCAGCAGCCCGAACGCCCATGACGTCTCGATGAGCCCCGAGACCCGCCCGCGGCGCTCGTACTGCACGTGGTCGGCGACCCAGGTGGCGAGGCCAACGTCGAAGACGATCTTCGCCAGGGCCACGACGAACAGGCCGACCGCGAACATGACGAGCCCCGTGCTGGCTCCGGCCGTGACGGCGCCAGCGGCGATGCCGAGCAAGCCCCCGATCATCGACTGCCGGCGCGGCAGCCGATCGACGATCCGCCCAAGGGCCGGCGACGTGAGACCGCACAGCTCCGTCACGGCGAGCGCCACGCCGAGATCGCTCAACTCGACGTCGAGACCGCGAGCGATGATCGCCAGGAACGGTGGCGCGTACCGGTACACGGCGTTGCTCGTGAACCGGGCGACGGTGAGGCTGACGATGTCGTCGCGCACCGCCTGCGGGTACGAGTCGTCGAGCAGCCGTGCGAGCACCGTCGAGCGACCCTAATGACGCCCCGTTTCGACACGTCACGCCGTTGCCGTCGATGATGTCCCGGTGGTCGTCCCCGCCCCGCTGCCGTACGACGACGCGCTGCGTGCCCGCATCGTCGCCAACCTGACCGACCACGACCGTCGGGTGATCGCTCTTGACGAGCGGCGTCACGCAGCGGTGGCGTTCGTCGTCGTCGAGTCGATGCCGGGGGAGGATCGTGTCGACCCGTACCAACCGGACGCTGACGCGATGGCGATGATCCCCGGCGGCGCCCAGGGCTTGGACGGTCGCATGGCCGGGGTGTCGGGAGGCGCCGCGTTCCTGCTCTGCCGTCGAGCCGCCGGCCTGAACCGCCACGCATCGCAGTGGGCGCTGCCCGGCGGACGTCTCGACGAGGGAGAGACGGCGGTCGATGCGGCGCGACGGGAACTGCACGAGGAGCTCGGCGTCGACCTCGGCACTGACACTGTCCTCGGGCTGCTCGACGACTACCCGACGCGCTCGGGGTACGTGATCACCCCGGTGGTGGTGTGGGGTGGCGGACGCCTCGAGCTGCGGCCGGAACCGGGCGAGGTGCTCGCCGTCTACCGCGTCGGGCTGCACCAGCTGTGTCGAGACGACTCGCCGCGGTTCATCGACATCCCCGAGAGCGAACGCCCGGTCGTCCAGGTGCCGCTCGGCAACGACCTCATCCACGCCCCCACCGGAGCCGTGCTCGTGCAGTTCCGCTGGCTTGCGCTCGAGGGTCGCCCGGACCCCGTCGCCGACTTCGAGCAGCCCGTCTTCGCCTGGAAGTGAACGTTCTGTCCGGAGCGATCGACCGGATCGGGCCCGTTGCTCCGGACAGTTCGCTCTGCTACCGACCGGTGTGGCCGAAGCCGCCGCCGCGGTCGTCGCCGTCGAGCTGGTCGACGACGCGCCACACCACCTGCTCGACGCGCTGTACGACGAGTTGGGCGATGCGGTCGCCGCGCTCGACCGTGTACGCGTGGTCGGGGTCCGTGTTGAGCAGCACCGCCCTGAGCTCGCCGCGATAGGCGGCGTCGATCAGCCCCGGCGAGTTGACGATCGTCACGCCGTGGCGCAACGCCAGACCGCTGCGTGGCAGCACGAAGGCGGCGTGGCCGGGCGGGACGGCGATGGCCAGACCCGTCGGTACCAGCGCTCGCCCGCCGCCTGGCGCGAGCACGGCTCGCTCCCGGGCGTACAGGTCCAACCCGGCATCGCCGGGGTGGGCGTAGCTCGGCAGGGGCAACTCGGGGTCAAGGCGCACCACCTGCACCGCGAGCTGCTGCCGTGCGCCCGGCGTGTCGAACGGTGTGTCATCACCCACGAGGACGGGATGCTACGAACGCCGTGAGTACCGTTGCCGCGGATGGAGCGCCCGCCGTCGGTCGATGCGCTCGCCCGCTCGCTGGCCTCGACGGGTCTTCCTCACCCCCTGCTGGTCGACGTGGCGCGTGCCGCGATCGCCGATGGGGCCGTCGAGGACGCCGCGGCGCGCGCCGACGCCCTTCGTCGCACGCTGCTGACGACCGTCGTCAACGCCACTGGGGTGCTGCTGCACACCAACCTCGGGCGGGCGCCGGTCGCCCACACCCAGCCGGCGAGAGCGCAGTCCCTGGAGCTGGAACTGGCGACCGGCGAGCGGGGTTCGCGCCAGCGCGGTGTCGGCGCACTGCTCGCCAGGTTGTGCGGGGCGGAGGCGGCGATGGTCGTCAACAACAACGCGGCTGCCGTGCTGCTCGTGCTCGCCGCGCTGGCGGCGGGCCGCGACGTCCCCGTCAGCCGGGGCGAGAGCGTGGAGATCGGGGGTAGCTTCCGCATCCCGGAGGTCATGGAGCAGTCGGGCGCCCGCCTGGTGGACGTGGGCACGACCAACCGCACCCGGCTGGCGGACTACCGCCGGGCCATCGACCGACCCGACGTCGACGTGGCGCTCGTGCTCAAGGTCCACCCGAGCAACTTCCGGGTGGCCGGGTTCGTCGAGGAGACCACCGTCGACGAGCTGTCGACGCTCGGCGTTCCGGTCGTCGCCGATCTCGGCAGCGGCCTCGTCGACGCCACCTGTCCGTGGCTCTCCGGTGCGCCACCGGCGTGGCTGGCCGGCGAACCCGCCGCCCGCCAGACGCTGCTCGACGGCGCGGCACTCGTCACGTTCAGCGGCGACAAGCTGCTCGGCGGCCCGCAGGCCGGCGTCATCGCCGGGCGCGCCGACCTCGTGGCCCGATGCGGTCAACACCCCCTCGCCAGGGCGGTGCGCCCCGGCGGGCTCGTCCTCGCCGCGCTACAGGACCTCGTGCTGGCGTACCTGGCGCGGGAGGTCGTCGAGGCCGTGCCGTTCTGGCGGATGGCGACGACGCCGGCCGACCAGCTTCGCCGGCGCGCCGAGACCGTCGCCGAGACGGCGGACTCGGGCACCGTCGCGGTGGCCACCGAGGCCGTCCCCGGTGCTGGGTCGGCACCCGGCGCGACGATCCCGTCGTGGGGCGTCCGAGTTCCAGGCGATCACGTCGCCGCGTTGCGCAGCCACGACCCGCCGGTGATCGCCCGCAGTGTCGATGGCGCCACCGTCCTCGACCTGCGCGCCGTCGACCCTGCCGACGACGGCGTGCTCGTCCTCGCCCTCCGCCGGCTCACTCGATGAACGAGTACGTCACGTCGAGCGAGCGGTGCGTTCGCTCGGCACGCCGGTCGCGCGTCAACAGCGTGCGGTGGTTGACGCTGGCGGTTTGACCGGCCAGCGCGTCGTAGACCGAGCCACCCCCGATCCTCGGCTCCCCCCGTCGTCGACGGAGTCGGTCGGCATCCTCCGCGTCGAGCCAGCACTGATACCGAGTTGGGAGGCGGGGAACCGTGGCAAGCTCCGGTTCGTGCGGGTGATCGCGACGGCGGGACACGTCGATCACGGCAAGTCCTCGCTGGTCAGGGCATTGACGGGGACCGACCCGGACCGCTGGGAGGAGGAACGGCGGCGCGGGTTGACGATCGACCTTGGCTTCGCCCACACCACCGTCGCCGACGACAAGGGGCAAGAGGACATCAGCTTCGTCGACGTCCCCGGTCACGTGCGCTTCCTGCGCAACATGCTGGCCGGTGTCGGCGGCGTCGACGCCTGCCTGTTCGTGGTCGCCGCCACGGAGGGGTGGAAGCCGCAGAGCGAGGAGCACCTGCGGATCCTCGAGCTGGTCGGTGTGCGCCACGGGATCATCGCCCTGACCAAGGTCGACGTGCTCGACGACCCGGAGCTCGTCGAGCTGGCGACGCTGGAGGTCAGCGAGCGAGTTGCCGGGACGTTCCTCGGCGGGGCGCCTGTCGTGCCTGTGGCCGCGCCGTCGGGCCACGGCGTCGACCGCTTGATGGCCGAGCTGGCGGGCCTCGCCCGGGCCACGCCCGCTTCGACCGATCGCGCCCGACCGCGCCTGTGGATCGACCGGGTCTTCGGGTCGAGGGGCAGCGGCACGGTCGTGACCGGCACCCTGATTGACGGCTCGCTGGCCACCGACCAGACCGTGCTGATCGAGCCGCATCACCGCACGGCGCGCATCCGCACCATGCAGTCCCACGGTCGCATCGTCGACGCCATCGGCCCGGGGAATCGCGTCGCCCTCAACCTCGCCGGCGTCGACCGTGGCGAGCTGGCGCGCGGCGACGTCGTGGTCACGCCCGGCCGCTGGCAATCGAGTCGGATGGTCGACGCTTCGCTCACCGTGCTGCCGACGCTCGACCACGTGGTGTCTCGCCGCGGGGCGTACCTCGCCTACGTCGGCTCGGGCGAGCACGCTGTCCGGGTCCGAGTGCTCGGCTCAGAGGCACTCCCACCGGGCGCCGCCGGGGTCGTGCGGCTGCACCTCGCCGTGGCGCTGCCACTGCTGCCGGGCGACCACTTCGTGCTGCGCGAGACGGGTCGCGACGAGACCGTCGGGGGCGGGGAGGTCCTCGACGTGGCACCGGTGCGAACGGCGTCTCGTGCCCGCCCGGACCGCAACATCGATCGCGTCATCGCCGAACGGGGCTGGGTCACGGTCGACGACCTCGAACGGCTGACGGGCGCGCGTCGAGAGCCGACCGTCGGTCAGTGGATCGTCGCGCCACAGGCGCTGGAAGCGGTCCGCGCCTCGATCCGGACCCAGCTCGACGCGGCCGAACCGGCAGGTGTCGAGTTGTCAGCGTTCGACGACCGCCAGCGGGCGGTGCTCGACACCCTGGACGACGTCGTGGTGACCGGCACGATGGTTCGCCTCGCCTCGGGCGCCGACCCGCTCGTCGATCACCCCGTGCTCGCAAAGCTCGCCACCGGCGGACTCGCCCCGCCCGCGCCGACGGGTGCGCAGCCAGCCGAGCTGCGGGAGTTGGCGCGACGCGGGCTGCTCGTCGAGCGGGACGGCCTGTGGTTCCACTCCAGCGCGATCGACACCGCAGCCCGGCTGGTCGCCGCACTGCTCGCCGATCAACCGGAGGGTGTGGCCGTCAGCGCGTTCCGCGAGGCAGCCGGCATCACCCGCAAGCACGCCGTGCCGCTGCTCGCCGAGCTGGACGCCAGGGGCGTCACCCGCCGCCGGGGGGACGTCCGCATCGGCGGCCCACGCCTCCCAGCCT
>JBPCJW010000072.1:0-15084 GCA_051004915.1 Ilumatobacteraceae bacterium
GCACCGTAGTGCCACCATCCAATGGCGCTGTACGTTGCCGAGCATGCCGAGTCAGGATGTGACGGACGTGATGTTCGGGGTGTTCATGCCCCAAGGGTGGAAGATGGAGCTCGCCTCGATCGACGGGGCGGCGGCGAAGTGGGCCAAGGCGGTCGAGATCGCCGAGCTCGCCGAGCAGCTCGGCTACGACTCGATCTGGGTCTACGACCACTTCCACAACGTGCCCCGCCCCGCCCACGAGGCGGTCTTCGAGTGCTGGACGACGATGGCCGCCGTCAGCCAGCGGACCAGCCGCATCCGGCTCGGCCAGATGGTCGGCTGCAACAGCTACCGCAACCCGGGGTTGCTCGCCAAGATCACCTCGACCGTCGACGTGATCTCCGGCGGCCGACTGGACTGGGGGATCGGCGCCGGCTGGTACGAGAACGAGTACCGGGGTTACGGGTTCGAGTTCCCGCAGCCGAAGGATCGCATCGGCATGCTGCGGGAGACCGTCGAGGTGGTCAAGAGCCTGTGGACGCAACCGGAGACGACGTTCCACGGCACGTACTACGACCTGTCACGGGCCAACTGCGATCCCAAACCCGTACAGGACCCGCACCCGCCGGTGTGGATCGGTGGCGGGGGCGAGCAGCTGACGCTGCGCGTCGTCGCCCGTCACGCCGACTGTTCGAACTTTGGCGGCCAGCCGGACCAGTGGCTGCACAAGCGGGAGGTGCTGCAGGCGCACTGCGCCGAGGTGGGGCGCGACGAAGCCACGATCCGCAAGACGTGGTCGCCGGAGGTGTTCATCCGTTCGACCGAGGCCGAGGTCGAGGCGGCGGGTTCACGCAGCCTGTGGGGCGAGCCGGTCGACACCTGGCGGGCCGGCAACCTCGTCGGCACCCCCGAGCAGGTCAGCGAGAAGATCCAGACCTACGTGGCGCTCGGCTGCGGTGGCTTCATCCCCTGGTGCGCCGACTACCCCGACACCGAGACCCTGACGCTCTTGGCCACGGAAGTGATCCCCAACTTCCGCTGAGTCCAGAGGTGAGATCTGAGAGGTGAGGGCGACAGGTGCGCTCACCTCTCACCTCACTCGTACAAGCGGAACAGCACCTCGGCGACGCAGCTCGGTTTCGCTGCGCCTTCGACCTCGAAGGTGAACTCCATCTTCATCTGAACGCCGCCGCTGACGTCCGACACGTCGAGCAGCGTGGCGCCCAACCGCAGCTTGGAGCCGACCGGCACCGGCGCCGGGAACCGGATCTTGTCCGCCCCGTAGTTGACGCCCATCGAGAACCCGGTGACCGTGTAGATCTGCGGCGCCAGCATCGGGCCCGTCGACAACGTGAGGTAGCCGTGGGCGATCGGCGCGCCGAACGGGCCGGCCTTCGCCCGCTCGACGTCGACGTGGATCCACTGGTGGTCGCCGGTGGCGTCGGCGAACTGGTTGATCCGCTCCTGGGTGATCTCCACCCAGTCGCTGTAGCCGAGATGCTCACCGACGAGCGCGCGCAGCTCGTCGGTGCCGTTGATCGTGCGGGCTGCCATGGCGGCCAGCTTGGCAGGCCGAGGACGCCCAACCCGATGTCGAGGGCACCAACGGCGCCTGCTACCAATGACCCGATGCCCGACCTGCTGACCACGTACGCCCAGGCCCAACCCGACAAGTTCGCCGTCGTCGACGACCGACCGGGTGGCGACGTCCGCACGTTCACGTACGCCGAGTTCGAAGCCGTCACCAACCAGCTCGCCAACGTGCTCGCTGCGCACGGCCTCGGTCCCGGCGTCAAGGTCGTCTGGTGCGGCCAGAACTCGGCGGGGGTCGCCAACCTCGTCGTCGCCGCCCGCAAGCTCGGCGCCACCGCCGTGCCGCTGAACTACCGACTGTCCGACGAGGAGGCTGCCTACGTCACCGACCACAGCGACGCCGCCCTCGTCTACGTCGACGCCGAGTTCGCTCCGCTGTTCGAGCGGGTGCGCCAGGCCATCCCGAAGGTGACCGACGTGCTGGTCTTCGACGGCGACGCGCTCGGCGGGCAGATCGCCGTCGACCCGCTGGTCGCCGCAGCGTCGAGCGATCCGCCAGAGCTACCGTCGGCCGACGAGGTCTCGGCGACGATGATCTACACGTCGGGCACGACCGGCAAGCCGAAGGGCGCGTTGCGTCGCAACGCCCTCGACCCGGCACAGGTTGGAGCGATGCTGCAGTTCATCGGCTACGCGCCCGACGACGTGTACCTCACCTGCGGTCCGCTGTACCACAGCGGTCCAGGCGGCTTCATGGGCATCGCGATGGCGCTCGGCCAGACCGTCATCCTGCAACACAAGTTCGATCCCGAGGACTGGCTGCGCCTGCTGCAGACGTACCGGGCCACCTGCACGTTCGCCGCCCCGACGCCGATCCGGATGATTTGCAACCTGCCGGCGGACGTCAAGGCGCGCTACGACCGCTCGTCGATGCGGGTGATGATCGCCAACGCCGCGCCGTGGAGCTATGCCCTCAAGCAGCAGTACGTCACGGACTTCCCGGCGGACTCGCTGTTCGAGGTCTACGGATCGACCGAGCTGGGTGTCAACACGATCCTGCGGCCCGAGGATCAGTTGCGCAAGCCGGGATCGTGCGGCAAGGAGGCGCCGCTCGTCGAGATCCGCCTGTACGACGTCGACGGCAACATTGTCGAGGACACCGGGCCGGAAGCGACGGGGGAGCTGTTCGTGCGCAGCGCGTCGGTGTTCTCCGACTACTACAAGCAGCATGACAAGTTCGAGGAGGACCAGCGCGACGGCTTTCAGACCGTCGGCGACATCGCCTACCGCGACGACGACGGCTTCCTCTACATCTGCGACCGCAAGAAGGACATGATCATCTCGGGGGGCATGAACATCTACCCGGCCGAGATCGAGGCCGCGCTGGAGCAGCACCCCGACATCTACGAGGCGGCGGTGTTCGGCATCCCGAGCGAGGAGTGGGGCGAGAGCGTGCACGCCGTGGTGGTGCGTCGACCGGAGGCCGACCTCGACGAGCCCGCGGTGACGGAGCACGCCCGGGCCCACCTGGCGCGGTACAAGGTGCCGCGTTCGATCTCCTGGTCCGACGAGCTGCCCAAGACCGGCTCTGGCAAGATCTTGAAGCGCGAGCTGCGCGCCCCGTTCTGGGCCGACCGTGCCGTCAATGTGTGACGTGGGGGGTCGAGCAACCCGCGCCTCAGCCGCAGAGTGCGCCCGGCGTGACAGTTTGCTGCAACTCCAGCCGCACTCTGCGCGGGTGACTTGAAGTCCGGGTTCGTCACGTTGGTCGGGAGGCCGAACGTGGGGAAGTCCTCGCTCGTCAACGCGATCTGTGGGGAGAAGGTGAGCATCGTCTCGGACAAGCCGCAGACGACGCGCCACCGCATCCGCGGCGTGCTGACCCGCCCGGACGCGCAGCTCGTCTTCGTCGACACCCCCGGCCTGCACAAGCCGGTCACCGCACTCGGTCGGCGGGTCAACGCCACGGCCATCGACAGCGTCGAGGAGTCGGACGCGCTCGACGTCGTCGCCTTGGTCCTCGATGCGACCGCACCGTTCGGGTCAGGTGATCGCTGGGTCGCCGGCCATCTCGACCTCGCGCACACCGTGATCGTCGTCAACAAGGTGGACCGGGCGACGCGAGACCAGGTCGTCGCCCAGCTCGGCGCGGCATCCGAACTGGAGGCGGAGTCGTACTTCCCCGTGTCGGCGAAGACCGGACAGGGGCTCGATGCGTTCCTCGATCACGTGGCCAGTCGCCTCCCCGAGGGTCCGGCCCTCTTCCTCGACGACACCGTGCGCGAGGCGTCGGATGAGCAGTGGATCGCCGAACTGGTGCGCGAGCAGCTGCTCGCCGTGACGCGAGACGAGCTGCCGTACTCGATCGCCACGAGGGTGACGGAGTGGGACGGCAACCGGATCACCGTCGAGATCCTCGTCGAACGAGAGAGCCAGAAGGGAATGGTCATCGGGAAGGGCGGACAGGTCCTCAAGGAGGTCGGCCACGCCGTGCGCCAACAGCTCCCTGCGGGCACGTACCTCGACCTGCGCGTCAAGATCGACAAGGACTGGCAGCGGCGGCCGGACCGGGTCGAGCGACTGTATTGAGCAAGCAACGAGAGTTGGCCGTCGTCGACATCGACGGGGTCGTCGCCGACGTCCGTCATCGCCTGCACCACCTGCGCGGGCGCAAGCGATGGGATGCGTTCTTTGCCGCCGCGGCCGACGACGAGGTGCACGCCGAGGGTGCGGCGATCGTCGCCACACTGGACAGCGACCACGACGTCGTGTTCCTGACCGGTCGGCCCGAGCGACTGCGCGCCGCCACGTCGCGCTGGCTCGCCGAACACGGCTTCGACGGCCACGAACTGATCATGCGGCCGGAGGGCGATCGCCGCCCGGCGGCGATCGTCAAGCTCGAGCGGCTGGCCGAACTGGCCGAGGGACGCAGCATCGGCATCGTCGTCGACGACGATCCCCAGGTGCTCGAGGCGGCTCGGGCCGCCGGTCACGCGACGTTCGTCGCAGATTGGGAGCGCAGGGCGATCGAGGAGGACGTCGCCCTGCAACGGGCTCAGGAGGTCGACGGGCGCACCTGACGCGACGCAGGCCACGAACTCAGGTCGACGGCGTCGCCGGCTGGGTGGTGACAGATGTCGTCTCCGAAACCGTTGGTGGGGGCTCGGTCGCCGAAACCGTTGGCGGGGGCTCGGTCGGCTCGGTGATGTCGACCGTGCTCTCGGGTTGGGAGTCCTCGGGCCCGGGATCGCCGAGCAAGTCCTCGTAATCCACCCGCGAGACCTGTGCTCCCGGCTCGGTCTGCACGCCGTCGGCGCCGGGCACCGCCAGCGGTTCCCCCGCCAGGCTGAACTGCACCTGCCCGATGCCCGGACGACGCGTCAGGGTCAGCACGATCTGGCCGATCGCCAGACGCTGGTCGCGACCCTCGATGTCATCGAATGGTTCGCCGGCGAGGTCTACGGTGGCGAATCCGGCGCCTGGCTCGCGCACGGCCGTGATCAGCCCGGAATCGACGAACGAGCGCAGCCCGACACCGGGTTCGCCAGGAGGGGGACCTTCCTCCAAAAGGGCCATCACCCGGTTCGCGGACGGGTCGCGGGAGAGGCTCCTGGTCACCGGCTCGAGCTGGTTGCCGCTGACGAAGTACAGCTCGATTGGCTCGGTGGCGATCGTCGTCGAGGGCGCGCTGGTCGACGTCTGGATCGGCACCGACGACTCCGGGACGGAGGTCGTGGTGGTCGTGCTCGACGTGCTCGACGTGCTCGTCGTCGTCGTCTGGTCGAGCCCGAAGAGCTCGTCGCCGTCGATGCGCTCGAAGGCGCCGTCGCCTCCTGTGCCGCATGCCGCGCCGAGGACGAGACCGATCGCCGCAACGGTCGACACGACGAGCCGACGCCGCGACGGACCTTCCACCGTCATCGGCGCAATCCGAGCGTGGGGACCCTGACGACGAAGCGGGCGCCCCCACCGGGTCGATCCTCGACCCACGCATCGCCGCCCTGCGCCGTGGCGTGCTCGGCGACGAGCGCCAGGCCGAGACCGGTGCCGATGCGGTGGCGGGCGGCGCTGCCGCGAGCGAACCGCTCGAAGATGCGGTGGCGCTCGCCACGGGCGATCCCCGGTCCGGCGTCCTCCACGGCGACCAGGAGGAACGGTCCGTCCGCACGCTCGACGGAGATGCGGGTCGGACCGCCGCCGTGGTGGTTGGCGTTTTCCAGGAGGTTGGTCAGGATCCGCTCGAAGCGCAGCTTGTCGACGACGGCCATGACTGACGCCCCGTTGCCGCCGCTGTCCGGCACGTCGATGGCGAGCTGGGAGAACCCGCCGCGATCGGCAATCCGCCGGCAGAGGGCGATGAGGTCGACCTCCTCGGTGTGCAGGTCGGTCGCCCCGGCGTCGATGCGCGACAGCTCGAGCAGGTCGATGACCATCGCGTCGAACCGCCGGACCTGACCGACGACGACGTCGAGCGCCTGCTGGGTGCGATCCGGCAGCTCGGCCCGGCGCCCGTCGATCACCTCGGCCGCCGCTGCCAGCGCGGTGATCGGGGAGCGCAGCTCGTGGCTGACGTCGGAGGCGAACCGCGCTTCGCGCTCGATGCGCGCCTGTACGGCGTCGGCCATGTCGTTGAACGAGTTGGCCAAGCGGTCGAGGTCGGGGTCGCCGGCGGCATCGACGCGCGTGTCGAGGTCGCCGGCGGCGATCTCACCGGCGGCGTCCGTGATCCGCCCGAGCGGCTGGAGCAGTCGTCGACTGGTCCACCAACCGACGCCGGTGGCCAGCACGACGGTGATCGACGACCCGATGATCAGGGCGAGGAGGATCGAGCGAAGCGTGCCGTCGGTGGAGGCGAGCTGGAAGGCCTCGTAGTAGTCGGCGTCGACCTCGGCGATGTGGATCGCCACGCCGACGTACCGGTCGTCCTCGAGGCTGAAGCGCTGGACCCCGGAGATGCCGGCGGCGGCCGCCTCACGCAGCTCGGGCGGGAAGTTGGCATCGGAGAAGCGGGTGTCCGTGGCGAACGGCACGCCGTCGGCGAGCCGGACGAAGGCGAACCCGCCGCGCTCCACCTGGGTGGCCGGGAAGGTGTCGCCGAAGCCTTCCGTGCCGCCCTGCAGCTGGGCGAGCACGCGACCGGCGTTGAGGACGGCTTGGCGCTGGGCGACCTCGGCCCGCTGCTCGAGCAGCGAGGAGCGGGCGAAGGCGTACGTGGCGATCGTCAAGGTGATCGTGGCGAGCAGCGCGATGACCCCGAAGAAGAGGGTGACCTTGGTGCGCAGGCGCATCGGACGACGACGGGCCACGGCGCCCAGTGTGCCAGGCACCGTGCGACGGCTCGGAGCAGCCGGCAGGAGGTTCGGGGTGCTCACCGCTGCCGGTGAGGCGCCAGGGGGAGGTAGGCACCCCACCGGGGCAGCGTGAACGCTCCTCACTCTGATCGTGGCGTGTGACGGGGCGAGCCCACGACTGTGCGATTCGGGTAACAAAGTGCGACCGTCGGGCTGCCCGCCAGAATGGTCCAACTGTGTACTCGCTGCTGTTCATCGAGGACGACGACCAGATCCGCCTGGCCCTCCGGATGGCCCTCGAGGATGAGGGCTACGAGGTGCGCGAGGCGCCCGACGGCACCAGCGGGCTGGCCGCGTTCGCCGCGCAGGAGGCCGACCTCGTGTTGCTCGACCTGCGCCTGCCCGATCTGTCGGGGTTCGACGTGTGCCGATCGCTGCGCGCCCGCAGCATCGTGCCGATCATCATGATCACGGCGCAGACCGACACGTACGACCTGGTCGCGGGCCTCGAGGCGGGGGCCGACGACTACATCACCAAACCCGTGATCCCGAAGGAGCTGGCGGCGCGGATCAGGGCATTGCTGCGCCGCGTCCAGCTGCACGAGACCTCGGCGCCGCGGGCGTCGCGGTTCGGCGATCTGGAGCTGCGTCGTGACCAGGGCATCGTGCTCAAGCGGGGCCAGGAGCTGAGCTTGACGAAGACCGAGTTCCGGTTGCTGTGCGAGTTCGCCGACCACGTTGGGGCGGTGCTCTCGCGTGACCAGCTGCTGGAGCGGATCTGGGGCTATGAGTACCTCGGCGACTCTCGTCTCGTCGACGCCCACGTCCGGCGGCTGCGGGTCAAGGTCGAGGACCAACCCGACGAACCCCGCCACATCGTCACCGTCCGTGGCCTCGGCTACCGCCTGCTCGGCGAACGCGCCGTCGGCTGAGCGCGCGGCGGGGATGCTGCAAATCGGGAACTGGGCGCAGATCGTCGCAGATCTGCAACGATCCGCGCCCAGAAGCCGGAATGGCACGCTTCGCGCCCAGATCGAACGGCTCCCGGCGGTCGTGGCCACCGGCGGAGTGACCTCTGGGGCGTGATCATCCTGGTTGGGTGAGCCAGACCTGGCGCGACCGCAGGTATTCGCCGAGGCCCTTGGCTTGCGGGTCGAAGGCGGTCGAGGATGCGACTCCCTCCCCGAGGTAGCCGACGAGCACGAAGTTGAGGGCGCGCAGGTTGGGCAGCTCGTACCGGCGGATCTCCAGGTCCCTCGCCTCCGGGAGCAGCTGGCGCACCCGATCCGCCGTGAGGTTGGCGTCCAACCAGGCGTACCCGGCGTCGTCACGAGCCCAGATGCCGACGTTGGCGTTGCCGCCCTTGTCGCCGGACCGGGCGCCGAACCAGCGTCCCAGCGGTTGCCCGGTCTCCAGGGTGGCGGGCTCGATGGCAGGGACCGGTGACGGCTCGATCGGATCCGCCGACGCATCGGCGGGGGGCGGGTCGATGCGTTGCCGGCGCCCGTCGGCCGAGACGACGATCTGGTCGAGCTCGTCGATCGGCACCAGCGCCGGCCAGTACACGCCGAAGGACTGCGCAGGTCCGGGCGCGGAGGTGGCGAAGAACCCCGGGATGCTGGCCAGGGCCAGCTCGATGGCGGCCGACGAGAAGGCCCGGCCGACCAGGCGCTCGTCGTCGGCCCGGGCGAAGACGTGGAGACGACCGCTGGCCTGCTCCTGGTCCGCGCCGTCGCTCGGGGCCGCGACGAACCGGGTCTCCAGGGTCACACCCGAGGCGGCCAGTCGCTCGGCGCCGCCCATGCTCTGCACGATCCCGTCGGCCACCCATGCCGCCTTGGCCTCCTGCTCGAGACCGGTCAGGACGAACGTCATCCGGTTGCGGAACCCACCGTCGTAGTTGATCGCCACCTTCGTGGTCGGCGGAGCGGGCTCGCCGCGCGTGGCGCTGATCCGGACGCGGTTCGGGCCGACCTGGTCGAGTCGCAGCGTGTCGAAGCGGGTCACCACGTCGGGGTTGAGGTAGGCCGGTGGCCCTATCTCGTACAGCAGCTGGGCTGTCACGGTCTCGACCGTCACGGCGCCGCCGGTCCTCGGGTGCTTCGTGATGACGCACGAGCCGTCGGCGTCGATCTCGGCGATGGGGAAGCCGAGCGGTTGGGACAGGTCAGGGAGCTCGGTGAAGAACGCGTAGTTGCCGCCCGTCACCTGCGCGCCGCATTCGATGACGTGGCCGGCAGCCACTGCACCGGCGAGGCGGTCCCAGTCCGTCAGCGACCAGTCCCACCACCACGCCGCAGGGCCGACGACGACCGCCGCGTCGGTGACCCGTGGGCACACCACCACGTCGGCGCCGCCGGCCAACGCGGCGGCGATGCCGAAACCCCCGAGGTAGGCGTTGGCGCTGATCGGGTCGGCGGTCAACGGTTCTCCGGTGTCGAGGTTGGCGAGGTGCGGGCGCAGGCCGTCGATGCGGTCGACCAGGTCGTCGCCCTCGAGGTGGGCGACGTCGACCGTCAACCCGAGCCGGTCGGCGATCGCCCGGACCTGGTCGGCGCATCCGGCCGGGTTCAGCCCACCGGCGTTCGTGACGACCTTGATGCCCCGGTCGATGCACGTCCCGAGCACCTGCTCCATCTGCGTCAGGAACGTCCTCGCGTAGCCGCCGTCGGCGTTGCGGGCCCGGGTCTTCCAGAGGATGAGCATCGTCAGCTCGGCCAGCCAGTCGCCGGTGAGCACGTCGATCGGACCGCCCTCGACCATCTCGCGGGCCGCCGACAGGCGATCCCCGAAGAAGCCTGAGCAGTTGGCGATGATCACCGGTCGCGTCCCTTCGTCACTCATGACCCGTCATCCAGGCGCAGAAGTACCTGTCCGGTATCGACCTGATCGCCGTGACGGACGAACACCTCGGCCACGACGCCGTCCGCCGGCGCGTTCACCTGGTGCTCCATCTTCATCGCCTCGACGACGACCAGCGGCTGGCCGGCGGCGACCGTGTCGCCCGGCCCGACGTGCACGCGCAGCACGGACCCGGGCATCGGTGCGGTGAGCGACCCTGCGGCGAGCGCCGATCCGGGTTCGGGATGGCGGGGGAGCACGACGAACGTGACGTGACCGTCCTCGGCGTCGACGTAGCGGTGGGCGTCGTGCCGACCGATCTCGTACCTTCGCCGCACGCCGTCGAGTTGGACCACCACCCGCGTCGGTGTCGCGTCCACCACGGCGACGGCGATCGGCTCGCCGTCGAGGGCGATGTGCGAGTCGCGCCCCAACCGGTACGTCACCGTCGTGGTCGATGCGCGGCAGGCCAGCGTGATCGACTGGTCGACGGCCGAGTTGTTGCGCCAACCCGACGGGATGCCGGCCAACACCCGGGCACTGGCCCGATTGGCCGCCTGCTCTGCCATCGCCACGGCCACGGCCGCCGTCGCCACGTCGCCCTCGCTCGGCTCGGTGCACGGGTGCTCGTCGAGGAAGCCCGTGTGCAGATCGCCGGCCAGGAACGCTGGGTGGTGGAGGATGCGCACCAGCTGGTCACGATTCGTGACCGGACCGTGCAGGCAGGCCTGTTCCAGCGCCGCCGCCAGTGTGCGGGCGGCCTCGGCCCGGGTGGCGCCGTGGGCGATGACCTTGGCCACCATCGAGTCGTAGTGCGGTGAGATCGTGGAGCCGGCGCGGACGCCGGTGTCGACGCGTACCTGGCCGCCGATCTCGAACGCGCTGAACCTGCCGGTCGACGGGCGGTAGCCGGCCGCCGGATCCTCGGCGGTCAGGCGGACCTCCATGGCGTGACCGTCGAGCGGCGCATCCAGCGCGGCGGGTGGGAGGGGCTCGCCGGCGGCGACGGCGAGCTGCAGCTCGACGAGGTCGAGTCCAGTGACCAGCTCGGTGACCGGGTGCTCGACCTGCAGACGGGTGTTCATCTCCAGGAACCAGAACCGGCCGTCCGGTTCGAGGAGGAACTCGACGGTGCCGGCGCCGACGTAGCCGACGGAGCGGGCGGCCGTGAGGGCGGCGGCGGCCATGTGACGGCGCAGGTCGGCGTCGACGGCGGGTGACGGCGCCTCCTCCACGATCTTCTGGTGACGGCGCTGGATCGAGCACTCCCGCTCGTGCAACGAGACGACGTGGTCGTGCTGATCGGCGAACACCTGGATCTCGACGTGGCGGCCACCGCGCACGTAGCGCTCGACGAACACCGTGCCGTCGCCGAACGCAGCGGCCGCTTCCCGCTCGGCGCCGGCGATCGCTGCCGCCAGCTCGTCGGGGCGCTCGACCAGACGCATGCCGCGCCCCCCGCCTCCTGCCGAGGCCTTGACGAGCAGCGGGTATTCCAGCTCGGCGACGGCGCCGACGACGGTCGAGTCGGGCAGCACCGGCACGCCGGCCGACCGCATCAGCTCCTTGGCGGCGACCTTGGAGCCCATCGCGTCGATCGCCGCAGGGGGAGGTCCGACCCAGGTCAGGCCGGCGGCTTCGATCGCTCGTGCGAAGTCGCCGGATTCGGCGAGGAACCCGTAGCCCGGGTGGACCGCGTCGGCGCGGCTGCGGTGGGCGGCGTCGACGAGCAGGTCGATGCGGAGATACGTGTCCGACGGCGCCGTGCCCGGCAGGCGCACCGCCCCGTCGCACGCGTCGACGTGCAGCGCGTCGGCATCGGCATCGCTGTAGACGGCGACGGTGCGGATGCCGAGGCGGCGGCACGTGCGGGCGATGCGCACCGCGATCTCGCCCCGGTTGGCGATCAGCAGTCGTTCGATCACGCCATCACATCCGGAACACGCCGTAGCCGTGCTGGCCGCGGATCTCGTCGTTGTGCACCACGGACAGGCAGATGCCCAGCACGGTGCGGGTGTCGCGAGGGTCGATGATCCCGTCGTCGTACAGCCGACCGGTCATGAACATGGCCAGCGACTCGCGCTCGATCTGGTCCTCCACTGCGGTGCGCATCGCCTCGTCGGCCGCTTCGTCGAACGGGCGGCCCATCGACTCGGCCGACTGGCGGGCGACGATCGACAGGACGCCGGCCAGCTGCTGCGGCCCCATCACGGCCGTCTTGGCATTGGGCCAGGTGAACAGGAAGCGCGGCCCGTACGCCCGTCCGCACATGCCGTAGTTGCCGGCGCCGTAGCTGGCCGCCATGTTGATCGTGAGGTGAGGCACGGCCGAGTTGGTGACGGCGTTGATCATCTTGGCGCCGTCCTTGATGATGCCCCGCTGCTCGTAGTCCTTCCCGACCATGTAGCCGGTCGTGTTCTGCAGGAACAGCAGCGGCGTGTCGATCTGGTTGGCGAGTTGGATGAACTGGGTGGCCTTGTTCGACTCCTCGTTGAACAGGATGCCGCGATGGTTGGCGAGGATCCCGATGGGGTGGCCGTGCAGCTCGGCGAACCCGGTGACGAGCGACGTGCCGTAGCGTGGCTTGAACTCGTCGAACCTGCTGTCGTCGACGAGGCGGGCCAGCACGTCGCGCGGATCGAAGGGGACGCGCGGGTCCGACGACACGATGCCGAGCAGTTGCTCCGGGTCGTAGCGCGGCGGCCATCCCGGCCCGGTCGGACTGGGGCCGCGCTTCACGTGGTTGAGCCGGGCGACGATGCGCCGGCCGATGCGCAAGGCGTCCAGCTCGTCGACGGCGAAGTAGTCGGCAAGGCCGCTGACCGTCGCGTGCATCTCGGCGCCGCCGAGGCTCTCGTCGTCGCTCTCCTCGCCCGTCGCCATCTTGACGAGCGGTGGGCCGCCGAGGAAGACCTTTGAGCGTTGGTCGATCATCACGACGTAGTCGCTCATGCCAGGGACGTACGCGCCGCCGGCCGTGGAGTTGCCGAAGACGAGGGCGATGGTCGGCACGCCCATCGCCGAGAGCTCGGTGAGGTCGTGGAAGCCCTGGCCGCCGGGGATGAAGATCTCGCTCTGGTGGGGGAGGTCGGCGCCGCCGGACTCGACGAGGTTGATCACCGGGAGCCTGTTCTGGCGGGCGATCTCCATCGCCCGCAGGTTCTTGCGCAGCGTTGCCACGGTGCTCGTGCCGCCGCGCACCGTGGCGTCGTTGGCGACGAGCATGCACTCGGTGCCCTCGACCACGCCGACGCCCGTGAACATGCCGGCGCCGACGGGGAAGTCGGTGCCCCACGCGGCCAGCGGCGACAGCTCGAGCAGCGGCGCATCGGGGTCGATCAGCAGCTCGACGCGCTCGCGGGCGAGCAGCTTGCCGCGCTGGCGATGCCGGGCGACGTACTTCTCGCCGCCACCGCCGTTGACGAGGGCGAGCTGGCGGTCGTGGTCCGCCAACAGCTCCAGCAGGTGGCTGCGGTTGGCCTGGTACGCCTCACTGCGCTCGTCGACGCGGTCGCCCAGCACGGTCACGCCCGGAGCGTAAAGCGGGACCGTTCGGTCCGGAGCAACCGACCGGATCCGCCCAGCTGGTCCGGACGGGACGGGTCAGTCCGCCGTTGCGAGGTCGGTGGGCGCGAAGTCGCCCCCTTGAACAGGATCGGATGGCAGCCTCGACCACCGTCGGCGCAGTCTGGGCGTTGTTCTCCGCCAGACGCCGGCAGAGAACACGCCCAGAAGGCCCGATCGCACGATTCCCACCCGGTCTCATCTCCGCCCCCTCGAGATGATTCGCCGAGATCAGGCAACGTCGAGATCAGGCAAGGTCGAACCGATCGAGGTCCATGACCTTGACCCACGCAGCGACGAAGTCGCGCCGGAACTTCTGTTCGGCGTCGTTGCCGGCGTACACCTCGGCGATGGCTCGAAGCTCGGAGTTCGACCCGAAGATGAGGTCGGCGCGGGTGGCGGTCCAGCGGAGGTCCCCGGTGGCGCGATCGCGAGCCTCGAACTCATCGTCGGACTCTGAGGTCGACGTCCACGCTGTGCCGGTGTCGAGCAGGTTGACGAAGAAGTCGTTGGTCAGCGTCTCGGGTCGGTCGGTGAGGACCCCGCGCCCGGACTGCCCGGCATTGGCGTTCAGGACGCGCAGGCCTCCGAGGAGCGCGGTCATCTCGGGAGCGGACAGCGTCAGCATGAACGCCTTGTCGAGCAACAGGTGCTCGGCCGCCAGCTCGTGGCCCTTCTGCAGGTAGTTGCGGAACCCGTCGGCGGTCGGCTCGAGGACGGCGAAGGACTCGACGTCGGTCTGCTCCTGCGTGGCATCGGCGCGGCCCGGCGTGAAGGTGACCTGCACGTCGTGGCCCGCCCGCTGCGCCGCCCGCTCGATCGCCGCGCCGCCACCCAGCACGATCAGGTCGGCCAGCGAGACCGCCTTGCCGCCCGTCTGGGAACCGTTGAACCCCTGCTGGACGCGCTCGAGGGTCGCCACCACCTGCACCGCGCCGGAGGTCACGTTGACATCCCATTCAGCCTGCGGCGAGAGGCGGATCCGCGCCCCGTTCGCCCCGCCGCGCTTGTCGGTGTCCCGGTAGGTCGATGCCGACGCCCACGCCGTCGAGACGAGCTGGGAGATGGAGAGACCGGACTCGAGGATCTCGCCCTTGAGCGCGGCGACGTCGGCGTCGTCGATCAGCTCGTGCGTGACGGCAGGGAGGGGGTCCTGCCACAGCAGCTCCTCGTCGGGGACCCACGGGCCGAGGTAGCGGACGACGGGTCCCATGTCGCGGTGCAGCAGCTTGTACCACGCCCGCGCGAACGCGTCGGCGAACTCGTCGGGGTGCTCGAAGAACCGCTGCGAGATCTCCTTGTAGACCGGATCGACGATCATCGCGATGTCCGTTGTCGCCATCATCGGCGCGTGGCGCTTTGACGCATCGTGGGCATCCGGCACCGTGCCCTGCGCCTCGGCGTTCTTCGGGGTCCACTGGTTCGCACCGGCCGGGCTCTTCGTCAGCTCCCACTCGTACCCGAACAGGTTCTCGAAGTAGCCGTTGTCCCACCGGATCGGGTCGCTGGTCCACGCACCTTCCAGACCGCTGGTGATCGTGTCGTCACCCTTGCCGGTCCCGAAGCTGCCCTTCCAGCCGAAGCCCTGTTCCTCGAGGCCGGCACCCTCGGGCTCGAGACCCACGTACTCGTCGGGGTCGGCGGCCCCGTGGGTCTTGCCGAACGTGTGGCCGCCGGCGATCAGCGCGACCGTCTCCTCGTCGTTCATCGCCATCCGGCCGAACGTCTCACGGATGTCCCGGGCCGACGCCATCGGGTCCGGGTTGCCGTTGGGGCCTTCGGGGTTGACGTAGATCAGTCCCATCTGGACCGCACCGAGCGGCTTCGCCAGCTCCCGGTCACCGCTGTAGCGCTGGTCCTCGAGCCACACCCGCTC
>JBPCJW010000073.1:0-3861 GCA_051004915.1 Ilumatobacteraceae bacterium
CTTAGATGTTGCCGCCGGTACGGATGGTGTCGATCATCAGGCGGATGCCGTCACCGGTGAGGTGCATCGCGTCGTAGGTCAGGCCCTGCTGGTTGGAGACGGCCTGCCAGTCGGCGAGCACGACGTCGGGGTGGCGCTGGATCAAGAGATCGAGGCGCTCGTTGACGTACGGGAAGTACCAGACGTACTGGTCGAACTGCTCCTGGCCCATCTGCGGGACGACGGAACGGTCGGGCTCGCGCAGGGTGATCCAGACGAAGCGCTCGGCGCCGCGGCTGCGCAGGAGCCCCAGCAACTCGTCGGCCTCGCGATCGAAGCGCTGGGCCCAGTTGTCGTAGTCGGCGCGATCACGCTCCCACAACGAGTTGTGGCCGATGCCGAGGACGACGACCGAACCGACCGTGGTCCCGTCCTCGGTGATGTCCTCGAAGGCCTGATCGACCTGCCAGGCAGGGATGGCCCGGTAGTCGACCGTGTACCCGTCGGCGGAGAGCTCGGCGACCATCTGGTCCTCGGCGCCGAGCAGCACCGAGTCTCCGAGCACCGTGATCGTGGCGCCAGCCGCAGCCGGTGGGGCGACGGTCGTCGGCAGCGCTGTCGTCGGCGAGATCGTCGTCGTGGCCGGCACGGTCGTCGTGTCGCCCGGCACCGTGCCCGGCACCGTGTTGGCGGTGCTGGCGGTGCTCGCAGTCGTGGCGGGGTCGCCGGTCGACGCCGGCTCGACGGGTGGGTCCGGCACGTTCGACGTCGGTGGCGGCACCATCTGACCGGCGGGGGGAACGTTGCCCTGCCCCAGCAGCTGCTGTTCCGCGGTCGACGGACCGGCGTCGACCGTGCTGACGGCGACGAGCAGCAGCCCGGCGGCGCCGGCCAGCGCAATCGGACCGATGCGGCGGCGGGCGCCGTGACGCGTGGCGAGCCGTTGACGCCAACGCTGGAACGCCCCGTTGCGGATCGGGACCTCGACGAAGCGGTAGCTCAGCTCGGCGGCGACGACCGTCAAGAGGAGCCGCAGCACGAGCGTCGGGTGCACGCCGAGTGGTTGGTCGAGCCCGGGTCGGGTGAACACGAAGATCGGCCAGTGCCAGAGGTACAGCGAGTACGAGCGGACACCGATCCACGTCAGGACGTGGTTGGACAGGACGATCCGGCCGAGCACCGTGGCCGGGTGGACGGCCGACATGATGGCGAGCAGCGAGGCGACACCGATCACGGCGAACCCGCCCCGGTACAGGAACGAATCGAACTCTTTCATCCGCAGGAAGCAGAAGACGATGACGGCCAGCCCGCCGAGGCCGGCGATCTCCACCGTCATGCGGGTGCGGGCGTGGTCGGCCTTCCACGCCGCCGCCGGCCGCCAGAGCAGGGCGAGGGCGGCGCCCATCAGCAATCCCGAGGCCCGGGTGTCGGTGCCGTAGTACGCCCGGCTCGGGTCGATCGCCGGCTGGAACAGGATCGCCATCCACAGCGTCGACACGGCCGCCCCACCGAAGATCACGCAGGCCAGGGCCGTGCGCCGGTGGCCGAGCACCTTGAGCAATCCGAGCAGGGCGAGCGGCCACAGCAGGTAGAACTGCTCCTCGATGGCCAGCGACCACAGGTGCTGGAACACGGGCGGGCGTTCGACCAGTTCGAAGTACGACTGGTCGGAGAAGATGAAGTACCAATTGGTGAAGTAGCCGAGCGCCGACCACACCTGGGCCGCGAGGTTCGCCGCCTCCGTGCGGAAGAAGAGCAGCACGACCACGGCGACGGTCGCCAGCAGCAGGTACAGCGCGGGCAGCAGGCGCCGGGCCCGCCGTGTCCAGAAGTTGCGCAGCGAGATGCGCGACGACCTGGCGTGCTCGTCGGTCAGGATCAGCGTGATGAGGTAGCCGCTGATGACGAAGAACACCTCGACGCCGAGGAAGCCTCCGGGCAGCCACGTCATGTCGCCGTGGTACAGCAGGACGGCGGTGACCGACAGGGCGCGCAGACCGTCGAGGCCCGGCAGGTAGCCCGCGCTCGGGCGCGTCGCGACAGTGGAGACCTGGGCTCCGCGCATCGCCCGCATGCTAGGAGCGGGCGACTGCCGAATCGTGGCAAGCCCGTCGGCGATGACGGGCGGCGTGTGTCAGGGGCTGGTGCTGTCCTGTTCGACGGCGTCGAGGAAGGCGTCGACGTCGGCGTCCTCGCCGCCGATCAGCCAGATCACCACGCCGTCCTCACCGTCGTCGTTCCAGGGCAGCACGCCGTCGACCGGGTAGCGGTCGACGGTGATGTCGTCGGACTCCTCCTCGACGGGCGCGATCACAGCCAGCTCGACCTCGGCATCAGGCGGTTGCTCGTTGAGGATGTCGATCAGCTCGCGGACGTGCATCGAGAAGGCTCCTCCTTGGATGCGGACAGTACGCGTGACGTGTTCCCGAACGGTGGCATTTCAGACGCGTGACGACGAGATCGGGCGAACGTCCGCCATGTCGACGTCGAGATGCGGCTCACAGCTCGCCGAGCCAGTCCTTGGCCCGCTCGAGGAGGTACAGGCTGACGTGCTTGCACCGTTCGAGGTTGGCCGCCATGGCGTGGTCGTTGTTCATGTACACGTCGCTGAGGTCGACGGTGGTGCGGGCGACCATCGACAACGACCGCTCGGGGGCGTCGGTGACGCTCGGATAGGAGTCGATCGCCGAGACTTCGACGGGCAGCTCGACGCCACCGACGCCGGCCAGCTCGGTGGCCAGGACGAGGAGGTCCGGCGGATCGGGCAGCGGCGGGAGGGTCCACGTGAAGACGAGTGGGAACGAGAACCCGTCCGGTGGCGTCTCGTCGACGTCCTCCAGCTTCATCACCTCGTCCTCGAAACCGAGCATCGCTCGCGGGTCGACGTCGAGGGACAGGTGCAGGTCGATCGGGCCGCTGCACGCCTCTTCTGGGTGGAGGTCGACCTCCCACAGCTGGCGCAGGGAGTAGGTCTCGACGAAGTGCCGCTCGTCGTGGACGTGGAACCCGTGATCGACCGCCTGGCTCTTCAGCTCGGCGACGTACCCGGCAACGTCAATGACCGCCACTCGGCTCCTTCGCCACCGCACCGAGAGCCCAACGCACGGGGGCGACACTACCGTCCGAGCCTGTGCACGAGATCGCCGCCGTCGCCTTCGATGTCGGCGAGACGCTGATCGACGAGACCCGCATCTGGTCGCGCTGGGCGGACCGGCTCGGGGTGACTCGACTGACGATGCTCGGCGTGCTCGGGGCGATGGCCGCCCTCGATCGACCGCACGCGGACGCGTTCTCCATCGTTCGTCCAGGCATCGACGTTGACGCCGAGCTGGCACGATGGCACGTCGACGACCCGGGTGGCCTGCGCGCCGGCTTCGACGGCGACGACCTGTACGACGACGTCCGGGCGGCGCTCTCGGCCGTGCGGCGGTCGGGACGGCAGGTGATCTTTGCCGGCAACCAACCACCGGAGGCGCGCGCCGCGCTGCAGGCGATGGGGCTGGACGTCGACTCGATCCTGATCTCCGACGAGCTCGGCGTGGAGAAGCCGGACCCGGCGTTCTTCGCCGCCGTCGCCGCCGTCGCCGGCCTGCCACCGGCGCGGATCGCCTACGTCGGCGACCGCCTGGACAACGACGTCCTGCCGGCCCGCCGAGCCGGGATGCGCACCGTGCTCCTGCGCCGCGGCCCGTGGGGCCACCTCCACGCCGAACGCGCCGACGCCCGTCTGGCCGACGTGCTCACGGACTCGCTGACCGACCTGCACCACCGACTCGACCTGCTGGGTCCGTCGTGAGCCGCCCTCGTCCCTGGCGAGACTGGGCGGGTTCCCTGCCAACTGCTGGCAGAGAACCCGCCCAGATCGGGCGATGGCAGAGATCA
>JBPCJW010000074.1:0-7504 GCA_051004915.1 Ilumatobacteraceae bacterium
CGGTCAACGTCGCCCAGATGCCGGCGATCCCGGCGTCGGTGCGCAGCGTGATGATGGCCAGGGGGGTCACGGCGATGAGGTAGCCCAACGCCGCCAACCCGAGGAACCGGTAGTCGCCGGCGCCGATCAGCACCCCGTCGTAGGCGAAGGCGATGGCCGCCGGCACGAGCATCAGCGCCAGCCACCACAGCGCCGACGTCGCCCTGGCGATGACCGCCTCGTCGCCGGTGAAGGCGTGCGGGAGCAGCGGCGCCAGCACAGCCATCACCATGGCGAGGGCGGCACCGGTGACGATCGACAGTCGCGCGACGCGGCGGGAGAGCTCGGCCGCCGCGCCGATCGACTGCCGGCCGAGCTCCTCGGCCACCAGCGTCTGGGCCGGGACGGCCAGGGCGTCGAGTGCGAGCGCGAGGAAGAGCAGGAGGCTGGCGGCGATCTGGTGGGCGGCGAGTGTCGCTTCGTCGACCCGGGCGGCGATCGCCGTCGCCCCGCTGAACACCACGAGCATCGACCCGACGCGCAGCAGGAGGTGGCGGCCGGCGGACAGCAGGGGCGCGATGCCCGCCCACGTCGGCCGGCGCTGGCAGGCCGGGAGCAGGTGCCGCCGGACGACGACGGCGAAGGCGATGCCGGCGCCGACCTGCGCGATCACCGTCGACCACGCCGAGCCGGGCACACCCCACCCGAAGCCGAACACGAAGAGGATCTCGAGCACGAGGTTGACGAGGTTGGAGGTGAGCAGGATGACGAGCGGTGTGCGGTAGTCCGTGGCCCCTCGCTGCACGCCCTGGGCGGCCAGAGCGAACACGATGAAGGGCACGCCGACCGCCCCGATGCGCAGGTACGTCACGGCGAACGCCAAGACCTCGTCCTCGCCGCCGAGGAGGCGGCCGACGGCCGGGGCGGCGAGGGCGACGATCGGCGCGAGCACGACGCCGACGATCACCGAGAGCCAGATCGCCTGGATGCCGACGTCGGCGGCGTCGACGTGACGACCGGCGCCGAGCCGACGGGCCACCCGCTCGGTCGTGCCGTAGGTCAGGAAGTTGCACCCGGCGACGACGAACGAGAGCACCGTCGCAGCCAGCGCCAGGCCGCCGAGTTGCGCCGTGCCCAGCCGCCCGACGATCGCCGTGTCGACGAGCACGTACAGCGGCTCGACGGCCAGGCTGCCGAGCGCCGGCACGGCGAGCCTGATGATCGTCCGGTCCGTCGGCTTCACGACGTCATCCCGTCTGTGTCACGACAAGTACGCCGATTCGCGACTTGTCGTGGCACAGAGCGTGTGGTCAGGCCTCGAGGAACCCGACCGCGTGATAGGCGCGCGCCAGGGTGGCCGAGGCCACAGCGCGGGCCTTGCTCGCGCCCGTCCGCAGCAGCGATCGCAGCTCGGCCGGGTCCGAGCGCAGCTCGGCGTATCGGGCTTGGATCGGCTCGAACAGCTCGATCACGGCGTCGCCAGCATCGGTCTTGAGCGGCCCGTACTGGGTGTACCCCTTGGCCACGTCGGCTGGCGACTGGTCGGTGGCCGAGCCGAGGATCTCCAGCAGGTTGCTCACGCCCGGCTTCGTCGCCGGGTCGTAGACGACCTCGCCGCCGGAGTCCGTGACGGCGCGGCGGAACTTGCGGGAGATGATCTGCGGGTCGTCGAGCAGCTGCACCACCCCCGCGTTCGACGAGCTCGACTTGGACATCTTCGCCGTCGGGTCCTGCAGGTCCATCACCCTCGCGCCGACCCGCGGTGTCACGGCGCGGGGCAGGACGAACGTCTCGCCGAAGCGGCTGTTGAATCGGCTGGCGATGTCGCGGGTGATCTCAACGTGCTGGCGCTGGTCGTCGCCGATCGGCACCTCGTCGGCGTCGTAGAGCAGGATGTCGGCGGCCTGCAGGGCGGGGTAGGTGAACAAGCCCCCGGACACGAACTCGGCCTGGCGCTTGGCCGACTTGTCCTTGAACTGCGTCATCCGTGACAGCTCACCGAACGAGACCGTGCACTCCATCACCCACGCCAGCTGGGAGTGCTCGGCGATGTGGCTCTGCACGAACACCGTCGCGACGTCCGGGTCGAGGCCGACCGCGAAGAGCATCGCCGCCAGCTCGATCGTCCGCTCGCCGATCACGCCCGGCTCCTCGGTCACCGTGAGGGCGTGGAGGTCGACGATGCCGTGGAACGCGTCGTGCTCGTGCTGGTGCTCGATCCACGGGCGGAGCGCGCCCAGGTAGCTGCCGAGATGCGCGTCGCCGGTCGGCTGGATGCACGACAGCACGCGAGTCACGGCCCGCACGCTACCCATCCGCCCCAGCGCCCGGAGGCGCCAGTAGCGTCGCGGGGCGATGGCGATCGAGGTGGCTGCCGAGCTCCCCGACCGGGTCTACGAAGGCCCGTTCGACCTGCTCCTGCAGCTGATCCTGGCCGAGGAGGTCGACATCCACGAGGTCAGCCTGGCCCGCATCGTCGACGCCTACCTGACCGAGATCGAGCGCCTCCAGCACCTCGACCTCGACGTCGCGACGGAGTTCCTGCTGATCGCCGCCACGCTCGTCGAGCTGAAGGCCCGCCGCCTGCTGCCGGGACGCCACGACGTCGACCTCGACGACGAGCTGGCGCTGTGGGAGGAGCGCGACCTGCTGCTCGCCAGGCTCCTCGACTGCAAGACGTTCAAGAACGTCTCGGGCGTGCTGGCGGCGATGGCCGACGCCGCCGACCGCACCTGGCCCCGGCGGATCGGGCCGGACGAGCGCTTCGCCGACCTCACCCCCGACGTGTTGGACGACGTGACGTCACAGCAGCTCGCCGAGGCTGCGATCCGGGCGTTGACCCCTCGACCGACCCCTCGCATCGACCTGTTCCACGTCGCGCCGATCCGGGCCAGCGTGGCCGACGCGCTGGTCGAGGTGGTCGACGAGCTGGCCAGGGTGGGCCGCATCACGTTCGCCCGGCTGACCTCCTCGCTGGTCGACCGCCTGGAGATCATCGTCCGCTTCCTCGCCGTGCTCGAGCTGTTCAAACAGGGCCTGGTCGAGCTGGAGCAGGCCGAGCGCTGCGGCGAGATCGCCATCGAGTGGTGTGGCGATCCCGACCCGGACGTCGCCGCGCTCGCCGTCGACGCCTACGAGGGCTAGGAGCCGCCGAATGTCCGACCACCTCTTCCATGACGATCCGTCGGCCGGGATCGAAGAGCCGCTGTCCCACGACGTCGCCGAACACCTGCGGGCGATCGAGGCGATCGTCATGGTCGCCTACGACCCGGTGCCGCCCGAGCTGCTGGCCCAGCTGCTCGAGCGCTCGGTGACCGACGTCGAGCGGTGGTGCCGCGAGCTGGCCGCCGGGTACGAGGCCGACGAGCGTGGTTTCCAACTCGTGCGTGTCGCTGGCGGCTACCGGTTCCGCACGCACCCCGACCTCTCGCCCTACGTCGAGCGGTTCCTGCTCCACGATCACCGAGCCCGCCTCTCCGCAGCGGCATTGGAGACGTTGGCGATCGTCGCCTACAAGCAGCCGATCTCGCGCGGCCAGATCGCCTCGATCCGCGGCGTCGATCCCGACGGCGTGCTGCGCACACTGCAGGGTCGCGGCCTGATCGAAGGCGTCGGGCGCGACCTCGGCCCCGGCCAGGCCGTGCTGTACGGCACGACCACCTCGTTCCTCGAGCAGCTGGGGATGGATTCGGTCGACGACCTGCCGCCGATCGCCGACTTCATCCCGGGCGCCGAGGTCGTCGAGGCGTTGGAGGCGGGGCTGCGGCCGACCGATGCCGGACGCGCCTGAGCCTCCACGCTGGGAACAGGCACTCTGGGAACAGGCGCGCTGGGAACAGCCGGCCGGTGAGGCGGGATCCGGCCGGCGAGCGGACGGTGAGCGCCTGCAGAAGGTGCTCGCCGTACGCGGGTGGGGCAGTCGCCGCGTCTGCGAGGACCTGATCAGTGCCGGTCGCGTCACGGTCAACGGTGAGGTGGCCCAGCTCGGCCGCAGGGTCGACGTCGGCCACGATCTCGTCGAGGTCGACGGCGCGGCCGTCGGCACGCGGCCCGACCTCGTCCACTATCTGCTCAACAAGCCGGCCGGCGTCGTGACGACCGCCAAGGACACCCACGGCCGCCCGACCGTCGTCGACCTCGTGCCGGCCCAGCCGCGGGTCTTCTCCGTCGGCCGTCTCGACGCCGAGACCGAGGGCCTGCTGCTGTTGACCAACGACGGTGAGCTGGCCAACCGCATCGCCCACCCCAGCCACGGCGTCGACAAGGAGTACCTCGCCACGGTCAGCGGCGGTCCCGTCAGCGCCGGTGCGCTGCGCCGCCTGCGCTCCGGGGTCGAGCTGGACGACGGGGTCACGGCGTCGGCGAAGGTGTCCCAGCCGAGTCCGGGCGTGCTGCGCGTCGCCATCCACGAAGGACGCAACCGGCAGGTGCGCCGGATGTGTGACGCCGTCGGCCATCCCGTGACCCGGCTCGTGCGCACCAGGATCGGGCCGCTCCACGACCGCCGATTGCCGCCTGGGCAGTGGCGCCACCTGACCGCAGAGGAGGTACGCCAGCTGGCTATCGCGTCGGCCGGCCGTCGATGATCGCCCGTGGACCGACGGTTGACCTGCGCGCAGAACGGGGAACGGGTGGCTGCAAGATGATCCGATTCACCCGCGAGACCCTGGTGCCGCTCGATCCGCCCGAGGCGTTCGACCTGTCGCTGAGCATCGACGCCCACGTCGGGTCGATGGCCGAATCAGGTGAGCGGGCCGTCGACGGGGTGACCGCCGGTGTCATCGGCCTGGGCGAGTTCGTGACGTGGCGGGCGCGCCACTTCGGCATCACCTGGACGATGACCAGCCGGATCACCGAGTGGGATCGTCCCCGCCGCTTCGTTGACGAGCAGGCCCGTGGACCGTTCAAGTCGTTCTGGCACGAGCACGTCTTCGAGCCGGTCGAGGGTGGCAGCGTGCTGCGTGACGACGTCCGGTTCGAGGCGCCGCTCGGACCCCTCGGCGCGATCGCCGAGCGGGTCGTGCTGGGCCGCTACCTGGCGCACCTGATCGACGTGCGCAACCAGTTCCTCCTCACCGCCGCCGGCGGCCGAGCGTGAGAGCGGTCGCAGAGCCACAGATCGAGGAGACGTTCCCGTTCGCCCACGACCGCCGGCTGCGGCGGTGGTCGCGCTGCTTCCTCGTCCACCCGGAGACGGCCTACGTCCGGGTGTCCGCCGCCCGGCTGACCGTGATGTTCGGTCGCTGGTCGCTGTCGACGGCGACGGCCAACGTCGCGTCGGTCGAGATCACCGGACCGTACCGGTGGTGGAAGGTGGCCGGACCGCCTCGCCTCTCGCTGGCCGACCGGGGCATCACGTTCGCCACGACGGCCGAGCGAGGGGTGTGCATCACGTTCCGCCGCCCGGTGACGGCGATCGACCCATTCGGGTTGATCCACCACCCTGAGGCAACGATCACCGTCGACGATCCCGACGCGTTCGTCGCCGCGCTGCGTCGGGCGATGTCCGAGCCGGTCAAGCCCTCGACGCCGGCCACAGCGCACCCGCAGGCCACGCCACTGGGAACCGCTCGCGCCCTGTGGCGATGGAACCGGCGCCGGTCGACGCTGACGTTCGTGCGGCGAGACGTGCAGCACGTCCAGCCGCCACTGCGCGACACCGGCGATGTCGACGACCCGGCCGTGCGGCGGGCGCCGGTCCAGCGCTTCGCTGACGGGGTGGGGCCGGCGTTCCACCGCACCTACCGGATCGTCGCCGAGGGCTCCACGCTGTCGGCGGCCGAGGCGATGACGAGGATGCAGACCGACTTGCAGTGGATGGGTGACGACACCGTGGCGCCGTTCAACCGGGTCGCCGGGCGCACCGGCCGGATGCGGGTCGGTGATCGCTACGTGGTCGCCCTCGCCGGGCCGTGGAGCGGGCCGGTCGTCGTCGTCGAGGTGACGGAGGCCCACTTCCGCCTCATGACGCTGGAGGGGCATCCGGAGGCCGGCGTGATCGACATGGTCGCCGCCGACGTCGACGGCGGCGCCCAGCTGACCATCGAGTCGTGGGCGCGCAGCGGCGACCACGTGCTGCGCGTCCTGTACGACAACGTCCGGTTGGCCGAGCAGTTGCAGTCGGTGGTGTGGGTCGAGATGTGCGACGAGTTCGTCCGCCTGGCCGGCGGGCGGCCGCAGGCGCCGGTCGAGGTGATCACCGAGCGCGCTCAGACCTGACGACGGCCGGCGCGTCGGGCCCGCCTCCAGAGGGCGCCGGTACCATGCCCGCCCGTGACGAACGTCCAGGTCGCCGGCGCCCGGCGGGCCAACGTGATCGGGCTCGGCCTGATCGGTGGGTCCGTCGCCATGGCCCTGCGCCAGGCCGGGTGGCACGTCACCGGCGAGGACATCGACGTCACACGGACCGCCGAAGCTCAGCGGCGGGAGTGCATCGACGCGGCCGGGCTGGATGACGGTGCGGCCGTCACGTTCGTCGCCGTCCCCGTGCTCGCCGTCGCCGAGGTGGCCAAGCGGGCGCTGGCCGAGACGACCGGCGTCGTCACCGACGTGGGTGGTGTCAAGGGACCATTGGCCGCCGCGCTCGGCGACCCGCGGTTCGTCGGCGGCCACCCGATGGCGGGCAGCGAGCTCGACGGGCTGGACGGCGCCGACGGGGCGATGTTCTCCGGGGCCGTGTGGGTGCTGACGCCCACCGCGGCGACGGCCGACACGACGTTCTCCACCGTCGCCGCAGCCGTCGCCGAACTGGGCGCCGAGGTGGTGGCGATGGCACCGGAACGCCACGACGAGGTCGTCGCGGTGGTCAGCCACCTCCCGCACCTGACCGCAGCGAGCCTGATGGGTGTCGCCGCCGAGCGTGCCGAGGAGCACGCCGCCCTGCTGCGGCTGGCCGCCGGCGGGTTCCGCGACATGACGCGCGTCGCCAGTGGAGCGCCCGACAACTGGCTGGACGTGTGCGCTGAGAACCGATCGGCGATCGTCGCCGCGCTCGGCGCGCTGATCGGTCGCCTCGACGAGCTGCGCGACATCGTCGGCAGCGACGCCAGAGACGAGCTGCACGCCCGGCTGCACGGCGCCCGGGAAGCCCGCCGCAACCTGCCGATCCACGCCGCCCACCCCGAGGAGCTGGCGGAGGTGCGCATCCCGATCCCTGACCGGCCGGGTGCGGCAGCCGAGGTGTTCACACTGGCTGCCGAGCTGGGCGTGAACATCGACAGCTTCGAGGTGGTCCACCTCGCCGAGAGCAACGCCGGCGTCGCCGTCGTGCTGGTCGCCGCCGACCTCGCCGACCTGTACCGAGGTGGCCTAATCGCCAGGGGCTTCCGCCCGGCCGTGACCAAGTTGAGCTGAATGAGGACGCTGCGCACGGCGGTCCGCCCGCTCGACGCCGTCGTCACGGTGCCCGGATCGAAGAGCATCGCCAACCGGGCATTGGTGTGCGCCGCGCTCGCCGACGGCGAGAGCCAGCTGCGCGGCGTCCCGGACGGCGACGACACCGCGTCGATGATCGAGTGCCTCGGCG
>JBPCJW010000075.1:0-5512 GCA_051004915.1 Ilumatobacteraceae bacterium
CGGCTCGTCGAGCCGTGAGGCCACCGTCGACGAGCAGCGACGCGCCGCTGATGTAGCTGGCGTCGTCGGAGGCGAGGAAGGCGATCACGGCGGCGAGCTCCTGCGGTTCGCCGATCCTGCCCAGCGCGACCCCTCGGATCATCGCCGCTTCCGCCGCAACCGGATCCGGGTTGCGGTCGATCGAGTCCTGCACCAGCCGGGTGCGGGTGAAGCCGGGACAGACGACGTTGACCCGGATCCCGTCGGGGCCGTAGTCGAGCGCCATGTTGCGGGTGAGGCCGACGAGCCCCGCTTTGGCTGCGCCGTAGGGAAAGAAGCCGGGCAGCGACACGAACCCGTGCATGGACGCCACGTTGACGATCGCTCCCAGGCCTGCGTCGCGCATGGCGGGCACGACGTGCTTGGCGGTCAGCCACGCCGCCTTGAGGTCGACGGCGAAGAAGGTATCCCACTCCTCGGAGGTCATCTGCGTCGAGTCGAAGTTGGCGTTGACGCCGGCGTTGTTGACGAGGATCGTCACCGGACCGAGCTCGCGCGCGCAGCGGGCCACCAGCTCGGCGATCTGGCTCTCGACGCCGACGTCGCAGCGCTGGAACCGGCAGTGCTCGCCGACCTCGGCGGCTGCCCGCTCGCCGACCTCCGCATCGACATCGCAGAACATCACCTCTGCTCCCTCGGCCACGAACCGTTCGACCGTCGCCCGCCCGATCCCGCGGGCGCCACCGGTGACGAGCACGACGTCGGCGGCGAAGCGCGCCACTGTCACTCCCCACCCCCGATGAGCGCGGCGACCGAGGCGCTGACGGAGCTCCCCGGGCGACCGCGGACCCCGGCGTCGACGACGAGGAGTGCGCCGGCCAGCGGTTGCTCGGCCCGTTGCGCGTCGGTCAACCGGTGCCGCGACGTGGTGACGAACATCGTGGCCAGGTCGTCGCCACCGAACACGGGACACGTCGGACACGTCACCGGCAGGTGGACGGTCTCGACGAGCGCCCCGTCGGGGTCGTAGCGCCGGACGGCGCCTCCCCGGAACAGCGCGACCCACACGCCCCCGTCGGCGTCGACGGTGAGACCGTCGGGCAGCCCGTCGTCGGCATCGATGGTGGCGAACGTCCGGCGATCCTCGACCTCGCCGCTGGTGACGTCGAAGCTGAACACGTCGATGCGCTGCTCGATCGAGTCGATGTAGTACATCCGCTGCCGCTCGACGTCCCAGTCGAGCCCGTTGGAGATCGTCGCTCGGCTTTCGATCGTGGTCAACCCTGCCGCGTCGAGGCGGTAGAAGGCCGCGTCGCCGGGCGTGCGGCGCAGCGACATCGAGCCGAACCACAGGCGACCGGCCGGGTCGGCCTTGCCGTCGTTGAAACGGTTGGCCGGCCCTCCAGCCTCGACCACCAGCCTGCCGATCGGCGCGAGATCGGCGTCGAACAGGGTCAGGTCGGCACCGGTCCCGCCGACCCAACGTGACTCGCCGGCGACCGGGATGATGAAGCTGATCGGTGGCTCGACGCTGGTCGCCGTCGTCGACCCGGTGGCCGGATCGAGCTGGTGGATCGTGCCGGCATCGATGTCGACGTAGGTCATCCGGGCGCTGGCGATGTCCCAGTTCGGACCCTCGCCGAGGTCGCAACGGACGGGGTACGGGGCGTCGACGGTGGCGGTCACGATCCCGCCACCACGTCGGCGACATGCCGCACGTCGACCCACGTCCGGGTGTTCGCCGACTCCTTGACCGCATCGACGACGAGCGCAACGGCGAGCCCGTCCTCGAACGTCGGCGCGGCGCTCGTCTCGCCTCTGGCGATGGCGGTGAGCGCACGGGACACCCCGATGGTGAACGTGTCGCGGTACCCCATCCCTTGGCCGGGCACCGAGACGAAGCGGGCGACGTCGGGTTGACCGTCGCCGATCAGCACGGTGCGATAGCCGTTGGTCGGATCCGTCACGTCGCCGGCGAGGACGCCGAGCTCGTTGCTCCGCTCCCACGAGAAGCGCAGCGCGCCGCGATCGCAGACGAGGTCGAACCCGAGATCGCACCGCTTGCCGCGCAAGGCCCAGCTGGCCTCGATCGTCCCGCCGGCTCCGCTGGCCAGGTCGACGACCATCGACACGACGTCGTCGACACCTGGCGTGGGGACGTCTCGGTCGACGATCTCGCGCATCGCCGCCGAGACCGCCGAGATCTCGCCGCACAGGTAGCGGGTGATGTCGATGATGTGCGAGCCGAGGTCACCGAGTGCGCCGGCACCGGATTCCTCGAGCCGCGCCCGCCAGCCGAGATCGTGGCGCGGTGACGCCGCGTAGTCCTGGAAGATCCACCCGCGCCAGTGCTTGACCGCGCCCAGCTCACCGGCGTCGATCAGCTGCCTGGCCCAGCTGATCGCCGGCCACACCCGGTAGTAGAAGCAGACCTGGTTGACGAGACCGGCGCCGGCAGCTGCGGCGACCATCCGGCGCGCCTCCTCGGACGTGGTGGCGATCGGCTTCTCGCAGATGACGTGCTTGCCGTTGGCCAGCGCATCGCATGCCACCTCGGCATGCAGCAGGTTGGGGACGCAGATGTCGACGACGTCGATGTCGTCGGCACGCGTGATCTCGCGCCAATTGGTGAGGGTGCGCTGCCATCCCCAGTCGTCGGCCAGGCGGGCGGCGCGTGCGCCGTCGACGTCGGCGGCGGCGCCCAGGTGGACGTGGCGTGGCGCATCGGGATAGGTGCCGGCGACCGACCGGTAGGCGGCGCTGTGCACGCCGGCGATGAACCCCGATCCGACGATGCCGATGCGCACGGAGTCAGCACCCATCGTCACTCCGTCGCGTTGGTTGCCGGTTGGACCGAGCCGCGTCGATCACGGCCACGCTGCGCAGGAGGTCGTCGAGTGGCGCACCGGTCCCGCCGACCCTGTCCTGCTCGATCGTTGCGTACCCGGTGTAGCCGACGGCATCGAGGGCGGCCGAGACCTCTCCGACGTCGACCACCCCCTCGCCGAGCGGGCAGAAGATGCCGGCCTCGATGGCCTCCCAGAACGTCAGGTCCTCGGCGTCGACGCGGGCGAGCACCTCCGGTCGGATGTCCTTGAAGTGGACGTGCCCGAGCCGGTCGCCGTGACGCCTGATGGCTGCTGCGGGGTCGATCCCGGCGTACGCTAGGTGGCCCGTGTCGAGGCACAGGTCGAGGTCGGTGTCGGCGACCAAGCGCTCGATCTCGTCGGCGAACTCGACGTAGCCGCCGGCATGGGGATGGGCGACCGGACGGGTCCCGTGGCGGCGGGCGATCGTGGCGATCTCGTCGAACCGTTCGACCATCTGCGACCACCGAGCGTCGTCGAGTCGTGGCGCGACACCAGAGCGCCCGGCGGTCGCCACGCGCACCGCGTCGGGCTTGTCGATGATCACGAACACGCCGCCACCCGATTTGGCACCGGCGGCGGCGATGAACGTGCCGACCCGTTCGGCGAGGGCGCACAGCCGGTCGCGTTCCGCGGGGTCGTGGAGGTCGTCGAACATGAACGAGCCGACCGAAGCCAGGCTGCGGCTGGTCAGGACGTGGCGCAGGGTGTCTGGGTCCTCCGGCAGGTACCCGACGGGACCGAGCTCGAGCGCGCCGACGCCCGACGATGCGATGTCGTCGAGGACCTGCTCCCACGGGGGGTTGGTCGGGGCATCGGCGAAGTCGACGCCCCACGCGACGGGGCTGGCGGCGATCGTGACGGCCGAGGTCGATGTCGTCACGGGCGCGCTCGCTGGTCAGCCGCGCACGGGGGCGCTGGCGTTGCACCCGAGCAGGTAGCGCAGCCGAGGCGAGAAGGCGGCCGCCTGCGCGTCGTCGATCGGGGTGCGCAGATCGACGAACGGCTTGATCCACGAGCGCCCGTACTGGACGATCAACCCGGTGCGTGGCTGATCCGTGGTGTTGGCGCCGTGTCGGTGCCAGGTCTGGGACAACCAGAAGGCGACTGACCCGGCCGGACCTGCGAGCACCACCTCACCGTCGAGGGGGTCCCTGCCGAACGGCGGTTTGCGTTGTGTGTGGCTGCTGCCGGTGACGACGTGCGTCGCGCCGTTGGCCGCCGAGAAGTCGTCGAGCATCCAGACGGTCTGGATGCTCAGCGTGAAGTTCGGCAGCGGCTCGGGGATCTGCGTCAACGGCGAGTCGATGTGCCACACCCCCGGGACGTCGGTGTTCGCGCCGACGTGGTTGACGCTCATGTCGAGCACGATCAGGTCACGGCCGAGCTCGGGTTCGAGGACGGAGAGCACGAGCGGGTGCTCGACGAGCGGCGCGAAGGCCACGTCCTTGTTGATCAGGTTGAAGATGCGCTGCGATCGACCGTCGTCGAACAGCGTCGGGATGTGGATGAAGCTGATGCACACCTCATCGGCCGAGACCGGCCAGGGCGTGTCGAACTCGTCGGCCTGGCGACGCCGGATGCGCCGCTTGAGACGCTCGGACTCGTCCTCGGCGGTGCGGAAGTAGCGGCTGTCGAGGTCGGCCACCTGATCGACCGACACCTCGCTCGGGCCGGGGTCGGCAGGCTCGGCCCGCTCGCGATCGAGTGTCCGCTGCACCCGCTGGCGCAGATCGCGCACCAGGTCCTGCGGGATGACGTCCTCGACGACGACGTGGCCGTCGGCGTTGAGCCGCTCCAGGACCTCACCGGGTTCGCTCGACAAAGCTGTCGCCGTCATGGTCAGCCCCCGAGCCCGCGGCGGCGGGCCCTGTGCGCCTCCAGCTCCTTGCGCAGGCGCTCGATCGGCCGGCGCTCGGCGACCGCCTCGCGCACGGTGTCGGCCGGGCTCGCCGGGGCCAACCCACCGACCGGCGGGTCCTCGTCGAGGTTGGTCGGGAAGGCATAGCCCTCGCACGCCGCGGCGATGACGTTCTCGCGGGTGCGCTCGTCGTCGATCGCCAGCAGGTGCGGGTAGGCGGCCAGCGTCGTGAGGCCGGTGTTCATCGTCTCCATGGTGCGGCCGAACGCGGACGACACCTGGAGCAGGTTGTTGATGCGCTGGAAGTCGGCCGTGGCGTTGGCGCCGGCGCCGTGCATCAGCGCCGGGTTGAAGAACACGACGTCGCCCTTGGTCAGGGGCAGCTGCACCTTGAACTCGTGGAACACGGCCTGGAAGTCGGGGCGCAAGGCGGCGATGAAGCCGGCCGGGCAGAGCTGGGAGAACGGCAGCAGCATCGTCGGGCCCGACTCCAGCGGCATGTCGGTGTGGGCGACCGCGCTCTGCAGCGTGAGTCCCTGCGACATCAGGTGGACGTGGCGCGGGAAGCGCTCCATCTGGTCCGGCTCGTAGAAACCGACGTGGTAGTCGCGGTGCGGTGACTGGGCGGTGCCGCCGGGGTTGACGCGGTTGACCTGGCCCGTGATCTGGTAGTGCGGCCCGAGCCAGGCTTCGCAGCCGAGGGCGACGGCGTCGGCCGAGTAGTAGGCCACGAACACCTCGGCGTCGGCGGCGGCGAGCTTCTCGTGGGAGTTCCACACGCGGTCGTTGGAACCGGGTGTGGCGA
>JBPCJW010000076.1:0-6391 GCA_051004915.1 Ilumatobacteraceae bacterium
GTCCGGTCCCGGCGATCCCGCGTTCGACGAGCCGTACGGCGAGATGATCGCCTTCATGCAGGACAAATGCGGGTACACCGAACTGGAGGTCGAGGGTGCCGACTACTCCTTCACCGGGATCCCGGCCGAGGTGGATGCCGGCCCGGCGATCATCGCCTTCACCAACGTCGGCGAAGAACTGCACGAGGTCTCCTTCGCTCGGGTCAACGACGACACGACCGATTCGGTGGAGGAGCTCCTCGAGCTGCCGGAGGAAGAGGCGTTCAGCAAGATCACGCCGGTCGGAGGTGGGTTCGGCCTCCCCGGGACGACGTCGTACGCCGTCGTCGACCTCAGCGAGCCCGGCAACTACGTCGCCACGTGCTTCATCCCCGAGGGCCTGACCCCAGAGGTGATGGCGCAGATGGAGGAGATGGCGCCGGAGGGCACCAGCCCGGAGGGCACCGACGGGTCGACGCCCGAGGGGTCGGACCCGATGGCAGAGCTGGGACCGCCGCACGCACTGCTCGGCATGGTCCAGGAGTTCACGGTCACCTGACCGACAGACAACAGACGGCAGGGCCCGTCGCCTCCGGTGCACGCGGAGCACCGGCGGCGGCGGGCCTTGCTCGCGGGCGAGGGTTAGGGTTTGGCCCGTGGCGGTGCGGGTCGTTGTGGCGGACGACAACTACCTGGTCAGACAAGGCGTCGCGGGGCTGATCGATGCCGACCCCGAGCTGGAGATGGTCGGGGTCGCAGAGGCCTTCGACGAGCTGCTCGAGGTCGTCGACACGGTGCTGCCCGACGTCGTGATCACCGACATCCGCATGCCCCCGACGGGCACGGACGAGGGGGTGCGAGCGGCGGCGCTGATCCGTCAACGCCACCCCACCATCGGTGTCGTGGTGCTCAGCCAGTACGCCTCACCGTCGTACGCGCTGGCCCTCCTCGAGGATGGCTCCGACGGCCGCGCCTACCTGCTCAAGGATCGCGTGGCTGATGCCGACGACCTGGTCGACGCAGTGCGCACGGTGGCGCGCGGGGGTTCGGTCATCGACCCGAAGGTGGTCGAGGAGCTCGTCAACGCCAGGGCGAGGATGGCGTCGTCACCGATCGAACGGTTGACACCGCGAGAGCGTGAGATCCTCGGCGAGATGGCCCAGGGCAAGAGCAACGCAGCCATCGCCGCGACGTTGATCCTCAGCGAGCGGGCCGTCGAGAAGCACATCAACTCGATCTTCTCCAAGCTCCACCTCACGGAGGAGCCGGACGTCAACCGCCGCGTTAAGGCAGTGCTGGTGCACTTGTCGGCAGGGGGCGGCTGACCCCACCTCGACGTCGGGTGGTGGCACGCTCGTCCGGAGCCACGGCGGATGCGAGGATGTGATCGTGGCCGAGCAGGTCAGCGTGATCATCGTCGACGACCAACCGCCGTTCCGGGACGCGGCGCGGGCCGTGCTCAGTCGGATCGAGGGCTTCGCGCTCGTCGCCGAGGTCGAGTCGGGCGAGGACGCGGTGACCGCCAGCGCCGAGCTGCGTCCGAACCTCGTGCTGATGGACATCAACATGGGAGCGCTCAACGGGATCGACGCCACCCGGTTGATCACGGAGGCGCAACCGGAGATCAAGGTCATCCTCGTGTCGACGTACACGCTCGACGAGTTGCCGCCGGGCGCCCGTACGAGCGGCGCGATGGCCTACGTCAACAAAGACGAGCTGTCGCCGCGAGTGGTCCGCCGGCTGTGGGAGGCGGGCGGAGATCCCGCCTGGCTGGCGTCGGCCTGATCACTTCAACAGGCGCGTCCGCAGCAGGGTGAGCACTTGTTCCAGGGCGTCGCGGGTCGGCTGCCCAGGCTCGTCGATGAGGTGCTCGGTGAGGACCGAATGCGGCTTCATCACCGCGTCCGGGTTGGCTGCGTCGTCGTCGAGCTCGACCTTGACGAACGCGTCACCGAGCTGCTGCTCGAGGAAGTGGAACCGTTCGCACGGGGCGAGCTTGTCGCTGCGGAAGCGCAGTCCGAGCACCTCCAGTCCCTCGGATGCGCAGCGCTGCTTGACCACTTCGAGGTCGGCGGGTGAGCAGTCGATCGAGCGCTTCTGGGCGGCCGTCAGGGCGAGCGGCATGGACGGCTGCGACAGCACCGGGGCCAGGAGACTCGGCAGCGTCGACATGGCGAGGGCGTAGCCCCCGGTGAAGCACATCCCGACGGCGCCGACCCCGGGACCGCCGCAGCGCTCGTGCTCGTGGGTGGCCAGGGCGCGCAGCCAGTCGACGACCGGCGATGTGCGGTTGGTGGCCCAGGTGACGAACTCACGGCTGACGCAGGCCGGGACGATCGAGGACAGCCCGTAGGCCAGCGAGCGCAGCCGGCCGCCCGCATCGGGGTCCTTGCCAGGCACGCCGAACAGGTGGGGGAGGACGGCCGTGCAACCGATCCCGGCGACGCGGCGGGCGAAGCCGGCGACCTTCGGGGTGATGCCCGGGATCTCGGCGATGACGATCACGGCCGGACCGGAGCCGGTGCGGAACACGATGCGCCGCTTGCCGTCGTGGGTGAACGTGGACCGGTCGAAGTCGGCGAGTGCGTCGTCAGCCATGGGGCATTCTGATCCGTCAGCCAGGCGCTGGCACTGCCGGCGGGCGGCGCGCACCGGCCGCAGACCTCTTCAGAACTTGCAGATAACTGCGACCTGGGCCGCACACTGCGGCTGGGGCGCAAACTGGACGTGAGCCGCAGAGTGCGGCTGAGGTGCGAGGAAACTGGCTATCCAGCCGCAGTATGCGGCGCGGCGCGGCGAGGTCACGGGGCTGCGAGGTCAGCGGCGGCGACGGGCAGCGTGCCGAGGATCGTGGTGCCGGCGCCGGGCTTCGAGCGCACGGTGACGGTGCCGCCGAACGCGCCGAGGCGGTCGGCCATGTTGACGAAGCCGTGGCCGGTGGCGGCCGAGCCAGCAGCATCGAAGCCGGCGCCGTCGTCGGCGACCTCGAACGTCAGCGCCCCGTTGACCTCGGCCACCTTGACACGGGCAGTCGATCCCTCGCCGGCGTGCTTGCCGGCGTTTTGCAGCGCCTCGAGCACGCAGAAGTAGACGGCCGCCTCCATGTCTGCCGAGTACCTGCCGATGCCGGTCGCCTCGAGGGTCGTCGGCAGTGCCGAACGGGTCGCCGCGGCGGGGAGTGCTTCGGCCAGCCCCCCGGACATGAGCAGCGGCGGGAAGATGCCGTGGGCGAGGGCGCGCAGCTCCTGGATGGCGTCCTGCACGTTGCCCTTGATCTCGTCAAGCATGGCGATGGCGTCGTCGGGGTCGTCCTCCACCGCGTCGCGGGTGAGGCGCACCTTGACGGCGAGCGCCACGAGGTGCTGCTGGGCGCCATCGTGCAGGTTGCGCTCCAGCTTGCGTCGCTCGTTGTCTCCGGCCGCCACGATGCGGGCGCGCGAGTTCTGCAGCTCGGTGTTGCGCACCTGCAGCTCCTCGAGGCTGGCCTGCAGCGCGGCGTCGAGCTGCACGTTGTGCAAGGCGAGGGCGACCTGGCGGGCGAGCTCGGTGAGCACGCGGTCCTCGGCCTCGGCGAACGCCTCAGCATCACGTCGGCGGGTGGCGGTGATGAAGCCGAGCAGCTTGCCGGCGTGGGCCACAGGCGCCAGGCGCATCGCGCTCGATCCGTTGGGGCCGACGATGGCGGGCATCCAGATGTCGAGCCACGTGCCGCCGCTGACCCCGGCTCGAGCAACGACAGTGGCTTCCTTGGTGCCGAGCTGGATCGTCGGGTGCTGGCGGTGGGGCACGCCGGCGGCGAGCTCGAAGCGGCCGTCCTGGCCGGTCCAGACCTCGGCCGACACGAGCACCATGGCCTTGCGCAAGCTCTCGGTCAGCTGCAGCAGCAGCTCGTCCATCGGGATCGACCGGGTGAGGCGCTGGCCGAACGTGCGCAGCAGTTCATCGGGCGAGACCCGCTCGCCGTAGACCAGCCGGTTGGCCCGCTCGGTGAGCCAGCGGCGCGCCGGCAGGTACAGCAACGCGCACAGGCCGGCCGCCGCCATGGACAGCAGGAGCAGCGTGCGCTCGCCGTCGGACGGGGTGCGTCCGAGGCCGATGACGACGACGACGTAGATCGCCAGGACCAGCGCGGTCAGGCCGGCCGCCTCGACGGTGCGGGTGAGCAGCCGATCGACCCTGGCGACCATGCGCGGCAGCGCGCCGAGCGTGAGCGCGAGGGGGATGAGGCCGGTGAGGCCGAGTGCAACGGCGCTGGGTTGCGGCGGCCAGTCGGTGAGCAAGCGCAGGGCGATCGCGACGATGGCCGCCTCTGTGGCCACGGCCATGCCCCAGCCGACCCATTGCATGCGACGGCGATCGACGGCTCCCGCCTTGAGGTAGCGGACGTGGCTGGCGTACAAGCCGAACCCGAGCGCCGCGGCCCACAGCACGACGAGCGGCCAGGCGATCAGCTCGTCGCGGTCGGCCATCAGGGCGATGCCCGTGACGAGGGCGACGATGTAACCGGTGGAGACGGCGCGGCGGCGGACCGAGGTCGCCAATCGGCCGTCGGCGAGCCCGAACAGCAGGTGCATGGCGATCGCGGGGAGGGCGGCCGCAGACAGTCGCAGCGCGAGATCCCACAACGTCGATGCCGCCCCGGTGAATGTCCGGTGCTCGGTCATCGCAGCCGCCAACGTGCCGACGCCACCGGCGATCGCTCCGGCGAGGGTGATCGGGGCCAGGCGGTCGTGGCGGCGGCGCAGGCCGAGCATCAGCCCGGCCAGGGCCCAGAGCGCGACGATCGCTGGCCGGACCAGCTCGACGGGCAAGGGATCGTCGACGGCGGCGATGGCCAGACCGACCCCCGCCAGCCCGACGGCGACGGGCACGGTGAGCAAGCACCACGCCGGGCGCAACGGGGCGAACACCGGTGCCTGGGGGGTCGCCGCAGGGACGGCGACTGGCGCGTGGGGCTCGACGACGGTCGTCATGACCCCCTCAGTCGACACTACCGTGGCCAGATCGGCAAGGGCGCTGCCACCGTCGCCCCGGTGGTGCCAGCCACACCGGCCAGCGCGATGAGCGATGAGTGGTGTTACGACGCAGATCGCTCATCGCTTGCGCCGGCCGGGAACGGCGGAGTGGCCGGTGGCACCCCGCGCGTACGGTCTCACGACACGGACATGGCGACGTCGTTGCCACGCCGGATCGATCGTGCTGATCCGCTGCCACCTACGACGAAACGGAGCCGCCATGACCGCGCTCGACCACGACGCGATCGCCTGGATGCGATCGCACCACGCCACCATCCCCACCACGCTGGAGACAACGGAGGTCTCGCTGGACCAGCGCCGTCGCCTCGTCGCGGCCGGTGTGCTCGAGCGCGTCGTCGATGGCGCGTACGCCTTCGCGGGTGTCATCCATGACGAGCGGGCCCGCTGCGCCGCGCTCTGCTCCAGCCGCCACCATCTCGTGGTCGCTGGCCCGACGGCCGGGCGCCTGTGGGACCTGCGACGGAGCCCGCGCGACGGACTGGTCCACGTCATCGCGCCGCCGGTCAGCCATCCGTGCCGGGAACCCTGGGTGCGCGCCTATCGCACGGCGTTGCTCTTCGACGACGAGATCGTGAGCCGACGTGACGGCATCCGGTTGACCAGCCCACCGCGAACGGTCGTCGATCTCACCCGTTACGTCGACGCCGTCGCGCTCGCCTCCGTCATCGAGCACGCCCTCAGCCGGCAGCTGTGCACGGTCGCCACGATGCACCGGATCGCGCTGCGCTTGGCGACGCCGGGCCGTCCGTGGGTTCGCCGCTTCCTCGCAGTGCTCGCGCAACGGCGCCCTGGCGTTGCGGCGCAGTCCGAGGCTGAGCTCGTCGTACTCGAGGCGCTCGAGCTGCGAGGTGTCCGTGGGCTGCAGCGCCAAGTGCGTGTCAACCTTCCGGGCTACGGCGCGGCCGTCTTCGACCTCGCCGATCCGAACGTGCGATGGGCCGTCGAGATCGATGTCCACCCCGAGCACCGCACCCTGGAGGGCCGGGCCGGCGCCATCCAGCGCGACGACGGCGCGGACGCGCTCGGCTGGCGCGTCCGGCGGGTCTCCGAGCTCGAGCTGACGCCCGAACGCTTCGCAACGACCATCGACGCGCTGCTCGCATCGTGGCGACGACGCCACCACGACGTCGACGCGCTGCGCGCCGCCGGCCGCTGGCCCGCCTGACGACGCTCGTCATGAGCGATCAGCGTCGTATTTGGCCACTCATCGCTCATCGCGGCGACCGGCCGGCGTGATCAGACTCGCTTTGCTTCGCCCGCCCGCCTACTCGCTGCGGAGGGATTCGGCGGGGTGCGTGGTGGCGGCGCGGCGGGCGGGCAGCTCGGCCAGGGCCAGGGTCACGGCGACGGCGCTGGCGGCGACGACGACGGGCGCC
>JBPCJW010000077.1:0-17775 GCA_051004915.1 Ilumatobacteraceae bacterium
CCACGACCCGTGATCGTGAACACATCCTCGATCGGCATCAAGAACGGCTTGTCCAGATCACGCTCCGGCTCCGGCACCGCCTCATCCACCGCCGTCATCAACTCCATCACCTTGCCCTGCCACTCCACATCACCCTCCAACGCCTTGAGCGCGCTCACCCGCACCACCGGCGCCTCATCACCGTCGAACTCGTACTCGGTGAGCAGCTCACGGACCTCCAACTCGACCAGATCCAACAACTCCTCGTCATCAACCATGTCCGCCTTGTTCAACGCCACCACGATGTACGGCACCCCCACCTGACGGGCCAACAACACATGCTCCCGAGTCTGCGGCATCGGACCATCCGTCGCCGCCACCACCAAGATCGCCCCATCCACCTGCGCCGCCCCAGTGATCATGTTCTTGATGTAATCCGCATGACCCGGCATGTCGACATGCGCATAATGCCGGTTCTCGGTCTCATACTCGATGTGCGCAATCGAAATCGTGATCCCCCGCGCCTTCTCCTCCGGCGCCTTATCAATCGACTCGAACGGCGTATACTCCGCCAACCCCTTCTCCGACAGAGTCTTCGAAATCGCCGCCGTCAACGTCGTCTTCCCATGATCGATGTGACCCATCGTGCCCACATTCACATGCGGCTTCGTCCGCTCAAACTTGACCTTGCTCATGACTCGTCGGCTCTCTTCCCTGGCTGGAGGTGGGTTGTCAAAGGACGGGTCGGGGACGGCTATTCGCCGCGCACCCGCTTGATGATCTCGGAGGCGATGCTCTCAGGTACCTGCTGGTAGCTGTCGAACTGCATCGTGTACGTGGCCCGGCCCTGGGTCCGAGAACGCAGGTCGGTACTGTAGCCGAACATGTCCGACAGCGGCACCTGAGCCGTGACGACCTGGGTGTTGCCCCTGGCCTCCATGCCGCCGATGCGCCCACGCCGGCTCGACAGGTCACCCATCACGTCGCCCATGTACTCCTCGGGCGTGACTACCTCGACCGACATGATCGGTTCGAGCAGCACCGGCTTCGCCATCTCGGCGGCCTTGCGGAACGCCGCCTGGCCGGCGATCTTGAACGCCATCTCCGAGGAGTCGACGTCGTGGTACTGGCCGTCGACGAGCGACGCCTTCACATCGACCGTCGGGTACCCGGCGAGGACGCCGGAGTCGAGGGCGGCCTGGATCCCCTGGTTGACCGGCTGGATGTACTCCCGCGGGATGCGCCCGCCCGAGATCTTGTCGTCGAACTCGTAGCCCTTGCCCGGGTTCGGTTCGAGGGTGATCTTGATCACCGCGAACTGGCCAGAGCCGCCGGTCTGCTTGACGTGGCGGTACTCGACGGACTGCACCGGCTTGGTGATCGTCTCGCGATAGGCGACCTGCGGCTTGCCGACCGTTGCCTCGACCATGAACTCCCGCTGCATGCGGTCGACCAACACCTCGAGGTGTAGTTCGCCCATGCCGGAGATGACGGTCTGGCCGGTGTCGATGTCGGTGCGGACGCGGAACGTCGGATCTTCGTCCGACAGCGACTTGAGCGCCCGGCCCAGCTTGTCCTGGTCGCTCTTCGTCCTCGGCTCGATGGCGACGTGGATCACGGGCTCGGGGAACTCCATGCGCTCGAGCACGATCGGGTCGGCCCGGTCGCACAGCGTGTCGCCAGTCGTCGTGTCCTTGAAGCCGAGCCCGGCGACGATGTCACCGGCGTACGCGATGTCGAGGTCCTCACGCTGGTTGGCGTGCATCAGCAGGATCCGCCCGAGGCGCTCGCGCCGCTCCTTGACCGAGTTGTAGACCTCGTCGCCTTTGTTGATCGTGCCCGAGTAGACCCGGAAGTAGGTCAGCTTGCCGAACGGGTCGGAGACGATCTTGAACGCCAGCGCCGAGAACGGCGCCTTGTCGTCGGGCTCGCGCAGGACGACCTCGTCGCCACGCAGGTTGGTGCCCTCCGTCGGGGGGATGTCGAGCGGGCTGGGCAGGTAGTGGATGACGGCGTCGAGCATCGGTTGGACGCCCTTGTTCTTGAACGCCGAGCCGGTGAGCACCGGGACGAAGTGGTTGGCCAACGTGCCGATGCGGATGACCTTCTTCAGGTCGGCCTCGGTCAGCGGCTCGTCGGCGAGGTACCGCTCGAGGACGTCGTCGTCCTCACCGGCGACCGTTTCGAGGAGGCGCTGGCGCCAGTCCTCGGCCTCGGCTCGCTGGCCCTCGGCGATCTCCTCCTCGTGGTAGGTGGCGCCCTTGTCGTCACCGTCCCAGATGATCGCCTTCATCTTGACGAGGTCGACGACGCCCCGGAAGCCGCCCTCCGAGCCGATCGGCAGCTGGACGACGGCCGGTACGGCGTCGAGCCGACTCTCGATCATCTCGACGGTGCGGAAGAAGTTGGCGCCGGTGCGATCCATCTTGTTGACGAAGCACATGCGCGGGACGTTGTACTTGTTGGCCTGCCGCCACACGGTCTCGGTCTGCGGCTCGACGCCGGCCACCGAGTCGAACACGGCGACGGCACCGTCGAGGACGCGCAGCGAGCGCTCGACCTCGATCGTGAAGTCGACGTGGCCCGGGGCGTCGATGATGTTGATGCGGTGGTCGTTCCAGAACGCCGTGGTGGCTGCCGACGTGATGGTGATGCCGCGCTCCTGCTCTTGGGCCATGTGGTCCATGACGGCGGCGCCTTCGTGGACCTCACCGATCTTGTAGGTCTTGCCGGTGTAAAAGAGGATGCGCTCGGTCGTCGTGGTCTTGCCGGCATCGATGTGGGCCATGATGCCGATGTTGCGGTAGCGCTCGAGGGCGAACTCACGCTTGGCCATTACCTGATCACTTTCACGCCGAACGGACGTACGAACACACGAAGAACCCGGGTGGCGAGCACCCGGGTCAGTGCCCCGATGGGCAATGTCCGAGGCTACCGGGGGGACGGTTCGCCCGCACGGACGTTCCCACCTGGGGCGGCGTCGCGGGCGGCCGCCAGCCGGGCGGTGGTCAACCGCGATGCGGCGTAGGCGGCGAGGGCCAGCTGGGCCACCCCCGCGACGACGAACGGCGCGCGCAGCGCGGCATCCCGGGAGAGCGGGCCGTCGAGGAGGACGACGATCAACCCGCCGAGCAGGCCGCCGATCGGGATCGCCCCCCAGCCGAAGAACCGGTAGACGCTGTTGACCCGTCCGAGCAGCCGATCGGGCACGACGGCCTGGCGGAAGCTGACCGTGATCACGTTCCACAGCACCCCGGTGAGCTCGAAGGCGAACAGCACCACCGCGGCCAGCGGCCACGCCGAGATGAAGGCGAGGGCGATCGAGCACAGGGCGCCGCCCCACAGCGTCAGGGCCAGCGAGGCCCCCGCGCCGATGCGGCGGGTCACCACCGACGCGGTCCACCCGCCGACGACCCCTCCGACCGCACCGCCCATCGTCAACAGGGCGAACTCCGTTACCGACGTGCCGAGCACCTCCTGGCCGTACAGCACGACGAGGGCGAAGCTCATGTTGCTGAGGAGGTTCAGGCCACCGAGCGTGATCGCCAGCGTGCGGATGACGTCGTGGCGCCACAGCCAGCGGAAGCCCTCGGCCAGCTCGACCCGCCACGGCTGGCGTGCGACCGGCTCGCCGACCGGCGCGCGTGGCGTGGCGACGATGGCGAACACCAGGGCGGCGGACACGGCGAACGAGCCGGCGTCGAAGATGACGGGCACGGCGAAGCCGGCGAGGAGGAGCAGGCTGGCCAGCGGCGGACCGGCGAACTGGTTGGCCACGAGCTCGGCGGAGTACATGCGGCCGTTGGCCCGTTCGAGGTCCTGCGACTCGACGATCGCCGGCAGGAACGTCTGAGCGCTGTTGTCGTACAGCACCTCGCACACCCCGAGCAGCAGCGTGGCGGCAAGGATCATGACGTAGAGCAGCCACTCGGTGTCGATCACCTGCTCGACCTGGTCCGGCGACGGGATGGCGCCTTGCCGTGCGAGGACGGCGACGGCGATGAAGGCCGTCAGCACGGCGCGGGTCGCGTTGGCGCCGACCATCAGCCTGCGCCGGTCGCCTCGGTCGGTGATCACGCCGGCGGGCAGGCTGAACACGAGCCACGGCAGGCGCTGGGCGACCGCGACAAGGGCGATCAGAAGCGGGCTGCGGGTGATCGCCGAGGCCAGCCACGGGTAGGCGATGAGGGCGACCCCGTCGCCGAGGTTGGAGATCGTCGAGGCCGCGAAGAGCTTGCGGTAGTTCGCTCCGAATGGTCGCGCCACGAGTCGTCAGCGTAAGAGCGTTCTGTCCGGAGCAACCGGCCGGATTCGGTCGAGTGCCCAGGACTGAACGGGGTCAGCGACCGTGGTGGAGGTACTCGACGAGCGCTTGGTTCTCGGTCTCGAGCTCGCTCAGTCTCGACTTGACGACGTCGCCGATCGAGACGATGCCGGCGAGCAGGCCGTCGTCGTCGACGACGGGGAGGTGGCGGATCCTCCGTTCGGTCATCGAGATCATCAGCGCCTCGACCGAGTCGTCCGACCGACAGGTCACCACGTTGATCGACATCGCCGACCCGACGGTGCGCCCGAGCGCGCTCGCACCATGGGCGGCGAGCGCCCGCACCACGTCCCGCTCGGAGACGATCCCGTCAATGTGGCGACCATCGTCGGAGACGACGAGCGCGCCAACACCACGGTCACGCAGCACGGCAGCGGCATCGGACAGCGATGCCACGTGACCGATCGTGGCGACGTCGGCCCCCTTGCCGGCGAGGATCGACTGCACGTTCATGCCCACGCCCCTTCGTGTCGTTCGGCGCGGGGCGGCGGGTGCCCGCGTCCTGCGGCCTCCACGTCAAGGTAGTCCGCTATGTGAACGCCGTGTCACGACCGGCGCCGCGCCGTAGCCGTGGGGCGCCGACGCTGCTAACAATCAGGGATTGGATCGGCCGCTGGGAGGACGCAGATGCCGGAGAGGGTGATGACGCGGACCGACGCGGTCCCGGCAGTGCCCGCGGGCGCAGGCGTCGCCTTCGACCACATCGGCATGGTCTTTCCGGACGGGACCGAGGCCGTCCGCGATGTCTCCTTCGACGTCCGCCCGGGAGAGTTCGTCACGGTGGTCGGCCCGTCGGGCTGCGGCAAGTCGACGCTGCTGCGCATCGCCTCCGGGCTCATCGAGCCGACCAGCGGCGTCGTGCGCATCGATCGTGAACACCTCGGCTACGTGTTCCAGGACGCCACGCTGCTGCCATGGCGCACGGTGCGCCAGAACATCGAGCTGCTCGCCGAGCTGCGCGGCATCGCCAAAGCGGACCGGTCACGTCTGGCCACGGAGGCGATCGCCACGGTCGGCCTGTCCGGCTTCGAGCAGCACTACCCGAAGTCTCTGTCGGGCGGCATGAAGATGCGCTGCTCCCTGGCCCGCACGCTGACCCTCCAGCCGCCGGTGCTCCTGTTCGACGAGCCGTTCGGGGCGGCCGACGAGATCACGCGCGAGCACCTCAACGACCAGGCGCTCGAGCTGTTCCAGGCTGAGCGGTTCGCAGGCCTGTTCATCACCCACTCGATCAGCGAGGCTGTGTACATGAGCACGAGGGTGCTCGTCATGTCGGCCCGTCCGGGACGCATCGTCGCCGAGTTCGAGGTGCCGTTCGAGTATCCGCGCTCGCCCGATCTGCGCTTCGACGCCCACTTCGCCGCCCTCAGCGGTGAAGTGTCAAAGGCCTTGCGGGGTGGCGCGAGCGCGTGACAGACCTCCGCGAGACCCAGACGGTCGCCGACGCCGACGCGCCCACTGACGCCGTCGTCGCCGACCCGTTGAGCACGGCGACGACCACGGGGTTCCGCCCACCCTCGGCCAAGCGGGAGCACTGGACAGCCGTCGTCCTGCCGCCCATCGCGCTCGGTGCGGTGGTCGTCGGCATCTGGTACCTCATCTCCTACGTCGTGCTCGACGAGCGGCGCCGGTTCCTGCTCCGCCCACCCCACGAGGTGGTCGAGAAGGGGTTCCTCGACTGGGACGTGTTCTCCGACATCCTCGACGGGCTGTGGTCGAGCGCGCGGGTGGCGCTCATCGGGTTGGCCGTCTCGATCGTGCTCGGCATGTCGGTGGCCGTGCTGATGAGCCAGACAAGGCTTTTCGAGCGGGCCATCTTCCCGTACATGGTGGCGCTGCAGGCGATCCCGATCCTCGCCCTCGTGCCACTCATCTCGTTCTGGTTCGACACCGGCCAGATGTCGCGGGTCATGGTCTGCGTGATCATCTCGCTGTTCCCGATCATCGTGAACACGCTGTTCGGCTTGCAGTCGGCCGACCGGGGGATGCACGACCTGTTCACCCTGCAGCACGCCAACCGATGGACGAGGTTGCGCAAGCTGATGTTCCCTGCTGCCCTGCCGGCGATCTTCGCCGGTCTGCGCATCTCGGCCGGCTTGTCCGTGATCGGCGCGATCGTCGGTGACTTCTTCTTCGGTCGAGGCGACACCGGCATCGGCCAGCGGCTGCGCACCTACGCCAGCCAACTGGAGGGCGAGGCGCTGTTCGCTGCGGTCATCATGTCGTCGTTGCTCGGCGTCGCCGTGTTCCTCTTCTTTGGCTGGCTGCAGCGCCGAGCCATCGGACGGTGGTACGACACGCGTGGCTGAACCGACGATCGCCATCCCACCCACACCGCACCCAATCCCAACCTTCGGAGGTCCGATGAATCGCACCCTGCTCCGATCGGTCAGCGTCCTCGCCGTCGCTGCCCTGGCGGCTGCCGCCTGTTCTAGCGACGACGACGACGGCGCCGCCGACACGACCGCCGCGCCGGCAACGACGGCGGCCTCGTCGACGTCGGGTGGTTCGACCGGGACCACGACCAGCGGCTCGACCGAGACCACGACTGGCGGTTCCACGGAGGGCTCGGGCGGCGGCGGGGGCGCTGTCGACCTGTCGGCCGACTGCCCGGACCCGTTGGTCATCCAGACCGACTGGTTCCCGGAGGCCGAGCACGGCTCGCTCTACCAGATGGTCGGGGAGGGCTACGAGATCGACGCCGAGCAGCAGGTCGTCACCGGCCCGCTCGTCGCCGGCGGCGAGGACACTGGCATTCAGATCGAGATCCGTACGGGTGGTCCGGCGATCGGCGACCAGCCCGTGTCGGTCCAGCAGTACGCCGACGACAGCATCCACCTCGGCTACGCCAACACCGAGGGCCAGATCCTGCGCTACGACGAGACGCCGGTGTTGGCAGTCGTCGCACCGCTCGAGATCAACCCGCAGATCATCTACTGGGATCCGGAGACGTATCCCGACGTCGAGACGTTGGCCGACCTCGGCGAGACCGACGCGACGATCAACATCTTCCCAGGCGGCACGTTCGCCGAGGTCTTCGTCGCCGACGGCACGTGGAAGGCCGAGCAGATCGACCCGTCCTACGACGGCAGCCCCGCCCGCTTCATCGCCGAGGACGGCGCGCTCGCCCAGCAGGGGTTCGCCTCGGCCGAGCCGTACACGTACGAGAACGTGTTCGAGGAGTGGGGCAAGCCGGTCGCCTACCAGACGCTGCACGACGCAGGATTCGAGGTGTACTCGCAGACGCTGTCGATCGTGCCGGAGCAGTTGGAGACGCTGACGCCGTGCCTCGAGAAGTTCGTTCCGATCGTGCAGCAGGCGGCCATCGACTACATCGACGCGCCGGATGCGGCCAACGCGATCATCGTCGAGGCGGTCGAGACATACGACGACTTCTGGGTGTACGACCTGGCACTGGCCGACTACTCGGTGCAGACGCAGAAGGAGCTCGGCTTCATCGGCAACGGGCCGGACGACACCCTGGGCAACATGGACGAGGCGCGGGTGGAGGGCGTGATCGAGCAGATCCGCGCTGCCGGCCTCGAGGTGCCGGAGGACTTGACCGCGCAGGACCTGGTCACCAACCAGTTCGTCGATCCGGACATCGGGCTCTGACGTGACCTCGACGCGCACCGGGCTGCGACTGACGATGACGGCGGCGATCCACGCCCGGTTCGCCCATCGTGTCGACGGCCTGGTGCACAGTCACCCGTGGAGCGTGGAGGCGACCGTCGAGGGGCCGGCAGATGCCGACAAGGTGATGCCTGCCGACGACCTGGAAGGGATCCTTCAGGCACTCGTCGAGCCGTGGCGCGGCCGGTATCTGACCGACACCGACCTCGGAGACTGGAAGGGCTACCGGCCGCTGGTGTGGGATCGCGAGCCGACGGTCGAGGAGATCGCCCGGCGGCTGTGGGACGGACTGGCCGAGCAGGTGCCAGGGCTCGTCTCGCTCGGCGTCGTCGAGGCGACCGAGTTCGACCGCTGCCGGACGGTCCGCCTCACCCTCGACCGGTGACCGACGGGCGCGATGAGCGATGAGTGGCTTCGTGCCGCAGATCGCTCATCGCGCTCGGCAGACCCCCAGCGCGATGAGCGATGTGCGTCGGATGACCACTCATCGCTCATCACGATGATCGACGTCGGCGGGGTGCGCGGCGGGGCGGAGGGGCGGGCGAGGTCGCCCGAGTCGGCGGTGATCGAGCAGAGCGGGTCGGCGTGCACGACGACGGGGTTCTTCGTCGTCGTCGGTCATGGCATCGCCGCCGAGATGGCGGCCGTGTTCGACGCTGCCCACCGGTTCTTCGCGCTGCCGCTGGCGGACAAGACACGATCGGCGATGGTCGACAACCAGGGCTACGCCGGCGTCGGGTCGGGGCGCTCGAACCGCAAGGAGATGCTCGGCATCGGCCCGCACGGCTTCGCTCGCTGGCCGGACGTCGCCGGGTTCCGCCAGGCCGTCGAGCACTACCAGCGCGCTGCGCTGCGCGTCGCCGAGGATCTGCTCCGGGCGCTGGCGGTGACCCTCGACGTCGACCCGGCCTTCTTCGCCGACCGCATGCACGACCCGCAGTGCTTCCTCCGCATGCTGCGCTACCCGCCCACCGGCGAGCTGGCGACCACTGAGGACGCGATGACCGGCCAGCACACCGACTACGGGGCGATCACGCTGCTCGCCACTGACGGCTTACCCGGTCTCGAAGTGCGGTTGCGCGATGGCACCTGGACGGCCGTCGATGCGCCGGCCGGCAGCCTCGTCGTCAACCTGGGAGACATGCTCGCCCGCTGGACCAACGACCGCTACATCTCGACGCCGCACCGGGTCGTCAGCACCGGCAGCGGTCCGGACACCGCGCGCTACTCGATCCCGTTCTTCGTCAACCCCGACCCGACGACGGACGTGGCGTGCATCCCCAGCTGCGTCGCCACAGAACATCCGTGCCGCTACGAACCGGTGACCGCCGCCGAGTTCCTGCAGGGCCGCATCGACGGCACCATCGTCCTCGACAACGACCCCCGCCGCTGACGATCAGTCCGATGAGCGATGAGCGGCGATACGCCGCAGATCGCTCATCGCGCCGGGATCACCAGCGGTAGTGGGCGAAGGCCTTGTTCGACTCGGCCATCTTCTGCATGTCGTCGCGGCGCTTCATCGCCGCGCCGAGGCCGTTGGCGGCGTCCATCAGCTCGCCGGCCAGGCACTCGGCCATCGTCTTCTCCCGCCGGGCGCGGGCGAAGTCGACGATCCAGCGGATCGCCAGCGTGTTGGCGCGCGGGGGGCGCACCTCCATCGGCACCTGGTACGTGGCGCCACCGACTCGCCGGCTCTTGACCTCCAGCGGCGGCTTGACGTTCTCGACCGCCCGCTTGACAGTGGTCAGCGAATCGTCGCCGGTGCGCGCCGAGATCAGCTCCATCGCGTCGTAAACGATGCTCTCGGCCAGGCTGCGCTTGCCGTGCAGCATGACCTTGTTGACGATTTGGGTGACGAGCGGCGCGTGGTGGATGGGATCGGCCACCAGGCGGCGGCGGGGGGCGGGACCTTTGCGGGGCATCTCAGCTCACGTTCACGGTGCGGCGGTCACTTGTCGGCCTTGGCGCCGTAGCGGCTGCGGGATTGCTTGCGGTTTTTCACGCCGGCTGCGTCGAGGGCGCCGCGGATGATCTTGTAGCGCACGCCCGGCAGGTCGCGCACCCGGCCCCCACGCACGAGCACGATCGAGTGCTCCTGCAGGTTGTGACCCTCGCCTGGGATGTAGGCAGTCACCTCGACTCCGCTCGACAGCCGGACGCGGGCAACCTTGCGCAGCGCCGAGTTCGGTTTCTTCGGGGTGTTCGTGTACACCCTGGTGCAGACGCCGCGTCGCTGCGGCGAGCCCTTCAGGGCCGGCGTCTTGCTCTTGGTGATCTTCGAGCTGCGGCCCTGCCGAACCAGCTGCTGGATTGTGGGCACGCGTACCTCGGGTCGTCGATCGATCGGCGCACTGCGCGACCTCTGACGGCCCGGACGCAGGACCCTGCAATGTTAGGGCTCCACCAGGACTTGAACAACATGGCCGATCGCATCGTGAGAGGTGACCGGTGAGTGGTGAGCGGTGAGCGCACCCGTCGCGCTCATCTCTCACCTCGGCGGATCCACCGGTCGTTACAGCAACACCCACTCCGTGGAGACCACGTGAGCGCCGTCGGCGCCGAGGATGCTGATCCGCACGGGACCGAGCGGGACCGACTCGAACGTGAAGCGCCCGAGGTGATCGCTCGGCTCGTCCAGCACCTCGTCGCCGACCGCCAGTTGCACCGTGTAGTCGCCGGGCGGGACGAGTTGGCCGACGATGCGTCGAGCGCCGTCGTCGACCACCATCACCTCGATCTCGACGCCGGGAGCGCGGAACGTCAACTGCCGGGCGGTGTCCTCGCTGCGCACGCCGGTCAGCTCCTGCGCCGAGTCGAAGACCAACTCGGCCAGTTCCTCGTCGATGGTCCGCCACGTCCACGCCGCCCTGGCACCCGTGACCACCCGGTCCGGCACCGGTTCGGCCGTGCGCAGCGCGCGGCCCACCAGCGCGAGCAGTTCGTCTTCGGAGATGTTCATGGCAGTCCTGCTTTCGGATCCAGGCCAGGAGGAAGGAGCTTCTTCAGCCGGTCGAGGCAGCGGGCCCTGGTCGGGCCGATGCTGCCGATCGGGCGACCGATCAGCTCGGAGATGGTCTCGTAGTCGAGCGGCGGCACGGCGCACAGCAGCCGCAGCAGCTGCTGATCGTCGGGTCCGAGCTGGGCGAACGCGGCGAGCACGGCGCGCAGCGTGACGTCGTCGCCCACCCGCTCCTCGATCGAGGGGGTGGTGGGTTCGACGTAGTCGTCGACGCTCGCTTGCGGGGTCAGACGGTTGTTGCCGCGGATCACCCGCAGCGACTCGTTGCGGGTCGTGGTCGCCAGCCACGACGCCAGGCGCTCAGGTTGGCGGATGCGCGAGGCGTGCTCGGCGAGGCGCAGCCACACGGTCTGCACGACGTCGTCGGTCGCCGCCGAGGAAAGTCGATACGACCTGGCCACCGACCACACGAGGCCGGCGAACCGGTCGACGACCTCTCCCCACGCCCGCTCGTCCCCATCGATGACGCGACGCAACAGCTCCTGCGCCTCCATGGGAGCGGAGCCTAGGCCCGGCGGTCGCCCCAGCATGGCGGCGGTGTGCACGTCATCGAGAGCCCCGGCCAACGCATCAAATACGCGGTTCAGGCGCCGATCGCAACGAACGCGGCGGCCGTGTGGTCCAGTTCGCCGTCGGAGCGGGCGGCGGTGGCCAGAGCCATCGCCGGGCTCAGTCCGGCGGCCAGGCCGGCGTGCAGCCGTTGCATCACGGGCACGACCCACTCGTCACTGACCGGCGTCAGTGGTGCCACGACACTCGACGCCCCGAACGCACCGAGGGCGCTCGATAGGCCGAGCAGGGTGCCGCCGTTGATCGACGCCGACGACGCCACGCTGCAGGCCGACAGGACGATGACCTCCGGTAGCTCCTCGACGCGCTCCAGGTCGTAGATGGTCAACGGCCCGTCGGCCATGGTCAGCGTCGAGAACAAGGGGTTGTCGCGACGGAACGAGCCGTGGCAGGCGAGGTGGACCAGCTCGCACCGGTCGAGCACGCGCAGGCACCGGTCGACGGTCGCCTTGCCGCCCGTCAGGACGGTCGAGTGACGGTACGACGGTGCGAACCGGCGCACCTCGGCATCGGCGAAGCGCAGCCCCGGGCCCGCGACGAACCCGGCAGGTTCACCCGGCCGGCGATTGGCCAACAGCCTCCGGCCGGCCCGCACGACCGACGACCGGGCGGCCACCGACCACCCGCTGAGCGACGGGCTGACGGACACGGCTCGCCCGCGCAGCACCTCGAGCGCCGTCCACGGCACACCGTGCAGCACCCCGGTGGGCACGACGACGAGCGGCCGGTCCGAGCGCGCGATGGCCGGCGGGACGAGCTGCACGCCAAGCGCCGTGGTGGCGTCGAGCAGCGAGTCCCGTGCCGCCTTGCGCGAGGCCTCCGAGCCCTGCGCCCGGTTGAGCCGGTGCAACGTGAAGCCGCAGGCGTCGACGTTCGCCGCGACCTCCTCGATCGACCCGAGGTCGTGCAGCCGGCAGCGGCCGCGATCGACGGCGACAGCCAGCAACCGCCCGTCCAGATCGGCGTAGGCCAGCGCCTGGCGGTCGCCGAGCGTCCGCAGGTCCGACACCGCCTCGGTGACGACCTGCTCGGTGGTCGTGCGATGGCGGCGATCGAGCACCCGCTCGCCGCGAGCGCGACGATCGAGGCCGCGGATCGAGCGCTCGACGGCGAGCCGTTCCTGCTCGGCGTGGCTGCGATCGTCGACTGACGTCTCGGGGTCGGCGATCACCGTGTTGAGCCGCCGCAGTCCGGTCAACCCGGCAGCCATCGCTTCATCGTCGGGCGGGCGCACGAGCGGGGCGTGCCAGACCATCGTGCGCATCGCCTCGATGCGGTGCAGCAGCTCACGAGCGCGCCCGTCGGCCACCGCCAGCCGGGCACCGAGCTCGATCAGCTCGGCCCCGTGCTGGGCGGCGTGCGACCTGGTCTCCAGTGACCCCAGCGCAGCTTGCGTCTCCGCGGCGACCCGCAGCGCATCCGTGACGGCGCGACGGGCCGCTGCCCGATCACCTCGCCGCTCCGCCAGCAACGCGACGACGTGGCCGAGCAACAGCCGGTCGGCCGCCCGCCCGCGTGCCGCCTCGACACCGACGTCCGCCAGCAGTTCGGCGGCCCGGTCGTCTCGACCCGCCCGGGCGTGCAACAGCGCGGCGAGCAGGATCGCCGCCAACGCCTCTGACCGCCACCCACCTGCTGCCAACGCGCGACCGTTCGCGGCCAACCCCTCGGCAACGGCGACGTCGTCGGGGGTCAGGCGGGACTCCGCCCGCAGGCGCAGCCGCTCGGCGACGTTCCACCATTGGTCACGGCCCTGGCGGGCGAACCGGGCACCAGCGTCGACGGCCGCCTCGTGTGCCTCGTCGGGCTTGGCGAGGGCGAGGTCGATCTCGGCGGACACGAGCAGCAGCTCGGCCACCTCGAGATCGTTGCCGCTCTGGCGTGACATCTCGATGGCCCGATCGATCATCGGCTCGGCGTCGCCGACGAGGTTGGCGTCGGTCAGGGCGAGGGCGTGATCGGCGTACAGCTGCGGGAGCTGCGACCGGGTACCAGATCGCTTGTAGCCGTCCTCGGCGGAGGCGAAGCAGTCGAGGGCTTCCGGAAGGTCGCCCTCGACCGTGGCGATGAAAGCGAGGTTCGTGAGGGCGTCTCCGGCCATGGCCACCTGATCGACCTCGAACGCGAGCGGGATCGCGTCCAGCAAGGTCTGTCGCGCTTCGGCGAACCGACCTCGGTGGGCCTGGATGCCGCCCAGGTTGACGAGCACCCGCAACAGCGTCCCGGTGTCCCCGTAGTGGTTGGCGACCGCCCGTGCTTCCTCGAGGTCGGCGACGGCCGCATCGAGCTGGCCAAGGCGATAGCGGAGGATCGCCCGCTGGTTCGCCAGCCGAGCGACATCGGCACCGCTCGCCTGGTCGCGGACCCCATCGAGCAGGTCGAGCGCAACGGCGATGTCGCCGCCGTGGGCCACCTCGAAGGCGAGGCTGATCGTCACCCGCGCCGCCAGGCTGGTCGCGCCTGCATCCGCGGCCAGCCGGCGCGACTGTTCCAGTGAACGGCGAGCCGCACCCAGATCTCCGAGGGCGCGATGGGCGAGGCCGAGGATCCACAGCAACTCGGCTCGCAACCTCGGTGAGGCATCGCCGCCGCCGAGGCCCGCAGTCGCCCGCGCGACGGCACGAACCGGGTCGGCGTCGACCATCGCCAGCAGCTCGTCGATCGAAATCGACGGGTCCTCCATTGACGGTCAGGCTAGACCCGAGGTACCAAACGGTCGAGTGGGAGGATCGCGCCTTCGCCGGCCAGCGGACGCAAGGAGCCATCATGACCACGGAGAGCTTGCTCGTCGATCACCCCGCCCGCCTGGAGAGGCTGGCCGAGGTGTTCCTCCGCCGCAAGATCGTGGTGGCCACCGATCCCGACGGCCAGCTCGTGCTGATCCGACCCGACAGCATCGTCATCGATGTGGGCACGGGCGGCGGCGGGGGGTTCGACCGCGCCGTGGAGTCGATCGTCAAGCGTTACGGAGACGGCGCGAGGGAGCGAATCGGCAAGCCGGGCATCGGTGGGATCGTGCGGTTCGAGCTCCCCGACAGTGCCGACCCGATTGACATCGCCGGCGAGGAACGCTGGAGCGCCGACCCGACGCAGGAGGCGATCGCTGCGCTGCGCGACGACGCGCTCGTGGTGGAGTCGAACCACGTGTTGCTCGGCAGCCAGGTCGTCAGAGGCAGCCCTGTCGGCACAGCCGCCCACTTCGTCGGCGGGATGATGTTCACCGCCGACATCGACGATGGCACCCCGGCCGGGCCGGTGTTGCGTTCGACGTCCGAGCCGGCGCTCCCGCCGGCGTTCCTCCGCCAACCACTCGAGCTCCCCCACGCGCGGCCGCAGGTGCTCGTCCTCGACACGGGGCTGCGCACGAGCGACGGCAAGGGCGCGGCGGTCGAACACGCCGCGCTGACCTGCGCCCGCCTGCACTCGCCGTGGCTGCAGGATCCCCAGCCCGGCCACGTCGACGACGAGGACGAGTTCGACGACGACGGCAGCGGGACGCTCGACTTCGAGGCCGGCCACGGCACGTTCATCACGGGCATCATCCAGCAGATCTGCCCGGACGCCGAGGTGCACGTCGCCGGTGTGCTGTCGAGCTTCGGCGACGGTGACGTGGCGACGGTCGTCGCCGCGTTCGAGACCGCGCTGACCCAAGCCGGGCCGTTCGACATCGTGATCATGAGCCTCGGCGGCTACATGACCGATGACGACGGCACGCTGTTCGGCGCCGGCCTCGAACGACTGCTCGGTGACGGGCTCGGCATCGCCGCCGCCGGCAACCAATCGACGTCACGGCCGTACTTCCCCGCTGCGCTCCCGTCGATCGTCGGCGTCGGCGCGCTCGGTGAGGGCGACAAGGCGTGGTTCACGAACTTCGGCGGCTGGGTCGACGCCTGCGCGCCGGGCATCGACGTCGTCAGCACGTTCTTCACCGGCGACTCGAAGGCGCCGAAAGAGCCGCCGTTCACGGGCTGGGCCCGGTGGAGCGGCTCGAGCTTCTCGGCGCCGAAGGTGGCCGGCGCCGTCGCGCAAGAGATGTACCTGACCCAGTCGACGGCACGGGAATCATGGCGACGCCTGTCCCACCACTGGCGGTACCGGTTCCCCGACCTTGGCATCGTCTTCAACCTCTGACTGCGCACGACCGTTGGCAGACATCGAGGACCTCCGGCCGTACGACGGCCCACTCGGCCCCGGTGAGGCGCGCCTCGCCGACCGCCGCATCGCGGTGGTGATGGACCCCAACGGCCGGGTGTCGCTGGTCAGACCGAACTCGGTGATCATCGAGTTCGACGGTGAGGAGTACGAGCGCGTCGCCCGGGTGCTGGCGCGGCCCGAGCTCGACGTGCTCGGTGGAGCACCGGCCGAGGCGCCGCCGACCGGCGTCGTCGGTGCCAGGGACCGCTCGATCGAGCGAAGCCACACGGCGCGCCGGGTCGACGACGCCCGTCGTCTGGCCGATGCGCTGCGGCGCCGGAAGCTGCGGGTGCGACCGAACCACGTGTTCCTCGCCGACGGTGTTGGGGCGCGGTTCGGCGTCGTCGGCACCGACGGGTCCAGCGGTACGCCAGGGTTCGCCCCACCGCTGGAGGTCGACTCGACGGCCCGTCCGGCCCTTCCGCCCCGCCACGTCGCCTCCCCGCTGCGCCTGCCCGGCCATCGTCCACCTCACGTGCTGGTGCTGGACACAGGACTGCGCACACGCCAGGGTCGGCCCGAGCACCCGGCATTGCAGAACTGCCTCGTCCACGATGGATGGCTGGACCGCTCGACCACCGGCCGGTTCGACGACGAGGACGAGGCAGATGACGATCACCGGGGCCAGCTCGACACGCAGGGCGGCCACGGCACGTTCATCAGTGGGATCATCCGTCAGGGGTGCCCGGACGCCGTCGTCCACCACTCCGGCGTCCTGACCAGTTACGGCGACGGGGACCACGCCTCGCTCGCGCATGCCGTCGAGCGAGCGTTGGCCCGATCTGGCGACGGCTACGACGTGGTGGTCATGGCGCTCGGCACGTATGCCGTGGGCGATGACGTGGCCGCCATGCACCAGGTGATCGACCGACTGCTGGCGACCTCCGTGGTGGTGGCGTCGGCCGGCAACGACTCGACGTCGCGGCCGTACTACCCGGCGGCGCTGCCGGGGGTGATCGCTGTCGGGGCGCTCGGGGAGGATGGCCGCGCCGCGTTCTCCAACTTCGGGTCGTGGGTCGCCGCCTGCGCGCCCGGCATCGACGTCGTGAGCACGTTCTTCTGCGACTTCGACGACCGACGACCGGACCGCTCCGGCGTCGACCGGTATCGCGGTTGGGCGAGGTGGAGCGGCACGAGCTTCGCCGCGCCGCAGGTGGCCGCCGCCATCGCCCAGGAGCAGTATCTGCACGGCGGCTCCGCCAACGAGTCGTGGACCCGCCTGACGACCCGACCCCGGTTCCGTCTGCCCGAGCTCGGCCAGGTCTTCAACGCGTAATCACGCGTTCGTTCACTCACCGTCGGCCGGGCGCGCGCCGGTGGACAAACGCAGTGGTTGGTCCGCAGCGCGGCCCTCCGACCTGGCACGATGGGGCGGTGATCGTCGATGCGGCGTGGTACATCGAGGGTCGCAGGACCCTGGAGACCGACTCCATCGAGAAGTTGGCGGCCGAGCGGGGCGGTGCCGGGTTCGGGTGGCTCGGCCTGCGCATGCCGACCGACGCCGAGTTGGACGAGGTGCGTGACGCGTTCGAGCTGCCCGAGCTGGCCATCGCCGACGCCCGCAACAACTACGACCGTCCGAAGGTCGAGCGCCACGACGACTGCCTCTTGACGGTCGTCCCCACCGCCCGGTACGTCGACGAGAAGGAGGAGGTAGAGTTCGGGGAGCTGTTCTTCTACGCCGGCCCTGACTACGTGCTGACCGTGCGCTACGGGCATGCCGCGCCACTCTCCGGTGTCCGCCAGGAGCTGGAACAACATCCGGACCGCCTGGCCCACGGCCCGGGTGCCGTCCTGCAGGCGGCGCTGCTGCACGTCGTGCAGTCGTACGTGCCGGTCATCGACGGGCTCGAGCACGACGTGCGAGAGATCGAGCGAGCCGTGTTCAGCGAGAGCCGGGACCAACCGATCAAGCGGATCTACTTCCTAATCCGCGAGGTGCTCGACTTCCTCGTCGCGCTCGAACCGATGTCGGCGTCGGTCAAGAAGCTCACGTCGTACGAGTGCAACCCGTGGATCCACAGCGACACGATCCCGCTGTTCCGCGACGTCGACG
>JBPCJW010000078.1:0-7838 GCA_051004915.1 Ilumatobacteraceae bacterium
CCTGACGACTGCAACGGCTACTGCGCCATCCTCCAACCTCCGGACTCCCGCAAGGAATCGAACTCCGCCGGAACTCATCCGTGAAGTGCGGTTCGTCCCGCTCGCGATCACAAGCGCCCAACGGGCCCGACCGGCAGCTGCCTACATGCCGATATGTGCGCACAGGAGCGGGCCGCCCGACGTCGTTCGGGCGCGACATTCGGTGTGCGTGCAAGCACGATGTTCGGGGCTGGCGACGTCGTCCCGGATCGTGATGCGCTCGGCCTCAGCTCGAGAGTGCTCGCGGTCGCGAGCGCCGAGTCCATCAAGGCCTCCGAGGGTCACCCGGATATCCGGCGTTCGACGACGCGCTCTCACGTCGTTATCCCCGTCGTTCGAGGACGTGCCGGGCAGACTGATCCGGTGTTGCGCGCCGTAGCGCTGGAGACGGCCAGGCTGGTGCTGACGCCGCTTGTCGCCACCGACGCGGAGGTCATGGTCGACGTACTGGGTGACGAGCAGATGCACGAGTTCACCGGCGGCCACCCGTTGTCGCTCGAAGAGCTCCGATCGCGCTACCGACGCCTCGAAGTCGGCCGCTCTCCCGACGGTGACGAGGCGTGGATGAACTGGGTGGTTCGCCTAGGCGACGACTTGCGGCCCGTCGGTGTGATGCAGGCAACCGTGGCAGCGGATCGGTCGTCGGCGGACGTTGCGTGGGAGATCGGTGTGACCTTGCAGGGCAATGGGTTCGCGTCGGAAGCCGCCAGTGCCGTCGTCGACTGGCTCATCGCACGTGGCGTGGCGGAGGTCCGAGCGTGCATCCATCCCGAGCACGTGGCGTCGACAACTGTCGCATCACGGGCGGGCCTCAGCCCGACGGACGAGTGGGTTGACGGCGAGGTCGTGTGGCGCCGGACCGAGACGTGAGCGGCCACTTGCGAACCGGCGACGCGAGCACCGAGTGATATCGGACTGTGAGTGTGGGCTGCCGGTCGTCGTGATCGGCGAGGGTTGGTGTCGGTGACGGCGACGTGACTCTTTATCGGACTTGTCCTGCCGGTGACGGTGGGTGCACTTCGCGCGATGTGTCCGTCGTTGTTGCCGATGCCGGCCTGGCCAGCTGCTGTCCTGATCAGAAGCCTGTCCACCTTGCGGTGTGACCCGTCACAGTCCTGGAATAGCGGTTCCTCCCAGGCCAGCAGCGACCGAAACACTCACATCGGAGGTTCCACCGTCATGCTTGCAGAACACGTTCACCATGTGGTCGGCGTCGATCCCGACCGCGACTGGATCACCCTCGCCGTGCTCGACGCGCCGACCTCCGGCGTCATCGCGGCGCCGATAAGGACCTCAACGACTCGCGACGGAGCACTGCGGCGATCACCGCCGCCCGCACACAGATGGCCAGCCGTATGCCTGCACACCAGTCACCAAGCGTGGGCGTCGAGCGGTCGTCGGCAGTGGCGGTGACCCTCCGACACGATCAAGCACCTTCTTCGTCCCGCGGACCACCTGCACATCGGCAGTCTTGCGGGGGCCGTCGAAAGGGCGCTGCGCCGGCGCCGTCATCACCGGTCCGTGAGGCGGCGCCGAGGACTCGTCATGCACCAAGCTGTCGGACTTGGACATGCTGGCCGGCGTGATGCAGATCAGGACGACTTGGCGCGCTGAGGAGCGCCGACCTCCCGCCAGTCCGGCTCTTCACCGTTCTCTCGCACGTAGGTCAGCGTGTTCGCCGCCTGGACGGTCCGCCCTGACCGTTTGTCCTGGCTCCCACAGATCGGCGGCGCCCCGGCAGGCCCGACACCCGTGGCACCTCGGCATCTCCGCCGCCTCCGTCCGTACGCCGTCCGCACGGGCGAGCAGGCAGGCGCTCACGCCGCACGCGCGGTGCCAGCGGGAGCGACGCGCAACGCACACGGAGGCCGCGGCATCCGTCGGCGCCCGCACCGGCACCGAAACGTCGTGGCCATGTGTGATCGACGAAGCGCTTGGAGGTCGGCGTGAGGCGGCAGCGCCCACGCCGGCCGGATCGACGGTCGAGCTCGCGGCCTCGGCGATGTCGGCAGTTCCGACGACCAGCCGCGTCGAGGGCACCGGCACCACGACTGGCGGCGGTTCCGGCGTCCGCAGAGATAACCCGCGAGCAGGTCGGCGAGGCGCTACCGATGATCGAGGGCTTCGTCGAGGCCGAGATGGAGCGTCAGGCGTGCCCGGCTGACGCTCCAACCAGGTTTCGCGACGGCGTCACCGAAGTGCCGGGCCGAGGATGGCGCCGCGAGTAGACAACTGTCCGGAAACTCCCGCCGACAACCCCCAACTCCGGCACCTGGACCGCGTCCTCCAACTGCCGATCGTCCTGCGCTCGGCCGTTCGCGACGCGACGTCCGACTTCCGCCGCCCCATACCACGCGGTGGACCGACATCGAGCGCGTCCTCGAAGCGCCGGAGTCGGATGCCACCCCTGCAAAGACGAATAGCACGGCTGTCACACCGCACTCGCTCCATCGCGGCGGCCACCAGCAGCCCAAGTAGAACCGCACCGAGCGAGCTGACCGGCGTTTGTGCGCGCTCGCCCGCAGTCTTGTGGCAGCGGACGTCAGTCACAGGCTGAGGTCGATTCCGCCTCGACCGAGGTCTCGCTTCATTCGAGCGGGTGAAGCGAGGTCGATGCCATTGGTAGCGGCCCATGTCGTGATGCTGTTGCACAGCGACCAGCGGTGCAGGGTGTCGGTGACGTCGCCTCCGGTGGCGTTGGCCAAGGCGTTGACGATGTCGTTGAGGGCGGCGGGTGCGACGTCGTGGCCGGTCGCCTACCGCTGCCACGTTTCGAGCCGGTCGAGGTCGCGTTGGGCCGCCGGGGTGCGGTCGCCGGGATGAAGCATGCCGAGCAGCTGGTGGTTGTGGACGTCGGACTCCGCCGCGGCGAGGCCGATGCAGGCGCGCGCATACCGCTGACGGCTGGGTGCGGTGAGTCGCTCCACCTTGTCGAGCCGCATCTGCGTGTTGGTCAGGTGTTGCTCGGCGACGGAGAGGTCGCGGCGGGCGGTTCGACGGGTCCGCCACGTAGCCCGTTCGACGCTGCGCCGGGCGTCGTCGTAGTTCCGCTGGGCGTCATCGAAGCGTCCTTGTGCGCCGGCGTGGCGTTGCCAGTCCGGGGCCGTCTCGGCGGCCGTCATGTTCATCGTCTGGGCGGCGGCGGCCAGCGCGGTGGCGCATCTCGTCTCGTTGGCGGCGTAGTCGGCGTCCTGTCGTTCAGCGTCGACGAGCCAGGTTCGGGCCTGAGCGATCAGCGGCGGGAACCAGTCCGGGATGTTGCACCGCGGCGTCAGCGACGGCAGTGGCGGCGCCGCGGGTGCCGCGGGGCGCGGCTGGTGGGCCTGCTGAGCGAGGGTGCGGCGTTGGGTCACGGCGGGCACGTCGGCGCGGTCGACGGCGAGGATCGTTTCGAGGACGTCGCGGGCTTCGGCGACGTCATGGCTATCGGTGATCACACAGATCAGGTTGAGGTCGCGGCCGCGAGTGGCGGCCACGTACAGGCCCCGCCGGGTGGTCGCCGAGGAGGCGAGTTCGATGCTGGTGGTGACGGTGTCGGATTGGTAGCCGTGCTCGGTCGCGGCGTAGCCGAGCCGGACGTGGGCTTGGGCGTAGTCGGCCGGCAGGGTGACGGCGCCGTGTCCTCGTTCACGGGTCATGGTGAGTGACCCGTTGTCGCCGATGCCGGTGACGGTCCATGTCTCTCGGTTTCGGACCGGCTCGCCAGTCGTGGTGAGCAGCCGGCGGTCGTTGCGGCGCGTCGCCACCACGTCACCGACGTGGGCCCGCTCACCGCCGGCGATCCGTACGGCGAGGTCGGGGTGCAGCTGCCCGATGTTGAGGCGGGCGGTCTGGATGGCGTGGTTGATGGCGTCGACGTGTTCGTTGGTGGAGGCGACCATCGCCGTTGAACAGCCCTGCTGGTGGTGGTCGGTCCAGGTGCCGGCGATACGGGCGAGGTGTTCGCCGAGGGTGCCGGGGATGATCCGCTCGTGGTACTCGTACGAGTCCAACGCGCAGGGGTCTCAGATCGCAACCGGAGGGACGCAGCGGCTTCCCAGCGGTTGGTGAAGCGGTGCAGCTGTTCGAGGGTTTCGACGCGTCCGCAGGCGCACAGCTCGGCGAACATGCCGCCCCGTCCGACGGCTTGCAGCTGTAGGGGATCGCCGACCAGCACGAGCCGCCACAACTGCGGCTCGGCCAGCTCGACGAGCTGGTGCAAGGACGGCGTGGCGATCGTGCCGGCTTCGTCGACGACGACGGTCGTTCCGGCCGGCCACGAGTACGTTGCGCCGGGCGGCCGATCCGGCCGCCACCACTCATGAAGCAGTTTGGCCACGGTGTCCGCCGGCATCCCGGTGTCGCGTTCCAGGACCCGGGCCGCCTTGGCCGTCGGGGCCAGCCCAGCCACCGGGCGTCCCTGCTGCTGGAGGTCCTCGGCGGCGGCCTGCAGCATGCGGGTCTTGCCGGCGCCGGCTGGGCCGACCACCAGGACCAGGCGATCGTCCCCGGCCACCGCCGCCGCGGCCTCGGCCTGCAACGCGTCCAGCCCGTCGCGGTCGATCGTCGTTGACGGGGCCGGTGGATCGAGCTGGGCGTCGAGCGCCCAGGTGAGGATGTGTTCCTCCTGCGCCAGCACCGTGTCGGAGGTGAAGCGGGGGGCGGTCGGTTCGATCCACACCGACCGCCCATCCGACGCTCGCCGGATCGTGTCGGTGGCGGGATCCAGGTCGATGCAGCGGTCGAGGACCGAGTCCGCCGCCCGCTCCAACGCAGCGGCCCAGCGGTGTCCCGACGTCGACGACACCGGACGTTGCATGTCACAGATCGCCTGCAGCACGTCGGGCCGCCCCCACGACGACACCTTCGCCGAGACTGCGTCGACGATGTCGACGTCCGTCACCGGCGGCACCGACCGCCGCGCCGCCTCCCGCCCGGCCGTGTCGATCGAGCGCCGCAGCTGCTGGCCGGTCCAGCCGAGCGCGGCGGCCTCGGTCTGCCACCGTGTCGCCGGATCGGCGGCGCCGTGGCCAGACTTGCGCGACCGGGTATCCGCCGAGGCTTCCCGCTCCAACGCGGCGCGCTCGAACCGCGACGGCTCCCGGCCCTCGCGCAGACGGAACTCGTCCAGCTTGACCCGCATGGCGACGCCGATCTGGGCGCTCCGTTTGGAGAACACGTCCAACAGCTCGTCCGGGACGCCGACTATCTCGGCCTGACCGGTCAGGATCGACCCCCAGGCGACCCCGTAGCGATGCGTGAGCTCGGCGCGCAGCACCGACTGGTACAGCCCGCCGAGCATCCGCTGGTTCCGCTTCAAGTACCGGGCATCCAACGCCAGCCACCGCCCGTCGACGGTCTGCACTTTGGCCGACACCACGGCGTGGGTGTGGATCTGCGGATCATCGGCTCGCGACGTGGTCTGACGGAACGTGGCGATCGTCAACCCGTTGGTGTCCGGGTGCAGGCGGCCGCCGTCTCGGCGGATGCGGGTCGTCGAGCCGAACCGTTCCAGATGCGCCAACGTCGCCGTCACCGCGACGTCGTGGGCCGCCAGCAACTGATCGTCGCCGGTCAGCGCCCACCACACCGACAACGACTTCGGTGCCGAGAACGTGGCGTCGAACCCTGACACCGCCCGCACCAGCCGCCCGTTCGCCGTGTACCGGTCGAGCAGCTCCCGACCAGCGGCTTCCCCGAAACGGGGTCACGGCCCGCCAACGACAACTCCAGCGCCTCAACGTCCACCGTGCCCGACAGAGCGAGCCCGGCCGCCTGCCGACCCGACCACACACCCGGCTCCTCGCCCGGTGCCGCCGTCAAGTACTGGGCGTAGTACCGCGCCGTGGCCGTCGCCGACGACGCATGCAGAGTCGTCACCCGCAGCATCGCCCCGGCACCCACTCCCGCCCGCTCGCGGGCACCTGTCTGAACTGACTTCGACGAGCGACTGCACGACCTTGCTGGGACACGGGCGACGCCTACTCCGACTCAAGCAGCACGAGCTGCTCAACCTGAAGCGGGCGACTGGCACGAGGCGACGGAACGACCCTGCAGACCATGACGGGCTCGCTGCCGACGCTGGCCGGGTGATTCACGCTGGCACCGGCCAGCGGTTCCACGACCTCCGCTGAGATCGCTACCGCGTACGTCCCGGCATCGAACCGACCGCCGCCGCCGCCGTGTCCCGCAACCGACGACGCGGCAAGAGCCTTCGACGCGCACAACGCGCTCGGCCACACGAGCCGGCGCACCTCGCCGCCCACCGGGCCGACGATCACCGTGGCTGACTTCATCACGACGGCAGCTCTCCGGGGCCGTCAACGAGACGCACGACCCTCCCCGTCGCCACCAGCTCGGCCAATGCCCAACGCGGCACCCGCAGACACGAACCGAGCCGCAGCACCGGAAGGCCAGCCCGTCCTTCCGAGGCCTCGTACTGGCGCGCCAGGTCGTACGCCAACGACCGACCGATCCGCAACACCGAGGCGGCCTCGTCGATCGTGAGCAAGAGCGGGTGCTCGTCGAGCGAACCCAACACAACCTCGACGATGCTCATAGGCCTACTTACAGCCATGTCATCTCGCGGCGCAACCCAGGTCTCCGCACTCGCTCCCGCACTACTCAGGTAGCGGCGGACAACAGAGGACGACAGCGGACAACAGAGGACAACGACGGACAATCCAGCACGCCTGGGGCCTTACGAAAAGTAAGCTGATCAGGCTGCGAACAGCTCGCGTGAGCGTCTCGGGGCAACCGGAACGGCCGCGAGCGTCGACGCACAGAGCGGAGATGAAGCCGTGGCGACGACATATCGAGGAGTCCCGTCATCCTCTGCCGAGGCCAGACCCGAGCCCCTTCCCGATCCGCTACTCCTCGTGCCCGCGATTGGCGAGTTCACGCAGCTCGGGTAGCGCCTCGAGATCCTTGACGCGAGCAGCGAACTCCTTGGACTCGATGATGTCGTCGAGGCTGGCGACGCGCACGACAACACCGCCGGTCCGACGTCGGTCGCTGCGCTCGACGAGATCTGCATAGGTCCGACGGCCACCATGTCGAGCGGGGATGTCATCAGCACGTCGAACAAGCCGGCGTCGGTGACCCATGTCGACACCCGCAGTCGGGCGAGCATGTCGGCGTCGAGCTGGACTGGCAGCTGCCGGGCCTCGTCATCGCTCATGCCTTCAACGCGCAACCGTGCGCCGAGCTCCTGCATCGCCGCGGCCAGGCACTTGAGGTTCTCGATGGTCGACCGCGGGACGCAGTCGAGATCGCTCGTCGCCCGGGTCGCACCATGCGCTTGGGCTGCGATCCCACCGACCACGACGTACTCGACGCCATGCTGGTCGAGCGCCGCGATGATGACAGCCGGATCGAATCGGGCGTCGTCGGCGCTCACGCTCCGGTGCGTGCAGCCCGCTCGGCCCGAGCGTGGTCAACCTCGGCGAGGAACTGGAGGACCGCCTCGCGGGAGTCCAGCCGACGACCGTCCATCGTGATCGACACGTCGTCGCGCGTCGCCGGACCGCCCCGTGCGACAGCTTGCTGCAACGCGGCAAGGTCCCACTCGTCAGGGGGAGCAACGTGCTTCGCATTCACTTCCTTCATGATACGACGAGCCATGCCGTGAGTCGGCCGGGCTCGGCTCCAGGGGCCTGCCCCCGAGTGGCCGGCCCGGCCGGATGTATCAGATATGAAGGGGTATCCACCTGACCGGACCAGTCCAGCTCAGGCCGCTCTCCATGGTCTGCCCGCCGGTGGACGTTCGAGGCTGGGCGGATGACCATGGCCGCCGGGGGCGGTCGGAGGGTTGGCGGCCG
>JBPCJW010000079.1:0-11823 GCA_051004915.1 Ilumatobacteraceae bacterium
ACCCGCAGGTCGCGCGGGAGGAGGGGATGCGCCACAGCATCCGCTGGTGCCTCGACCAAGGCCTCGAGCTGTGACCGAACACCGCGTTTGTCCACCTGCCGTCGGCCCAGCGACCACCAGCGAACAACCGCGACCCCACCGGGGGAGACCCAACCACTGCGTTTGTCCATCTGCTGTTGGCCCAGGGACCACCGGCGAACAAACGCGACCCCACCAGGCGAGACCCAACCACCGCGTTTGTTCACCGGCAGCCGGCCCCGCGACCACCACCGCGCAAACGCGATCCGGGCGGGTGCTGGGGTGACGACGTGCCTGGTCACCGGGGGGAACGGGTACTTTGGGCAGCTGCTCGTCGATCGGCTGGTCGATCGGGGCGACACGGTGCGCATCCTCGACCTCGACGTGACCGGCGCGCCGGCGGTCGAGCTGGTGCAAGGCGACGTGCGCGACCGCGCCACGGTCGACCGCGCCGTCGACGGTGTCGACGTCGTGTACCACAACGTGGCGCAGGTGCCCTTGGCCAAGGATCCCCACCTGCTCCGGTCGGTCAACGTCGACGGCACGCAGGTGCTGCTCGCCGCCGCCGGCCGGGCCGGCGTGAACAAGGTCGTCCACACCTCTTCCAGCGCGGTGTTCGGGATCCCGGAGCGCAATCCGGTGCTCCCGACGACGGTGCCCCGACCGCAAGAGGCCTACGGCCACGCCAAGCTGGCCGCCGAATGGGCCTGCCTCCGGGCGGCCACCGATGGCTTGGACGTGAGCATCGTGCGCCCGCGCACCATCCTCGGGCACGGTCGACTTGGCATCTTCGGCATCCTCTTCGATTGGATCGCCGACGGTGCCGACCCCTTCGTGCTCGGCGACGGCTCCAACCGCTACCAGTTCGTGCACGCCGACGACCTGGCGGCAGCATGCATCCTGGCCGGCCGACAGCCGGGGCCGGGCGTCTTCAACGTCGGCACCGATCGGTTCGGGACGATGCGCGAGGCCCTCGAGCACCTCACCGCGCACGCCGGGACCGGAACCCGGGTGCGGTCGCTTCCCGAGCGACCGGCGGCGGCGGCGATGCGGGCCAGCGCCTCGCTCGGGCTGACACCGTTCGCGCCGTACCACTGGCTGATGTACGCCCGCTCGATGTGGTTCGACCTCGACCACGTGACCAAGGCGCTGGACTGGCGGCCGCGCTGGTCGACCGACGAGATGCTCGCCCAGAGCTACGACTGGTACGTCGCCAACCGGGCATCGACGGTCGGCGACATGTCCTCCCCGCACCGCCGCACGGCGAAGTCGGGCGCGCTGGCGGTCCTCAAGCGGGTCACCCAGCTGCTGCCATGAAACCGTCACCAGCCCGCCGGCCACCGACACTCTGCGTGAGCGAAAACCGTGGCCTGACGACGTCTTCGCTCTCGCTGAAGCCACGCGGGCGACCGGCGTGAGCGGTTCGGGGCGGGTGACCGCGTGGTGGCGGAGGTCCGGCATCTGGTTCGGCGCCGGTGTGCTCGCCCTCCTCGCCTACGTCCCCGCCGGGGCATCGTCACGGGGGCGGATGCCGGCGGACACCAAGCTGTACCTCTACCTCGACCCGAACCGCCTGATCACCGACGCGCCGTGGACGTTCGACGGACGGCAGTTCGCCGGGTGGGTACCGCACCAGGTGATCGCCTACCTGTGGCCGCAGGGGCCGTGGTTCTCCCTCGGCGAGTCCGCAGGACTGCCCGACTGGATCACCCACCGCCTGTGGATCGGCACCATCCTGTTCGCCGCCGGCGCCGGTGTGCTGTGGGCCGGGCGACGCCTCGGCCTCGGCGTCGGCGCGGCGTTCGCCGCCGCCCTCGTCTACCAGCTCGCGCCCTACATCCTCCCGTACGTCTCGCGCACGTCGTCGCTCCTGCTGCCGTGGGCAGGGCTCGGCTGGATCGTCGGGCTCACGGCCCTGGCCGCGACCAGGGCGAAGTGGCGGTACGCCGCGCTGTGCGCGCTCGGCATCGCCACCGTCGGCGCGGTCAACGCCACCGCGCTGCTGATGGTCGCGCCGGCGCCGATCCTGTGGCTTGTCGTCGCCGCGCTCGAACGACGCGTCGGGTGGGGTCGCACGGTCACGACGGCGCTGCGCATCGGCGTCCTGTCGATCGGTGTGTCGCTGTGGTGGATCGTCGCCGTCATCACGCAGGGCCGGCGCGGCGCCGAGGTGCTCGCCTACTCCGAGTCGCTCGAATCGGTCAGCTTCACCTCGACGTCGACCGAGGTGTGGCGTGGCCTCGGCTACTGGCTGACCTACGTGCGCGATCCGTACGCAGCGACGACCACCGCGGCGCGCGACCATCTCCTGTCGGGTCGCCTGATCGCCGGCGGCTTCGTACTCTTGCTCCTCGCGTTGGTCGGCATCGTGTTGACGCGATGGCACGAGCGCCGCTTCGCCATCGCGCTGGTCGTCACCGGTGTCGTGCTCGGCGTCGGTGTCCACCCGTTCGACGACTCGTCACCGCTGATGACCATGCTGGCCGGCGACGGCGAGTCCGGGCTGGCCCTGGCCCTGCGCTCGAGCACGCGCGCCGTCCCGCTGCTCATGCTCGGGCTCGCCCTCGGCGCCGGCGCGCTGGTCGACGCCCTCGGGCAGTTCCGCCTCGTCCGCCGGCTGACGCTGCGCCCGTTCGCCGTCGTCGGCGTCGCGCTACTGACGATCGCCAACCTGCCTGTGCTGACCGGCCACCGGCTGGTCGATCCGGCGCTCGACCGCCAGCAGGACGTGCCGCAGGCATGGCTCGATGCGGCCGCTGCCCTTGACGCTGCACCGGTCGGCTTTCGCGTGCTGCAGCTGCCGGGGCTCGAGTTCGGTGCCTTTCGCTGGGGCTACACCGTCGATCCGCCGCTGCCCGGGTTGACCGAGAAGCCCCTCGTCACCCGCGACCTGCTGCCACTCGGCAGCCCGGGGGCGATGGACCTGCTGTACGCCTTCGACGACCGCATCCAGTCCGGGGCCGCCGACCCCACCAGCGTCGCCCCCATCGCACGGCTGCTCGGCGTCGACACCATCTGGCTGACGGGCGACGCGGCCTACGAACGCTTCCGCGTCCCACGACCCGACGTGCTGCACGACTTCTTCCAGTCCGTGCCCGGCCTCGGCCCTGCGGAGTCGTACGGCCGGTCGTCCATCAACCGTCCCCAGGTGCCGCTCGTCGACGAGCAGTCCGTGAGCATCGAGGCGGACGAGCGGATCCCCCCGGTCGAACTGATCCCGGTCCTCGATCCGGTCGGCATCATCCGCGTCAAGGATCGCGAGGTCCTCGTGGCCGGCAGCGGCGACGGCCTCGTCGACGCCGCTGCCGCCGGACTGATCGACGGGACCGAGCTGATCCGCTACACGGCGTCGCTGGACGCGACGGAGCTCGCATCCACGGTCGAGGACGCGACCGCCGTCGTGATCACGGACGCCAACCGCCAGCGCGCCCACCACTGGCGCAGTTCGCAGGATGTCGTCGGGTTCACCGAGGACGGTGACCCGCGCACGTCCGACCTGCTGCGGCGCAACGTCGCCGACCAGCGCCTCTCCCTGTTCGACGACATGGCGGCGGAGGCGGCGGGTTCGGCGGCTGCGACGGTCGCCATCCAGGACGGCCCCGTGCGTGCCCGTGCGAGCTCCTACGGCGAGCCGTTCGCCTACCGCCCGGAGGACCGGGCCTACCGCGCCATCGACGGGAACCCGGCGACGGCGTGGGTCGTCGGCGACCGTGCCGATCCGGTCGGCGAGCAGCTCGTCCTCGACGTCGACGAGCCGGTCGACGACATGACCCTGCGCCAGCCCGTCGGCGCCGACGCTGTCCGCCACATCGGCGCCGTGACGATCGACATCGACGGTCGATCCGTTGCGACGGTGACGCTCGACAAGCGGTCGTTCCAGTCCGGCGGGCAGCCGGTCGAGCTCTCGCCGACGGATGGCCCGAGGGTCATCTCGATCACGATCGACTCGGTCGTCGTTCCCGACCCCACGCTCGGTCCGGCGCTCGCCGCGGTCGGCTTCGCCGAGGTCGAGCTCGGACTCGGACGAACTGTCGAGGTCGTGCGGGTACCGACCGACGTCGTGGAAGCGCTCGCCGACGCTGGCGAGACGACCCCACTGTCGTACGTCTTCACCCGGCTGCGGACGCGACCGAGCGACCGCTGGCGGTCCGACCCGGAGACGATGATGATCCGCCAGTTCGACGTGCCCGACACACGCCGGTTCGCCCCTGCCGTCACCGTGCGCCTCGACCAGCGGGCCAGCGATGACGTGCTCGCTGACCTCCTCGGGATCGCGGGCCCGACAGCCTCGTCCCGGTTGACCGGCGTCACGGGGGCAGCCGGGTGGGCCGTCGCCGACGGCGACCCTGCGACCTCGTGGATCACCCCGTTCTCCGCCGCCGTCGGCGCCCGCCTGACGGTGCCGCTCAGCGGCCCGACCTCGGAGTTGACGATCGCCCAACCGGACGGCGACTTCTCGGCGATCACCTCCGTCCGGCTGACGTCCGGCGACGACACCGTCAACCTGGACGTGACGGCGCCCGGGCCTGACGGTCGCAGCACCGTGACCCTCCCCGACCCGCTGACCGGCCCGGACCTCGAGCTGGCGATCACCGCTGTCGACGCACGCACCGTGCTCGATCGCCGCTACGGCGAACCGGTCGAGCTGCCGGCCGCGATCGCCGAGTTGGCGACGCCCTCGGGCGTCACACCGACCATCGCGCCGACGCTCGTGCCCACCGACGTCGACACCGGTTGCCGAGACGATCTGGCGACCGTCGATGGTCGGCCGATCCGGGTCAGAGTCGTCGCGCCTGTGGCGGAGCTGCTCGCCGGCGAGCCGGTCGAGGCGGAACCGTGCGAGGCCGAAGCCGAGGTCGAGGTCGAGGTCGATGCCGGGGCCCACCTGCTGACGGCTGGCGATCTCGCCGGCCTGCACGTCGACCGGGTGGCGCTGGTCGAATCGGCGACCACCGTGCCGACCGCCCCCGACGAGCCGAGGATCGAGATCCTCTCGCAGGATCGGTTGACCCGCACCGGACGCATCCGCGACTGCCCCACAGGGTGCTGGCTGGTGCTTGGCGAAGGCTTCAACGAGGCGTGGTCGGCGACGGCCGACGGTCTCGACCTCGGTCCGCCGCAGCTCGTCGACGGCGGGTTCAACGGTTGGTGGATCGAGCCGACCGCGGTGATGGCGGCTGGGGGCGCGGTCGACGTGGCGATGCGCTGGACGGCGCAGACGCCCCAGACCATCGCCCTGCTGGTGACGGCCGGCTTCGTGCTCGCGTGCATCGCCCTGATCGTCGCCGATCGGCGGTCGACAGCTCCGGTGTTCGCGCAACCGGCCCGATTTGCCTTCCACGAGCGACCGGTGGGACCTCGCACGCGCTGGGTGGCATCCGGCGTCTGGGTGGTCGCCGCCGCCCTACTCGTCGGCATCGGCTGGGCGATGATCGCCGCGCTCTGCGCCCGTGTCCTCATCGTCTACCTCGGCCGACCACGGCTCGCCGGGTTGGTGACGATCGGGCTGCTGGCGATCATCGGTGTCGTCGTGGTGCGGGTCGTCCAGCGCGAACGCCCGTTCCCCGACGCCGGGTGGCCGGCCGAGTTCGAGTGGTTGCACGGGGTCGGCCTGTTCGCCGCCGTGACGCTGATCGTCGCGGCGTTCGCCGGCTCCCGATCAGGTCGCCAAGTGGCGCTCTCGACGTCGGCGCCCGAACCAGTCGACGCCGCCCCCGACGGCGCCGGCGGCGAAGACGGCGAGCAGCGGTGAGAACGGAAGGTGGAAGCGCGGACTGCCCCACAGCAGCATCGGCACGGTGACGAGCGAGGCGAACGCCACCAGCACGAAGACCGACTCCGGACGCCGATGAGGCTGGGCCCGCACCGCAGCGATGACGACGCCGGCCGCGGCCAGCGCCGTCACCACGTAGAAGTACCGGTCGGCGCCATCGCTCAGCTTCTGTTCCGTCGACCCGGACACCACCTGGCCCTGACCGATCAGGTTCGACGCCTCGATGCCGTCGTGATCGCTGGCGAAGATCAGCTGCGTCCGCCGCCAGATCTGCACGAGCTCGCGCCCCGGGTGCTCGATGACGAACGAGATCGCCTTGCGCGTGCTCTCCGAGTTGCGCTGCAACTCGCCGAGCGACGGGTCGGCGCACCCCTCGTGATCGGCCCAGCGGAACCCCCCCGTCGCGTCCTCGGAGCGGTCGAGGCACAGGGTGTCGCCCGTGTTCGTCGACGTGGGGACGAACGCACCCAGCTGGACGGCGTTGCGGATCGTCCAGGGGACAGACATCGCGACGACGATGCCGAGCGGGATCGCCGCCGTGACGAGCGCCCGCCGCCATCCGAGCCTGGCGACGAGGGCGGCGACGAACACGGCGGCGATGAACCACAGCGAGAACGGGCGGACCAGGACGGAGACCCCGAGCACCGCGCCGAACAGCACGAGGCGGCGGGTGGACGGTGCCCCCGAGGTCCAGTCGTGGAGGACCAGCACGCACAGCGCGGCCATGCACGAGAACATGAACATCGTCTCCAGCTGCAGGCTGCCGACCTGGAAGACGAGGTTCGGGAAGACGGCGATGACACCGGCCGCGACGAGACCGGCGAGCGGGCCGAACAGCCGCCTGGCGATGAGGTACCCGAACACGACGACCGCCGTGCTGACGACGACGTTGAGGAGTTGCGCGGCGAGGAGGTAGTCGTCGGGAAACGGCGTGTGGGCGACGAACCAGAAGAGCACCGCCAGGATCGCCGGATAGCCGACCGGGTAGTAAGCCGTCGGCTGCCCTGTCGTGTAGCTGACGTAGCCCCGACCCTCGGCCATCTCCCGCCCGTAGTAGTAGTAGGAGTACTGGTCGCCGAGCGTGATCTGGCCGGCAGGTGAGGGCGAGTCGACGAGCAGCACCCAGAAGAGGCGCAGCGCGAAACCGACCACGACGATGCCGATCAGGAGGGCGTACGGGCGGGCACTCGCGATCAATCGGCTTCCGAACCGGTCGGACGCAGTCGCAGTCGTGACCCGCGGCGAATCGCGCTCGGCGACGAGTTGGGCCATCGACGCCGCACGTTACGCGCGTCGATCGTCCTGTTCGGCGCACCGGCAGGAACCGGTCGAACCCTGCGAGGATGCACGGCCGTGACGGGGCCCTGGCAACGGTGGCGACCGGGCATCGGAACGCTGGCGGTCGTCATCGCCATCGTGCCGCTCGTCGTGGCGACGGTGCGCGCCCTTGCCCGCGGGTGGGTCGCCGTCGGTGACAACGGCATCCTCCTGATGCGCGCCCAGGACGTCCTCACGGCGAACCACCCGCTGCTCGGCACGTGGACGTCGGCGTCGCTCGGCGCCGGCCGCTCGATCAACAACCCCGGGCCGCTGTGGTTCGACGTGCTCACCCCGTTCGTGCGCGTCGGCGGGCCGTCAGTCGGGCTCGCTGTGGCGGTGATGACCGCCAACGCCGCCTGCATCGTGCTCGCGGCGTGGGCGGCCCGACGTGCGGGCGGGCCCAAAGCGGGGGGTGATGGGGCCGGCGGCGACCGGGCGTTGCTCGTCGTCACCGCGCTGTCGGCCGGCCTGGCCTGGTCGATGGGCAGCGAGCTGCTGTTCGACGCATGGCAGCCGCACGCCATGATCCTGCCGTTCTGGGCGTTCCTCGTGATGATGTGGGCGGTCGGAACTGGCGACCTACTGATGGCGCCGTTCGCCGTCGGGCTGGCCAGCCTGATCGCGCAGACCCACCTCAGCTTCGTGTACGTCCTGGCCGTCGTCGGCGTCGCCGGGACGGCGCTGGCCGTGTGGTCACTGCGCCAGCCCAGCGCTCGCCATGGCGGCACGACGCGCCCCCCGCTGCGGCGTCCGCTGCTGGCCAGCGCAGCCGTGTTCGTGGTGGCGTGGATCCAGCCGGTCATCGACCAGGTCGCCGGCGAGGGCAACCTCGGCGCCCTGCTCGCCGCCGGCAGCAGCAGCGACGGCGAGACGATCGGGTTGCGCCTCGGCATCCGCCTCGTCGGTTCGATCGTCGCGCTGCCGCCGTGGTGGGGTCGCTCCGGCTTCAGCGGGACGATCGTCGCCACTGGCGTCGTCAACACCGGCGGCGGAGCCGACGTCGTCGAAGGCGACGTCGCGGCGGGGTGGCCGGCGGCGATCGGGTTGCTCGTCGTCGTCGGGATCCTGGCGGCGACGATCGTGGTCGGCCGCCGTCGCGGCACACCCTCGACGGTCGTCCTCGCCGCGCTGGCCGCCGCCGCCATCGCCGGGAGCGTGGTGTCGACGCTGGTCTCACCGGTCAACGTGATCGGCCTCAGCCCACACCAGCTGCGCTGGCTGTGGCCGGTGTCGACGTTCGTCCTCGCCGCCCCTGTCGTCGCGCTGGCGGGGTGGGCGAGCGTCCAGCGCGCCATCCGGCCGGTCGGACTGGCCGCCGTCGCCGTGCTCGCCGCGCTGGCCCTGCCGACCCACGCCGCGCCGGAAGGACCGACGCGCGAGCACGAGTACGGGCCGACGGTCGGCCGCCTCGTCGACCAGCTCGACGAGTACCGCCCCGATGGACCTGTCGTCTTCGACGCCACCGTCCTGCGCTTCGCCGAGCCCTACAGCGGTCCGGTGCTCGCTGCGCTCGGCCGCAACGGCGTCGACGTGGTCGTCGCCGACGAGACGACGGTGCGTCAGCTCGGTGAGGGTCGCCGGGCCGATGGCACGGAGCAGCGACGTGTGTTCCTGCTCGAAGGTTCGGCAGCCGAAGCGCCACCGGACGATGCCCGACGTGTCGCCTTCTCGGACGGCTTGACGGTGGACGAGCGGGCCGAGCTCGTCGAGCGGACCGACGAGGTCATCGGCGAGGTCGGAGTTAGCGGCTTGGTGCTCAACGAGGCCGGCCTCGACGCCGCCGCCGCCGGCCGGCTCCCCTTCGAGCAGATCGTCTTGCAGCCGGGGGGCGATGCTGCGGCGCTGGCGGAGGCCGGGTGGTTGACCGCGGTGATCGAGAACGACTGGGTCGATCTGCCCGCTGACCGGCGGGACGACTGGCGACGCTGGGCCGATCTCGACACCCGCCAGGCCCGCTTCACCGTGGGGCTGTTCGAAGCTCCGCTGTGATCACCGACCATCGTGGCGGTGCTGGCGTTGGCGGCGGGCGAAACGCATCATGTCGATGCCGGCGGTGATCGCATCGCCCACCCCCAGCTTGCTGCCGCCGACGTCGCGCCACTCGACGAGTGGGACCTCGCGCAGCGTCCCGGGCGGTGCGCCAGCGCGCAGCAGGCGGGCGAGCAGCTCGACGTCGAACGCCCACCGGCTGCCGAACGGCTCGGCGAGGGCGGTGCGCAGCGGCGCTCCGGCCCGGAACACCTTGGCGCCACACTGGCTGTCGTAGATGGGCAGTCCGAGCACGACGCTGCTCAACGTGGCGAACATCCGCCCGGCGTAGTGCCGACCGATCGACCTCTCGATGCGGTGGCCGAGGAGGGCGACGCGGGAGCCGAGCACGGCGGTAAGGTCCGGCTCGCCGCGCAGCACCTCGACGAGTCGGGCCATCTCCTCCGGCGGTGTTGCCAGGTCGGCGTCATAGTAACCGACGATGGACGCACCACCGGCGATCGCCTCTCGCATCCCCCGCCGCACCGCCTCTCCCTTGCCCACGTTGCGAGGCAGGACCATCGCCGCCAGCTCGTCGCCGTGCTCGTGGGCGGCCGAGCGGACCAGTCGGTCGGTGCCATCGCGGGAGCCGTCGTCGACGAGCAGCACCCGTGCGCTCGCGGCGCGGGCGAGCCCGCGCAGCGCCAGTGGGTCGAGCCGGGCGACCTCGTTGAAGCACGGGACGACGATCGTCGCTGGGGGCATCACCGCGCCCGGGCCACGACCCACGCCGAGAGGCCCGGCAGGCGCAGGCCACGGCGGGCCAGCGCCAGCCCGCTCGACGCGTCGAGGTCGAGGACCGCCGTCATGCCACGTGTCAGCGCCGGGCCGTGCGACCACGACCCGGCTCCTTCCGCCTCCGTCGATCGGCCCAGTCGCTGCAGCGCGACGTCGACGACGCGTGGCGGGACGAGCGTCGTGAACAGCGAGCCGGTCGCCACGACATCGAGGTGGCGCCCGACGAGCTCGAACAGCGCGCGTGGCCGGTATCGACGGACGTGTTGCAGCATCCGGTCGTGGTCGGAGAACAGCAGCGGGTGGGCCGGGGCGCTGATGATCGCCGTGCCGCTGCGAGTCAGCGCCGGGACGATCACGTCGGCGAGCAGACCGTCGTCGTCCTCGACGTGCTCCAAGACGTCGAGCGCGAAGACCACGTCGAAGCGCCCAGCGGGGCGCGTCGCCGTCCGGCGCACGTTCGTGCCGTCACCGGCGTGCAACTCGGCGGGACCGTAGTTGGTGTCCCAGCAGACGACCTCGGTGCTCGGGCGCAGATCCGCGCCCAGCTGCTCGGCGAACCAGCCGTCGCCGGCGCCGACGTCGAGGACGCGATCGACCGTCGCGACATGCACGTGTTTGGCGAGGAGGCGGCGGTACGCCCGCGATCTGGCCATCTCCCAGGGGTGACGGCCGACGCCGTCTCGGCGCTCCCGCAGATCCATCGCTGGCCAGTCGCGGCCCTAGGCCGAACGAGGGGCGGGCGGGTCCAGGAGCACGGTGCGAGGGTAACCACGCCCGGCGAGGACGGAGCGGAGCCTCACGCGTCGATCACAGCGCGGTCGGGTCGTCGTCGGACGGCGGTGGGGCGATGAACACGACCATCGGTTGACCGAGCTCGATGAGCCGACCGAGGTCGGCCTGGTCGGCGGCCGACAGACGGACGTCGACCGACATGCCGAACAGGTTGGTGTCGACGAGCTCGATGAGCTCGCGCAGTCCCTCGGCCCGCAGCCGTTCGATGAACCGCGCCCGCACCTCGTCGTACTCGGCGAGCTGCTCGGCCGAGCGCGGATCGTACGTGGCCACCTCCTCGGCGTCGGGCTCGGCCCGCCAGATGTCGACGTACCCGCCCGTGGCAAGGTGGATCTGGGCGTCGGCATCGGCCCGCAGGCGCGTCCGGTGCTGGGTCACCGGAACCCGGAAGTACTCGTCGGACCCCACGTCCAGACCGCGCCGTTCCAGCTCGTTGAGCAGCCCGAAACCCGGGCTGCCGATGTCGGCGGCGTCGCTCCACCGCACGATGTAGCGGCCATCCACGCCGGTCGCTGCACCGACCTCGGCGACCACCGCGTCGTAGGTCGGCCCGGACAACGTGCCGACGGCCTCGCTGAGGCGCTCCTCGGGATGGTCCGCCGAGGCGAAGGCGACCGTCGACGCCAGCGACCCCGCAACGGCGATGCCTGCCGCGGCGTTCGCGATCACGCGACGCGCTGGCAGGCCCAGATGGGTCCGGCGGACCGCCACAATGGCGGTCCACAGGATCGCCCCCGCCATCAACGTGCTGACGGCCCAGATGGACAGCGTGAGGTAGAACCACGGCCGCCCGAAGATGCGCGCCGTCGACGCGATCGCGAGGACGAGGGCGACGCCGATCGTGACGTGGAGGGCGCGCAGGGCGCGAGATCCGATCCGCCCTGCGACACCCGCCGCGACCATCCACAGCACCAGCGTCAACGCGCCGCGCCACATCGACAGCGTGTCGGCGAACGTCTCCGTCTCGACCACCTGCTTGCCGAGGGAGCCCACGACGTCGAGGTGGCGCAGCACGATGCGCATCGCTGCCCCGAACCCGATTGCGGCCTCTGTTGGGGAGCCGAAGTGATCGACGAGCGGGCGGATGTTGCCAGGCCGGTTGGTCAGCTGGTCGGCGATCGGCGGCAGCCACAGCACGGCGCCGACGCCGACAC
>JBPCJW010000080.1:0-13044 GCA_051004915.1 Ilumatobacteraceae bacterium
ACAAATCGAGGCGGAGTTGTAGGACCTTGCCAAGGTGAGGGTCGCGGGTTCGAATCCCGTCGTCCGCTCCAGAGAACGAGTCTCGAGACCGACTGGTCCCGGTGCTCCGGTCAATGCTCGACCGGGCGTACCCCGGCCAGGAGGCGCATGACCTCAGCTGGTTCAGCTCGCTCGCGAATGCGAACCGCGAAGAGCAGCGCGCTGGCGTGCACGCCGGGGTGTTCCACGAAGCGCGCGACGCGTGCGGCGTTGGCATCGACGGCGGCGATCTGTCGACCGCGCTCCGGCTCGCTCAGCGGCGCCAACCGCTCGGCGACGGACCAGGCCTGCCGGCGGGCGGCCACGAGACTGAAGCGGATGATCGTCTCGTCGCCGCTTCCGCCGATGCGGTCGACGAGGTCGAGCCACGGTGACACGGCGCCCAGCGCCTGCTGACAGCCGTCGACGAGCTCGCCGAGCACGTCGTTGACGGCATCGAAGTCACGGCGCACGGCCTCGATCGAACGGCCGTCGGCCACCTCGGCTGCGGTGACGCCGAGATCGAGGTTGATGTGCGCGTTCATGCCGAGCAGGAGGTGCTGGAGGATGATCGGACGCCACTGTTGGGCGGCGCGGAACGCGGCGAGCCATGCCTCGGCGCACGGGTCGCCCGCCCGCCACGCAGTCATCGCGTCGAGGCAGCGGCCCGCGAACCCGATGACGAACCGCTGCATGTTCGGCGCATCCTCGAAGTGACCCTCCCTCGAGCGCTGTCGCACGGTGTTGGTCACGGCGAGGTACATCGCAGCGAAGTAGCCGTTGCGGTCACCGTCGGCGGCGCACCGTTCGACGATCTTCTCGAGCGCGTCGATCGTGAAGTCGTAGGTGTCGACCTCCGGGTCCTCCAAGACCGTGACCGTATCGGCGGCGGTCGTTAGCTTGACTCGTGGCGAGGGGAGCGCATGGAGCCGACATTCGAGATCGAGCCGGTGAGTGGAGTGATCGGCGCCGAGGTGCGCGGGATCGACCTGTCCGTGGCGCTCGCCGACGAGACGGTCGCCGCACTGCGCCAAGCGTTCAACGACCACCAGGTGCTGTTCTTCCGTGATCAGCAGCTGTCGGCGGAGCAGCAACTCGCCTTCGGTCGTCGGTTCGGCGAGCTCGGCGTGCATCCGTACGTCAAAGCGAACCCGAATCACCCGGGGGTGCTGGACATCGTCACCGAGCCCGACGATCGCGCCAACTTCGGCGGCGGTTGGCACACCGACGTGACGTTCCTGCCCGAGCCCGACCTCGGGTCGATCCTCTACGCCGTCGACGTCCCGGCCGTCGGCGGCGACACCCTGTTTGCCAGCCAGCTCGCTGCGTACGACGCCCTGAGCGAGACGATGAAGGGTGTGCTCGACGGGTTGGTGGCCGTCCACTCCGCCGGCCCGCAGTACGGAGGGGGCGGCTACTCGCAGCAGAGCCGAGCGATGGCCACGAGGGGTGATGCCGAGGCGGCGTCCTCCCACGTCGAGCACCCCGTCGTGCGCACCCACCCGGAGACCGGCCGCAAGGGCCTCTACGTCAACCCGGCGTTCACCATCGGGATCAAGGGGATGAGCCGCGCCGAGTCCCATCCGCTGCTGCGGTTCTTGTACGAGCACGCCACCGCCGAGCCCCTGACCTGCCGGTTCCGCTGGCAGGCCGGTTCGGTGGCGATGTGGGACAACCGCAGCGTGCAGCACTTCGCACTGCACGACTACCGCGGCGCGCGTCGCGTCATGCGGCGCATCACGATCTGCGGCGACCGTCCGCGGTGACGGATCGCCGGTCGGCAGGGCGACAGGACCTCGCGCTGTCAGCACGATCTGGGTGCCATCGCTGACGACAGCTGGCAGAGGAGGCGCCCAGCAGCCCTGTGGCTTGAGATCGCGGAACCGATCCGGCTTGGCGGCGGGGGGACTGTCAGAGTCCGGGAGTGCGGGTGAGCGTGTGGCGGAACCGCGACTTCTGGTTGGTCCTCGGTGGCGGGTTCGTCAACAACGTCGGCGATTGGCTGCTGGCGGTCGCCCTGCCGGCGTTCGTGTACGTGGAGACGAGATCGGGTGGCCTGACGGCGGCGATCGTCGTCATCGAGCTGACCGTCGGGATCATCTTCGGGCCGGCCGGTGGCGCGCTCGCCGACCGATGGGACCTGCGACGCACCGTGATCGGGACCAACCTGCTCCAGGCGGTCACCCTGCTGCCGTTGCTGGCCGTGTCCGCCGAGCGGATCTGGCCGGCGTTCGTCGTCGCCGGCGTGCAAGGTCTGCTGCAACAGGTCAACGATCCTGCGTCGTTCGCACTGGTGCCCCGGATCGTGGGGACCGACCAACTTGTCCAGGCGAACTCGGCGAACACCGCTGCCTCCTCGATCGCGCGCCTCGTGGGATCACCGCTCGGCGGCATCGCGGCCGCCCTCGGCGGGCTGACCACGGTGGTCGTCGTCGACGCCGCCACGTTCGTCGCCGTCGCCGTCGCCACCGCGTTCGTGCGCACTCCCACGCCCAGCCTGTCGGCCAGCCAGAGCGATGGTCAGCCCGACACCTCAGGCGTCCGGCGCGGGTGGCAGGAGATCCGTCGACATCGTCGCCTCGTCGGCTACCTCGGCGTGCAGACCCTCGCGGCGGTTGCGTTCGCGATGTTCCCCGTGCTGTTCATCGCGTTCGTGGTCGACGTGCTCGACGGCGATGAAGCCACGGTCGGCATCATCCGTGGCATGGCCGCCTTCGGTGGTATCGCCGCCTCCGTGCTGGTCGGTCGCTTCGCCACTCGCGTCCAGTCCCCGGTGCTGATGATGGTCGGCTACGCCGGTCTTGGCGCAGTGGCGTTCGTCTTCGTCAACATCACTGCGCTGACCACCGCGCTGTGGCTGTTCCTCGTGCTGTTCGCGCTCAGCGGGTTGCCCAACATGACCTCGCAGGTCGGCGCCATGACGACCGCCCAGCGGCTCTGCCCCCCGGCCGTGCTCGGCCGACTGCAAGGACTGGCGTCGGCGACCACGTCCGTCGGTGCGATCGTCGGTGCGATCGGCGTCGGTCTGCTCGTCGACCATCTGGACGTCAAGCTGCTGCTCAACGTCCAGGCTGCGCTGTACGTCAGCTGCGGTGCGCTCACCTACGTGGCCGTCGTCCGCCGGCCCGGTGAAGTGGGCGCGAATCTTGCCATCGACGGATCTGGGGGCGATCTCTGACGACAGCTGGCAGAAAGGGTGCCCGGCAGCCGGTCCATCGCGAGACGATCGGCGCCCAGTTCTACGTCGATTGGATGCGGTGCACGGCGCGGCGGATGATCGGTCGGGGGGTCAGGCGCACCGATGAGGCGAGGACCTTGTTGCGGAACCCGGGCACGTACACCACGTCGCCGCGCAGCATCGCCCGGTACCCGTCCTTGGCGACGTCTGCGGCCGTGGGCAGTGTCCGACCGCGCACCAGCTTCGACCCCTCCAGTTGGGCCTCCGCCTGGAAGCCGGTGGCCGTCGGACCCGGGCACAGCGCGGTGACGGTGACCCCGGAGCCGCGCACCTCCTCGGCCACGGCCTCGGTGAACGACAGCACGTACGCCTTGGTCGCGTAGTACACGGCCATCAACGGACCCGGCTGGAACGACGCCGTCGACGCGACGTTGAGCACGCGCCCCGACCGCTTGGCCAGCATGCCCGGCAGGTATGCCCTCGTCAGCTCCGTCAGGGCAACGACGTTGAGCTGGATCATCTGCTGCGTCCGCGCCGGGTCGGTCTCGGCGAACGGTCCGAAGTCCCCGATCCCTGCGTTGTTGACGAGGACGTCCACCTCGCCGACCGCCTCGCGCACTGCGCGCACGCCCTCTGGCGTCGACAGGTCGGCCGTGACCGCCGTGGCATCCGGCAACTCGGCGGCGACCCGCTCCAACTGCCCCGTCGATCGAGCGGCGAGCGCGAGGCGATGGCCGTCGGCGGCGAGCAGCCGGGCGAGCTCCAAGCCGATGCCGCCCGACGCACCGGTGACGAGAGCAGTTGCCATCACGACCTCCGAGGTAGCGAGATGAGGCCCGTCAGCCTCGATCACATGTTGGTCTCTTCCGCCGGCACCGGTGGCAGCGCGGGCGCCGAGACGTGCCCGAGCTTCCCGTTCGTCGTGACCTCTCCGCAGCCCACCGTGTAGGAGATCATCGAGAGCGATCCCATCGCCAGGCCGTCGACGAGGACCTCGCAGTTCTCGCCTCCCGCTGCAGCCAACCCGGCGATGTACAACAACGGGAGGAAGTGGTCCGGCGTCGGCACGGCGAGGTCGACGTCGTCGTGGTGCCCGAGCTTGGCGATGTCACCGGGTGCGCCCGTCATGAGCTCGCGGGCTGCGTCGTCGAACCGTCGCGCCCAGTCGGACCCGACCTCCGGCTTGCTGGGATCGATCCTGCCGAGGTTGTGCACGACGTTGCCACTGCCGATGATCAGCACCCCGGCGTCGCGCAGCGGCGCCAGCGCAGCGCCCAGCTCGACGTGGTAGTCGAGCGGCTGCACGGCGTTGATCGACAGCTGGATCACGGGGATGTCGGCGGCCGGCGCGAGGTGGACGAGCACGGACCATGCCCCGTGGTCGGTGCCCCAGCTGTCGTGGTCGAGGCCGATCCACGTCGGCCGCACCAGCTCGGCGATCTCCTTGGCCAGCTCGGGGTCCCCTGGCGCCGGGTACTCGACGGCGAACAGCTCGGGAGGGAACCCGTAGAAGTCGTGGATCGTGCGCGGCCGCTCCATCGCCGTCACCGCCGAGGCATTGATGAACCAGTGCGCCGAGATCACGAGCACGGCGCGCGGTCGGGGGAGCTGCTCCCCCAACGCCCGCCACGCGGCGGTGAACCGGTTGTCATCCAGCGCGTTCATCGGCGTGCCGTGCCCGATGAACGCCGCCGGCATTCGCGTCATCATCGACACCATCGCCACCATGCTGGCAGAAGCACGCCGATCGCGCGCCGGGCGGACGTGCCAGGATCGGGCGATGACCGACGAGCTCGATGACTACGAGGAGAGTGCCGACCACGAGGACGCGCTGGTCGCCGACCTCGCCGATGAAGCCGAGCTCGCCGACGCCGACGAGCTGCTCGATCTGGAGGCCGAGTCCGACGAGACGCCGTTCGACGTGACGCGGTTGCAGTACTCCGGCGTGCAACAGGACGGCGACGGTGACGTGGATGTCGAGGAGTTGGCGGAAGCGGGCGCGTTGCTCGACGACCCCGAGCGAACGGCGTTGATCGGCAACGCGATGGACGATCCCGACGGCAGCGACGGCTGATCTCGATCGTCGCGACCGCCCGACGTTCGGCGCCCGTCGTGCCGGAGCCTGATGTGCCAAAGCCCCCGATGTGCCAGCGCCTGACGTGACAGAGCCCGAGCTGATGCCCGCCGAGCCGACGGACGATGGGCGCCCGGGACCACGCGTCCACCCGACCGTGGCCACGGCGGCCGCCTACGCGTGGCGACTGCTCGCGATCGGGCTGGCCGCCTACGCCGTGATCTGGCTGATCGGCCAGCTCCTCGTGGTCGTCCTCCCCGTCGCGGTGGCGGTGCTCCTGGTGCGCGCGCTCGCGCCGGTCGCCGCCCGACTGCGCCGCAAGCTGAAGCCGGGCCTGGCCGCAGGAATAATCTTGGTCGGGTTCCTCCTCGTCGTGGCCGCAGTGCTGCTGATCGTCGGGCGCAGCCTCGTGCGCGAGTTCGACCAGCTCGGCACGACGATCACCGAGGGCATCGACGACTTCCAGCGGTGGCTCGTCGAGGATGGCCCGTTCGACCTCGACGCCGCCGACGTCGAGCGGTGGCGGGAGCGCGCCGGCGAGGCGCTGAGCCGGTTCGTGTCCTCTCGCGAGGGCTCGGTCGCGTCGAGCGCAGTGATCGTCGCCGAGGTCGTCGTCGGGTCGGTGCTGGCGCTGATCGTGGGGTACTTCTTCCTCAAGGATGGGCGGCGCATGACGACCGTCGCGCTGCGGGCGCTGCCGGCTGACCGCCGCACCAGGGCCAACCGCGTGGCGCGACGGGCGTGGGACGCCATCGGGGGGTACCTCAAGGGCGCGGCGATGCTCGGGATCGTCGAATCGATCGCCATCGGCATCGCCCTGTTCGCGGTCGGGGCGCGCCTCGTCGGACCGGTGATGATCGTCACGTTCATGGCGGCGTTCATCCCGATCGTCGGCGCGGTGTTCGCCGGCGTCGTCGCCATCCTCGTGGCGCTCGTCACGGCCGGCGGCGTGCCGGCACTGATCGTCGCCGGTGTCGCCCTCGTCGTGCAGCAGCTCGACAACGATCTGCTCGCGCCGTACGTCTATGGCAGGGCGCTGCGCATGCACCCGCTGGTGATCCTCCTCGGCATCACGGCCGGAGGCGCACTGTTCGGGTTCGTTGGGACGTTCCTCGCCGTTCCGGTGCTGGCCGTCACGTTGAACTCGATCGACGAGGTTCGCCGGCGCGACTCGCAGACGCCACCGGCGGTCCCGGACGAGGACCTGTTCGCCGAGCCGTGACGCTGTTGGCCGTGCCGGAACGGCGGAGGATGTCAATCTCGTCGGCCGACAGTCCGACGTCAGCGAGCACCTCGTCGGAGAGGGTCAGTGACCGTACCGCTCGAAGTAGGTCTGGGTGTCGGGGTCGAGCACGGCGACGTAGAAGATCACCGCCGACAGCACGATGTTGATCAACCCGCCCACCACGTGTACCGGGTGGATGAAGATCCACCACACCGACGAGCCGAGGTTGAGTAGCGTGACGCAGGCGACGATGACGAGCGCCAGGCGAGAACCTCTGGCCTAACTGGTGGCCACCCACCACGTCACGAGTCCGATGATGATCAGCCAGATGCCGGCGAACGTGATCTCGATCGACGTGTAGTCCTCGCGCACCTCTGCGTTGTTGCGGAAGGCGAGCAGCAGCACGCCGCCGACGATCGTGACCGCACCCTGGAAGTAGGCCAGCCACTGCACGAGGGCCACCGAGAACGGCTTGGCCTGCGGAATGTTGGGATCGACGGCGGACATGTCCCTCTCTCTGTTCGTGATGGGCCCCGGTTGTGATGGGCCCTCTGGTGTGAAGCGGCGATCGAGAGTACTGCCGCCTCGCGCTCTGGTCGCGGATCACCTGGCCGAGACTGACGGCGTCGCGAGTGGTCGTTGTGCGAGGATGTTTGCTGTGGTGAGGGGGACCTCTCGTGCCGATGACGGCACGGGAACCGACTGACATGCGGCGCGCCTTCGTCCCAGTCCTCCTAGCCCTGACCGGCGTCCTGCTGCTCGTCGGTGGCCTCGGGTTGTGGGTCGACAGCACCGTCTACGACAGCAGAGCGTTCAGCCGCCGCGCCGTGTCGATGCTCGACTCCGAGGCGGTGCGCAAAGCCGCCGCCGATCTCCTGACCACAGAACTGGTGAAGGTCGGCAACCAGCAGGCGATCAGCTACCGCCCAGCGTTTCAAGCCGCGATCGAGGCGGCGCTGGACACGGACACGTTCCGCAGCATCATCCGCAACGGCATCCGCACGGTGCACGCCGACGTGCTACGGGGAGGCGGCGGCAGCAGCGGCATCAACCTGTCCGACTCGATCTCGATCATCAGCGGCAACCTGCAGCTCCCCTCGAACGCCCGCGGGCAGCCCGTCCAGGAGGGCGGCTTCTCCAGCTCCTTCGCCGACATCACGGAGGATCTGGCCAGCTACGGCGTGTGGCGTCTCGAGTCGACGATCCGGGCGATCGGGTTCGGTTGCCTCGCGGGGGCTGTGGTGGCGGCGGTGCTGGCCATCGTGCTGTCCCGCGACCACCGCCGCACCGTGTGGTGGCTGGGCTGGGTGCTGGCGATCGTCGGGGTCTTCGTCCTCGCCCTGCTGTGGGCCGCGCAGTGGTACGCCGGCCGGCTGGTCGCCGGAGCCGAACTGAGCTCCGCCGTGTCCGGCGGGATCAGCGACATCACCGTCGACCTCCGCACGTTGGCGCTGTGGGTGGTCGGCTACGGGATCGTCGTGGCCGGGGCGGCCGCGTCGACCGATCAGCTGTACACGCCGGCGGTGGTCGGTCGGCGGACAGCGAGATGGCTGGAGGCCCGCCGGCAGACCACGTGGGGGACGCTGCTCGTCGGCGTGCTCGGCGTGGTGCTCGGGTTCGTCATCATCCAGAACCTCGCAGTGGCCTCGGTCGTGCTGGCCGTCGTCGCCGGCCTGTGGCTGACGTACCTCGGGACCGCCGAGCTGCTGCGGCTGCTGCGGCGGGTGACCACCGACGAACGGACGCGCAGCTCGTGGTGGCGCCCACCGCTGGTGTTCGCCAGCGTCCTGCTGTTGCTGGCCGCCTTGACCGCCGGCCTCGTCGTCACGACGTCGCGCTCGGCGGCCGACGCATCGGACTCGGCGCCATCGGGGTGCAACGGCGACGAGGCACTGTGTGAGCGACGGTTGAACGAGGTGGTCTTCGCCGGCACCCACAACTCGATGTCGTCCGCGCTGTACCCCGGTTGGTTGTTCGGCGAGCAGATCGGGCCGATCGGCGACCAGTTGAACAGTGGCATCCGGGCGCTGTTGATCGACACGCACTACGGGATCCCGTCGAGGGCCCGCCTCCCCGGCTCGCAGACTCCGATCGTGCTCACCGACCGGGCGCGGGAGCTCTCCAACCCCGAGTTCGAGGGCGCCGACCCGGGCGTCGTCGAACGAGCGAACACTCTGTCGGCGCGGGCGCCGCAGGCAGCCAACGCGGAGAGCAGCATCTACCTCTGTCACAACTACTGCGAGCTCGGTGCCATCTCCTTTGCCAGCGTGCTCGCCGATGTGAAGAAGTTCGTCGAGACCCATCCGGACGACGTGGTGCTGATCGTCGTCCAGGACGCCACCACCCCGGACGACACGGCCCAGGCGTTCATCGACGCCGGGCTGGAGGACGAGATCGCCACGCTGCAGCTGGGCCAGCCGTTGCCGACGCTGCAGGAGCTGATCGACGCCGGCACGACGCTCGTGGTGTTCGCCGAGGATGGTGGGGGCGACAGCGGGCCGCCGTGGTATCAGCCGGCGTACGAGGGGTGGTTCGAGGAGACCCTGTTCAGCTACGACTCGATCGCTTCGTTCGACTGCACCGCGAACCGGGGGGGGACGAGCGGGCAACTGTTCCTGATCAACCACTGGGTGACGACGAGGGGGCCGAACCCGGGGTTGGCCGCGCAGGCCAACAACGATGACGTCGTCGGCGACCGAGCGCGGCGCTGCGCCGAAGAGCGTGGCCAGCTCCCCAACATCATCGCTGCCGACTACGTCCAAGCGTCCGCATTGGTCGACTTCGTCGCGCTCCTCAACACGACGCTGCTCGACGAGGTGCCGGGTGACTCGGAGACGCAGGTGACCACGCCGCCATCGACGACGACGCCGTCACCGACGACGACGACGGCGTCGTCGACCACGACCACCGTGGCGGGAGGCGGCCCGGCGGACATCGACGACGCGACCGTCATCACCAGCTTGACCGGCGGCGACCCCGGCCGGTTCTGTGCAACGGTCACCGACACGGTGGCCGCCGTGACGGCATATGCCGAAGCCGCGCTGAGCGAGGCGACGAGCCACGCCGGCGTGTCCGATCTGGCCTTCGCGCCGCTGCTGCTGCGGGCCCTCACGCCGTACCTCGAGGCCGCCCCGAACGAGCTGTTCGAGCTGGCTGATCCGCTGCGCCAACGGGCGACTGCGGCCGAGGGTGCACTGGAAGAGCTCGGGCTCGACGCTCGTGACCGAGCCGCCCTGGCCGACGAGGCCGAGCTGGCGCTGTCGGGGGCCCCCCCGACGGATGGGGCGACGCTGCAGGCCCAGCTGCTGGCGACGATCGCCAAGACGGCGCCGCAGGAGGACATCGACGCGGCGGCCACACGGCTGTTCGAGACGAACGGTGATCCGGCACCCGTGCTCGACCTCGGCTTCGTCTCCGAGGAGGTCGCCGCCGAGAACGGCTTCACCTGCTGACGTCGAGTCCGCAGCTCGACTGTCTTCGTTCTGCGTGAGCGAAAACGCTGTCCTGCTCACGATTTCGCTCACCCAGAGCGCGGGCGGAGCGTCGCTGCTCGGCGCTCGACCGGACCGAGCGATCGGCTCGCCAGCAGGGTCGCGGTGGCGGGGGTCGCGGTGGCGGGAACGATGGCCGTGACGCCCCTCGTGTTGAGTGGCCACGAACCACCGTCGCCTCGCGACGGTTGCGACAGGTCAGCTGGGTGCCTTCTCAGGGGAGCAGGCACATGGCGCCGGGATGAGCGACGGCCAGCTCGACGCCGAGTCCAGAGCGGCCTCCCCGCACCAGTCGGTCCCCATGCCTTCCGGTCCTCCTTCACTTCCCGAACAGCGTTCGCTGGTCTCGTTGCGCTCGTCCTCGATGTCGGCGATCCGGTCGGGGTGTCCGGCTCCACGGCAGCTGCGCTGCACGGGTTTGACGGCTTCGCGCTGCGACCACCGTTCCACCTCACCCTGCAGCGTGATCGCAACGTTCGACGGCTCGGCGCCGTGATCCATACGACCGCCGAGCTGCCACTGATCGATCGCGCGCACGCCCATGGGCTGTACGTCACGGGCGGCGCGCGAACCGTGATCGATCTGGCCCCGTACCGAGCCGCCCGCGGCGCTGGCCAGGGCGGTCGATTCGGCGCTGCGTGACGGTCTGCTCAACGAGGACCTACTGCATCGACGGATCTGCGCGTTGCGCACGAAGGGCCGCTACGGCATCCCGAGGTTGCTCGACGTGCTGGCCGGTCACGAAGTCACCCGGGGCGGTCACAGCTGGCTCGAGCGGCGGTTCCTGCAGCTCCTCGCCGAGGTTGGACTGCCGGCGCTGTCCATCCAGCAGGTGCTGACGAGGGTCGGTGACCGCTGGGTCGTGTCGACTGCGCGTTCTCCGGCACCAACGTCGTGGTCGAGCTGCTCGGCTACCGCTTCCACTGCTCGAAGTCGCAACTGCGCGGCGACGCCGAACGGCTCAACGCGCTGCTCGCCGCAGGCCGACAGCCGTACCAGTTCACCGACGAGCAGGTCGTCGAGGACCGGCGTAGGTCGTGGCGACGGTCGACGCCGCGCTCGCGCCGAACTGCATGTCTGCGTGAGCGAAGACGCCGTCCTGCCGATCTCTTCGCTCACACAGAGCGCAGGGCGACGGCGGGCGGGCCTCAGCGTTCGACGATGAACGGCCCGACGACGTTGCGCGTGCGGTCCAGTGAGTCGGTCAGCGCACCGGCATCGAGGGCGCCCATCCCGATCTCGCCGGCGAGGGCGGCGTTGACGGGCACGATGGTGTAGTCCGACCGGTCGACGTAGGTCGGGATGACCTGCGGCTGGGCGACGCTGAACGTGCCGTCAGCCTGGATGGCGACCTGGATGCGGACCATCATCCCGTCCTGGCCTCGGATCCCGCAGCACTTCGTGGTGTCGCTCATGGCGGTGAGGAAGTTGCCCAGCCCGAACACGACCCACGTGCCGTTGACCTGTTCGATCGGCTGGACGACGTGGGCGTGATGACCGACGATGAGATCGACGGCGCCACTCGCAGTGATCTCCTCCGCCCACCCGCGCTGGTCCGGCAGGACAGCGGTGCTCCCCTCTGCCCCCCAGTGCACTGACACGATCACGAACCGCGCCCCGTCGGCGCGCGCCGCCCGGGCGTCGGCGACGATGCGATCAGGATCGATCAGGTTCGATCGCCACGATTCGCCGTTCGCCGCCGGCCGACCGTTGTAGCTGAACGTGTAGGAGAGGTGGGTGACCGGGACGCCGGCGACATCGATGACGCTCGAGGCTGACTCGGCCGGCGTCCGGGCCATGCCGGAGTGGCCGACACCGGCGGCGTCCAGCGCGTTCAACGTGGCGTCGATGCCGGCGGAGCCCTTGTCCATCGAGTGGTTGGACGCCAGCGAGCAGCGGTCGTAACCGGCGCTGGCGATGGCCACAGCCATCTCGGCAGGGATGCCGTACTCGGGTGGGACGGGGTCGATCTCCGTCCCGGGGGGCGCGATCGGCGTCTCCAGGTGGCAGATCGCCAGGTCGGCCGCCGAGATCGTCGGCTCGACCGTCCGGAACATCGGCGCGAAGTCGTACCCGGCGCCGCCCGTGTTGGCCGAAGCCCGGTCGACGATCGGGATGTGCCCCATCAGGTCGCCGGTGACGATGATGCTGAACGTGCCGGGCGGCGATGTCGGCACGGGGACCGCCACCGGCACGGTCGTGGGTGCGTTGCTGGCCGACGTCGAGTCGGGGCCGGACTCCGGTGCGGATGGCGGTGCCGCATCCGCCGAGGTTGGTGCGGGGGTGGCGTCAGGTTCGCTGTCCACGACGCTCCCGACGAGGTCGGGTGCGAAGGGGTTGATGGCCACCGTCGGCGGCGGCACGGTGGTCTCCGGGGTGCGCAGTGGCGGCAGCTCGCGGGCCGCACCCACACCGCACGCCGCCAGCACGATGGCGAGCCCCGTCAACCCTGGGCCAGCGACGACGGCGCGTCGACCCATCCCTCGCGTGCGCCGGTGCAACACGGCCGGCGATCATACGATGCATTGCGCACCAAGGGGTGGAGCCTCGAGTGCCATCCTCCACTCGCGCCCCGACGATCGCTAGGTTGCCGTCAGTGCGTGCGTGGGTCCTGCTCGCCGTGGGCGCAGTCGTGGTCGCCTGCAGCACCGGATCGGCGTCCCGGTCCGACGATGCGACGGGGAGCTCCGATCCGCCGACCGCCGCTCCGGGTGCCTCATCGCAGAACGCCGAGCCGGACGTCGCAACATCGGGCGCGGCGATCACGAGCGACCCGCTCACCGCGACGACGACCACCACGTCCGCACCGGCGACCACGGGGGCACCGACGACGACCAGCGAGGCAACGACCACGACGAGCACGACCGTCGCGCCGGCCACGACGCGTCCGCCGGCGTTGGCCTACGGCGACGACGTCGGGCAGCCGTGGGGGAGCGCGGTGCCCGGGCTGCTGACGTTCCGCGGCAACCCCAGCCGCACGTACTACGGCGCTGGTCCCGTCCCTGCCGCCCCCGACGTGCTGTGGCAATACCCGGGCTCCGCCATGTGCGGCGAATCC
>JBPCJW010000081.1:0-11890 GCA_051004915.1 Ilumatobacteraceae bacterium
GCGATGTGCGTCACGACGCCACTCATCGCTCATCGCACCGCAGAACTGGCGCGCGGGGTGCCCGAGGGAGCAGGCTGGGCCCGATGGCTGAGCGGTGGTTCTTGAAGCTGGACGGGATCGTCGGTGAGTCGATGGACGTCGTCCACCCCGGCGAGATCGACGTGCAGTCGTGGTCGTGGGGTGTGAGCAACAGCGGGTCACCGGGAACCGGCGGCGGCAGCGGTGCCGGCAAGGCCTCGTTCGAGGACTTCCACTTCGTCACCCGCATCAGCGCGGCGTCGCCGCCGATCTTCCTGGCCTGCGCGACCGGCACGCACATCAAGGAGGCGCGGCTGAGCGGCTCACGGGACGCCGTCAAGGGCAAGACCAGCGACTTCCTCAAGTACCGGCTGCACGACGTCACCGTCACCAGCATCGAGCAGACCGACAGCGACGCCGATCCTCCGGGCGAGCACTTCTCGATCAACTACGCCAAGGTCGAGGTCAGCTACACCCCGCAGAACCCGCTCGGCAAGATGACGGCGCCCGTGACCGCCGGCTTCGACCTCAAGGCCAACAAGAAGCTCTGATCACGGCCCGCCGACGGGCAGGAGGATGGCCTGTTCGATCATTCGGCGGATGACCGGAACGGCTGCCGACGCCAGCTCGTCGGCGCCGAGGTCGAGGTCGTCGGCGACGCCGGCGAGCACCTGACGCAACGGTCGCCGGCCGTCGCACGCCAGGACGAACGACGCGATCGCGGGGTCGACATCACCCTCCGTCCGCAACCCGGCCGTCTGACGTAGCCGACGCGCGGCGACCTCCCACCCGTCGCCGCTCGCTCGTCTGTGCTCGTCGAGCAGGACGTCCGGCGCCGCCCGCACGGTGACGTCGAGCAGCGACCCGTCGTCGTGGCGTTCGAGGAACGCAGCGAGCTCGAACAGCGCGCCGAGATGATCGCCGCACGGCATGGCGAAGTCCTGTTCCGCCGTCTCTGCGCGAAACCACGGGACCCCGTGCTGGCGCCGCCGCATGGTGATCAGCCCGAAGCCGATCGCCTCCAGGTCGTGTGCTTCGGCATCGTCGATCCACGCGTCGAACTCCGACCACTGATCCGGGCCTCCCTGGCGCAACCAGCTGGCGGCGTGAGCGGCCGGGTCAAGGGCCTCTCGTTCGAGGACCAACGCGTCGCAACCGGTCCCTTCGAACCAGCCCGCGACTCGCGCCCGCCAGTCCTCGCCACGGACGTGCGCCCACGACGCGAGCAGCTGGCAGTAGCCGCCGATCTCGAGGTGGTCGGGCGCGGCCCGCACGATCGACCGGCTCAGGTCGTCGAGCGGGAGCCCGCTGTCTCGGAACACGTACCGCCGCGACGGCGAGACGACGAACGGTGGGTTGGACACGATCAGGTCGAACCGCTCGCCGCCGACCGCGTCGAAGCGGTCGCCGCCGCGCACCGTCACCGCGGCGAGGTCGTTGAGCTCCATCGTCAGCGTGGCGCACGCCAGGGCGCGCGGGTTGACGTCGGTGGCCACCACTCGCCGGCTGTGGTCGGCGGCGAGCACCCCTTGGATGCCGCACCCGGTCCCCAGATCGAGTGCCGATTCGATCGGCCGGCGGATCGTCGCCCCGGCCAGCGCCATGGTCGAGGCGCTGATCCCCAGCACGTGATCGGCGCGCACCGCTCCGGAGCGATCAGGTCGATCGTGGACGACGAGGCGATGGCCGGGCTCGCCGAGCGGCCGGATGGCGACCAGCCCCTCGATCTCGTCGTCGCGCACCGACAGCAACCCGCCGGCCGCCCACTGCTCGACCGCCACAGGCGCCAGGGCGGCGCGCGCCGCACTGACCGTCACGGGTTCACCGATGAGGAACAAACGGGCCAGTACGTCCAGCCGATCGGCCCCTCTGGTCGCCCGCAGCAGCGGCGCAAACTCGCCGGACGAGAGATGGTTGAAGGCTTGCGGGCCGAGCCGTTCTGTCAAGGCGTCGAGGGTGTAGCCGGCGTCGTCGAAGACGTCGCGTACGGCCAGCGCCACATCAGGTCCATCCAGGAACCGCACCGCCACATCGTGACCGATCGTCCCTCGCACCGCCGTCAGCTGGAGATCACGGCCTGGGTCTGGGTGACCTGGGCGACTCGCTTGCCGCGATCGTCGTGGAGGTCGGTCTGCACGACGATCGTCGTGCGCCCGACGTGCAGGGGTCGAGTCGTCGAGTGCAGCTCGCCTTCCCGCACGCCGCGGAAGAAGTTCGTCTTCGACTCGATGGTCGACGTGGTCGCGCCCGCGGGCAGGTTGAGGAAGGCGCAGATGCCACCGACGCTGTCGGCCATCGCCATGACAGCCCCGCCGTGGAGGGCGCCGAACGTGGTGCAGAGGTCGGCCCGCCACGCCATGGTCGCCTGCACCTCGGCGGCCTCGGCCTTGCGGAGGCGCACGCCGAGCGCGGCCGTGAACGGCATCATCGCCGCCATTGATTCCACGTCGAGCTGTGCGTCTGGTTCGGTGTTCATGATCGTCCTCCATCGGGTGGCCGGCCCAGGCTGCCCGACGGGCAGCACACCCGTCCATGACCTCAGGCGTCAGCCTGCTAGCAAGCTGGGGTGCCGCGCACCGGATCACTGAGCACCGCCGAGCGGCGTCAGTCGCTGCTCGAGGCGGCGACCGCCGTCGTGCGCGAGCAGGGTCCGCGGACGTCGATGGACGCCATGGCCACCGCCGGCGGCGTGACGAAGCCGATCCTGTATCGCCACTTTGGTGACCGCCAGGGCCTCGTCTCGGCGATCGGCGAGCGCTTCGAGCAGCAGCTCGACGAGGCGATCCGGGCGGCCCTCGCGACGTTCGGTCGGGCCGAGGAAGGGGCCGTGCTGCGGGCCACGATCGATGCGTACCTCCGCCTCATCGAGCAGGAGACCCAGCTGTACCGGTTCCTCGTGCAGCAGGACGCCCGTTCCGGCAACGAGACCACCTCGGCGTTCGTCGCCCAGGTGAGCGAACGCGTCGCCGGCGTGCTGGCCGCAGGACTGCGTGCCAACGGGGGCGACCCTGCACCCGCCGAGCTGTGGGCGGTCGGCATCGTCGGGATGGTCCACGCGGCGGGCGATTGGTGGGCGGAACGGCGCACCAGCATGTCTCGGGCCGATGTTGTCGACGGCCTGGCGGGGCTGCTGTGGAACGGTCTCGGCGCAGGGTCGGCTGCCATCCGGAGATCGCCCGGCACGGGGGGTTGACCCCAGGCTGGCGTTTTGTTACCGTCGGTAACTATGATTGCGCTGCTGGACCGCCCCCACCGCACGACGAAGGTCGAACGCCTCAACACCGCCTCGGCGCGCCGGGTCATCGAGCCCGATCGTGACGTTGCCGGGTCGATCGGCGACGGCCAGTTGCTCGCCGACGAGCTGCTCAGCATCGCCGGGCTCGACCTCGACCTCACCGCCGACCAGCGGCGCACCCTGGCCCGCGAGGAGGTGGCGTCGATCACCGAATCCGGGATCCGCTTCGAGGCCGTGCTCGAGGCCGGGTTCGCGCTCGAGGTGCTGCGCACGGCCGACCTCACCGACGCTCGGGTCACGTACCTCCTGCACGAGGTCGGCGAGGAGACCCGCCACCAGCGGCTGTTCGTCCGGCTTCTCGAGCAGTGTGCGCCGACCGCCCGCAACCCGTTCCGAGGCACCATCGCCGAACGGGTGCTGCGCCGCGTCGTGCGCCGGGTGATCACCATGCCGGCCACGTTCCACGCCCTCGTGCTGGCCGGCGAGGAGATCCCCGATCTGATCCAGAAGCAGGCGTCCGAGCACCCCGCCACCGACCCGTTCCTGCGCGACGTCAACAAGTACCACCGGATGGAGGAGGCGCGACACCTGTCGTTCGCCCGCTTGCGCCTGGCCGAGGTGTGGGCGACCGCCGACCGCCGCGACCGGTTCGCGCTGCGCCACATCGCGCCGCGGTTGATCTCGCTGATGTTCGGCCAGCTCGTCCACCCGGGGGTCTACGCCACGGTCGGCCTGTCGGCGTTCGAGACGTGGCGCGCCGTCAACCGCACACCGCAGCGCCGCCAGCTCCGGGCCGAGGCGTGCCGGCCCGTGCTCGACGCCGTCATCGCCGCCGGCGCCGTCCGCCCCGGCCGCGTGCCGAAGGGCTGGCGCCGCCTCGTCACCCCCTGACCAGGGTCTGACCAAACCGGGTCGCGCTGAGCGCGACCGGTTCCCCTGGGAATCGACAACACTCGGGTGGCGTGGTCACGCTGCACCACTTCAGCGAGGACCCCGGCATCCGACGGTTCGTCCCTCATGTGCCGGCGACCAACCCGACCCACCGCGCCGCCGTGTGGGCCATCGACGCCGAGCACGCACCGCTGTACTGGTTCCCGCGCGACTGCCCGCGTGTGACCGTGTGGCCGCGAGACGAACGGGAGCGGGTGACGTTCGAGCAGACCTTTGTCACGACGGCCCGCCGGCTGCACGCCATCGAGCTGGGATGGCTCGACCGGATGCGCCGCGTCGCGCTCTACCGATACGACCTACCGGCCGACGACTTCGTCCCGTGGGAGAGCGCCAGCGGTCAGTGGATCTGCGAGCACGACGTCGAACCACTCGCCGTCGAGCCGCTCGGCGACCTGCTCACCGCCCACGTCGCGGCCGGCATCGAGCTGCGCCTCGTGCCGTCGCTGTGGCCGCTGCGCGACGCAGCCGTCGACGACCGCTGGGACTTCAGCCTCGTCCGGATGGCCAACGCTTCTCCATGCAACGGGACGGACGGCTGATCCTCATCTGCGGCCTGCCCGGCGCCGGCAAGACACCTTGGCGCGGCGGTTGACGAACGAGCTGTCGGGGATCCGTCTCGGGGCCGACGACTGGATGATCGAGCTGGGCATCGACCTGTTCGACGAGCCGGCGCGAGCCAAGGTCGAGGGGCTGCAGTGGCGGGTCGCCGAGGACCTGCTGCGCGTCGGGACCACCGTGATCATCGAGTACCCCGACGACGCCGAGCGCGCCCTGTTCGACCGACCGGCCTGACTCTGGGGTCCGCGAATTTGCGACTCCGTCGCCAGTTCGCGGACCCAAGCGACGCGGCCGAGCCCGGCCCTAGGGTGCAGCCCCGATGTCTGCGTTGCCGACCTCCCGGCCGAGCCGGGCCGTGGTCGAGGTGGTCGGGCCGGTGGTCGACGGCGGCGCGTTCCCGGCCAAGGCGACGATCGGCGAGCGGGTGACCGTCACCGCCGACGTCTTCGCCGACGGCCACGATCGGGCCGCCGCTGCGCTGCGCTACCGCCACACCGGCACCAGTGCGTCGTGGACCGAGCTCCCGATGGAGGCGCTCGGCAACGACCGGTTCGCCGCCACGTTCGTGCCCGACGAGCTCGGCCGATGGGAGTTCCAGGTCGTCGGCTGGCTCGACCACCTCGGCACGTGGCTGCACGGCATGGAGCTCAAGCTCGCGGCGCCGCCGGAGCTGGGCGTCGACATCACCGTCGACCTGCAGATCGGCTCACGGCTGATCAGCGCCACGCTCGAACACGTCAGTGGCCCGGACGCGGTCGCCCTGGCCGCGCTGCGTGACCGCCTCGACAGCGGCGACACCCGAGCCCTCGGCCGGCTGCCCGACTCCGACCCCACCACCACCATCAGCCACACCGCCGTGCACAGCGACGGCCACATCCCCGACCTGCAGGACGTCGAACCCGAGCACGGCGCGGCCGAAGCGTTCGAGCCCTTGTTCTGGCGCATGGGCCGACGCGATCCGCTGGCCACCGGGGCCCCGACACCGTTCGCGCTGCACGTCGACCGAGAGACCGCACGGTTCAGCGCCTGGTACGAGTTCTTCCCCCGCTCCACCGTCGCACCGGCCATCGGCCACGCCACGCTCGCCGACGCCATCGCCCGCCTCGACCACGTGGCGGCGATGGGCTTCGACGTCCTCTACCTCCCGCCGGTGCACCCCATCGGGGCCACCCACCGCAAGGGCCGCAACAACACCGTCACGCCCGACGAAGACGACACCGGCAGCCCGTGGGCGATCGGCGCCGTCGACGGTGGCCACACCGCCGTGCACGCCGAGCTCGGCACCATCGCCGACGTCGAGCGGCTCGCGACGGAATGCTGCCAGCGCGGCCTCGAGCTCGCGCTCGACCTCGCCTTCCAGTGCGCGCCCGACCATCCCTGGGTCACCGCGCACCCCGAGTGGTTCGCCCACCGACCCGACGGCTCCATCCAGTACGCCGAGAACCCGCCGAAGAAGTACCAGGACATCTACCCGCTCGACTTCGAGAGCGCCGACTGGCAGGGCCTGTGGGACGAGCTGGCCGACGTCATCCGCTTCTGGATCGGCAACGGTGTCTCGATCTTCCGCGTCGACAACCCGCACACCAAGGCGTTCGCCTTCTGGAAGTGGGTGATCGACGTCATCCGCACCGAGCACCCCGAGGTGATCTTCCTCGCCGAGGCCTTCACCCGCCCGCGGGTCATGGAGCGCCTCGCCAAGATCGGCTTCAACCAGTCGTACACGTACTTCACGTGGCGCCAGTCGTCCTGGGAGCTGCGCCAGTACTTCGAGGACCTCTCGACGCGCACCGTCGACTACTTCCGGCCGAACGCCTGGCCGAACACACCCGACATCCTCACCGAGCAGCTGCAGACCGGCGGCCGGGCGATGTTCACCAGCCGTGCCGCGCTGGCCGCCACGCTCTCGCCGTCGTGGGGCGTGTACGGCCCTGCCTTCGAGCTGTGCGAGCACCTTCCTCTGCGGCCCGGCTCGGAGGAGTACCTCGACTCCGAGAAGTACCAGGTGCGCCAGTGGGATCTCGACCGCCGCGACTCGGTGGCCCCGCTGCTCACCCGGCTCAACGAGATCCGCCGCCAGCAGCCGGCGCTGGCCCACCTCCGCACGCTGCGCTTCCACGAGTGCGCCAACCAGGCGCTGCTGTGCTTCTCGAAGACCGATCCCGGCGGCGCCGGCGCACCGATCCTCGTCGTCGCCAACCTTGACGTGGATCGCCCGCAGACCGGCTACGTCGACGTCGACCTCGCGCCGCTCGGCCTGCCCTACGAGTCGACCTACGACGTCGTCGACCAGCTGACCGGGGCGGCGTTCCGCTGGCAGGGTGCGTGGAACTTCGTCGAGCTCGACCCGGCGGTCACACCCATGCACATCTTCGAGGTCCGACCGGTTGCCGAGGACGAGCCATCGTGAGCCGCGGCCAGCGCGCCGCGCGGGCGACGCCGATCACGCCGCCCACAGGTCCCGATGATTGGTACCGCGACGCGGTCATCTACGAATCCCACGTTCGGGTGTTCGCCGACTCCAACGGCGACGGCATCGGCGACTTCACCGGTCTCGCGCAGCGCCTCGATTACCTCGCCGACCTCGGCGTCACGGCGCTGTGGCTGCTGCCGTTCTACCCATCGCCGCTGCGCGACGACGGCTACGACATCGCCGACTACCGCACCATCCACCCCGACTACGGCGACCTGCGTTCGTTCCGGCGCTTCCTCGCTGCGTCCCACGCCCGCAACCTCCGCGTCATCACCGAGCTCGTCGTCAACCACACGTCCGATCAGCACCCGTGGTTCCAACGGGCCCGCCGTGCGCCGATCGGCTCGGTCGAGCGTGACTTCTACGTGTGGAGCGACGACCCCCACCGCTACGCCGACGCCCGCGTCATCTTCTCGGACTTCGAGACGTCGAACTGGACGTGGGACCCGATCGCCGGCCAGTACTTCTGGCACCGCTTCTACTCCCACCAGCCGGACCTCAACTTTGCCAACCCCGATGTCGAGGCGGAGGTCTTCGACGTCCTCGACCACTGGCTCGACCTCGGCGTCGATGGCCTGCGCCTCGACGCCGTGCCGTACCTCTTCGAGCGCGAGGGCACGAGCTGCGAGAACCTGCCGGAGACCCACGACGTGCTGAAACGACTGCGCAAGCACCTCGACAGCGAGTGGCCCGATCGCATGCTGCTCGCCGAGGCCAACCAGTGGCCGGAGGACGCCGCCGCGTACTTCGGCGACGGCGACGAGTGCCACATGAACTTCCACTTCCCCGTGATGCCGCGGCTGTTCATGGCGCTGCGCATCGAGCACCGCACGCCGATCGTCGACATCATGGAGCAGACGCCGGCGCCGCCCGAGGGCGGCCAGTGGGCGACGTTCCTGCGCAACCACGACGAGCTGACGCTGGAGATGGTCACCGACGAAGAGCGCGACCTGATGCTGCGGGCCTACGCCACCGACCTCGAGATGCGCATCAACCTGGGCATCCGCCGCCGCCTCGCGCCGCTGCTCGGCAACGATCGGCGCAAGATCGAGCTGCTCAACGCACTGCTGTTCTCGCTGCCAGGCACACCGGTCGTCTACTACGGCGACGAGATCGGGATGGGCGACAACGTGTACCTCGGCGACCGCAACGGAGTGCGCACGCCGATGCAGTGGTCGGCCGACCGCAACGGCGGGTTCTCCGCCGCCAACCCGCACAAGCTCTACCTGCCGCTGATCACCGAGCAGGGGTTCCACTACGAGAGCGTCAACGTCGAGACGCAGACCGCCAACCCGTCGTCGCTGCTCGCCTGGATGCGTCAGCTGATCGCCCTGCGCAAGCGTCACCCAGTGCTCGGACGCGGCGACATCCAGTTCCTGGAGCCCGAGAACCACCACGTGCTGGCGTTCGTCCGCAGCCTCGACGGCGAGCAGCCGATGCTCTGCGTCGCCAACCTCTCCCGCCTCGCCCAGCAGGTCGAGCTCGACCTCCGCCGGTTCTCCGGTGCGACGCCCGTCGAGGTGTTCGGTCAGAACCGGTTCGGGTTGATCGGCGAGCACGCCTACCCGCTGACGCTGGCGCCGTGCGGCTTCTTCTGGTTCGCGATCGATGCAGGGCGAACGACGTCGAACGCTGTCCCGGAGGGTCCGGTGCGCCTGTCCGGCACGTGGGTCGACGCGCTGCGCCGACGCGCCTCGCTCGGGCGGATCATCGGCCGCTGGCTCCCCGCGCGGCGCTGGTTCGTCGGCAAGGGTGCGGTCGTCCGTGACGTGGTCGTCGAGGACGTGGTCGAGCTGACGAGTGTCGATGCCGCACCGGCGGTGGTGATGGTCGTCGTCCGTACGACGTTCACGGAGGGCGACGATCACGTGTACGCCGTGCCGCTGCTGCACACCACGCCGGGGCAGGCCGAGGAGCTGGAGCACCGACGGCCCGGCTCGCTGATCGCCCTGCTCGACGACGGGGCGATCGTCGACGCGATGGCCGTCCCGGAAGGCGCCGGCATCGTCGCCGGGGCCGCCTTGCGACGCCGCACGCGGCGCGGCCGCACGTCCGTCGCCATCGGCCATCCCCGCAGGCCCGGCCTGACGAAGCTCGCCGTCGATCCGTACGACGTGCACGTGCTCAGCGCCGAGCAGACGAACTCGTCGGTGATCCTCGGCAACCGGGTGATCGCCAAGCTGGTCCGCCGCCTGACCCCCGGCGACAACCCGGACGTCACGCTGCCGATCCACCTGCGGGCGGCCGGCTTCGACAACGTCCCCGGCGTCGCCGGCACGCTCGACGTCCAGTTCGACGGCGAGGCGCCGGCCAGCGCCGTGGTCGTCCATGACGTCGTCGTCCACGAGGCCGACCTGTGGGAGTGGAGCCACGACCTCCTCACCCGTGAGGTCGAGCGCCTCGTGTCCGAGCCGGACGCCACTGCGGATGACGCCGTGATGGCCGTCGTCACCGGCATCCTCGGTCAACGCACCGCCGAGATGCACCTCGGGCTGGCCAGCGGCGCACCCGGCTTCGAACCAGAGCCGTTCTCCCTGCTGTGGCAGCGCTCGATCGTGCAGAGCCTGCGCGCCTCGCTCCGAGAGACACAACGGATGGTGCGCCGCAACCGCCCCGGGATGACGGCCGACGACGGCGCACTGGCGGATCTGCTGCTCGACGACGGCGACCACCTGCTCCACGCCTTCGACGAGCTGCGCACGCGCAAGCTCGACGCAGCGCGCATCAGGGTCCACGGTGACCTGCACCTCGGCCAAGCTCTGTGGACCGGGCACGACGTCGTGTTCATCGACTTCGAGGGCGAGCCTGGCCGACCGATCGGCGAACGCTCGATCAAGCGCTCGCCGCTCAACGACGTGGCCGGGATCATCCGCTCGCTCGACTACGCCGGGCGGGTCGCCCTCGCCACGTCGAGCGAGCGCGGCTGGCTCGGCGAGTCCCACGAGGCGTGGTTCGAGCGGTGGCGGCGCGGTTGGACCGACCGGATGACGGCCGTCTACCGGGACACGTACCTGGACGCGCTCACGGCCACGCCGGTCGGGGCGGCGCTGGTCCCGGCGGACGCCGTCGACGCCGGCCTGCTGCTCGACGCCCACGTCCTGCTCAAGGCGCTGTACGAGGTCCGCTGGGAGCTGTCGATCCGGCCGCACTGGGTGGGCTGGCCCCTCGCTGCCGTCGCCCAGATGATCGTCGAGCGGCACCGGGAGCCGCGTTCGTGAGTCGGCCGTCAGCGGCAATGCCCGAACGACTCGGGGCGTCGCCGAACGTCGACGGCAGCACGCGCTTCGAGGTCTGGGCGCCTCACGCCGACATGGTCGAGGTGGTGCTCGACGACCCGCGCACGGTCGCCCTGCGCCGCGACGATGCGGCCGGCACCTGGCTGGCCGTCGTCGACGGCGTCGGACACGGTGAGCGGTACCGCTACCGCCTCGACGGCGGCGAGGCGCTCGCCGACCCGGCATCGAGCTGGCAACCGGACGGCGTGTACGGCCCGTCCGCCGTCGTCGATCGGCGGCGGTTCTCGTGGACGGACTCCGGGTGGATCGGGGTCGAGTTGGCCGACACCGTCCTCTACGAGCTGCACGTCGGGACGTTCACGCCAGACGGCACGTTCGACTCGGCGATCGGGCAGCTCGACCGGCTGGCTGAGCTCGGCGTCAGTGCCGTCGAGCTGATGCCCGTGAACGCCTTTCCCGGCCGCCGCAACTGGGGCTACGACGGCGTGTTCGCCTCGGCGGTGCAGGACAGCTACGGCGGGCCGCAGGGCCTCGCTCGGTTCGTCGACGCCGCCCACGCTCGCCGTCTCGCCGTCGTGCTCGACGTCGTCTACAACCACCTCGGGCCAGAAGGTGGCGTGCTCCAGCGCTTCGGCCCGTACTACAGCCCGACCTACCGAACGCCGTGGGGCGAGGGGTTGAACGTGGCCGATGCCGGCAGCGACCTCGTCCGGCGGACGTTCATCGAGAGCGCCGTGCGCTGGATCACGGACTTCCACGTCGACGGGTTGCGCATCGACGCCGTCGACACGATCTACGACCCGACCGCGCTGCCGTTCCTCGAACAGCTCGTCGCAGCCGTGCACGCGGCCGGCGCAGCGGCCGACCGCACCGTGCTGACGTTCGTCGAGAGCGCCGCCAACAACCCTCACAACGTCCGTCCGGTGCCACGTGGCGGCATCGGGTCCGACGCGGCGTGGAACGACGACGTCCACCACTCGCTGCGCGTCGCCCTGACCGGTGACCGGCGGGGGTATTACGTCGACTACTCGGGCGCGCCCGACATCGCCCACGCCCTGGAGCACCGCTGGGTGTTCACGGGGCGGTACTCGCCGTTTCGTGGCCGGCACCACGGTCGGCCGGCAGATGACATAGATGCCAACCGGTTCGTCGTGTTCACGACCAATCACGACCACGTGGGCAACACGCCAGCCGGCGCCCGCCCGCCGTTCGACTCCCGCCAACGGCTCGTCGCGGCGGCGGCGATCCTGCTGTCACCGTTCACGCCGATGCTGTTCATGGGCGAGGAGTACGGCGAGACCAAGCCGTTCCCGTACTTCGTCGACCACACCGACCCCGAGCTGCTCGCCGCCGTGCGCGAGGGCCGGCGGGTGGACTTCCGCACCGAGTGGACAGAGGCCGTCGCCGACCCGGCCGACCCGG
>JBPCJW010000082.1:0-44528 GCA_051004915.1 Ilumatobacteraceae bacterium
CCGCCGCGACGCTGGTGACCATCCCCGTCGTCGGCGGACCGAGGGCGGTCGGTGCCGTGGCTGCCGGCGTGATCCTGGCGGCGCGGATGCTGCTGTACGCCCGCAACCAGTACGGCCAGGACGGCAGCGATCAGATGATCCTGGTGGTCATGTGGGCGTGCTCGTCGCCCAGGCCGCCAACGATCACCAGGTGGCCGCCATCGCCATGGCCTACGTGGCCGGTCAGCTGCTGCTGTCGTACGTGGTCGCCGGGACGGCCAAGGCGATCTCGCCGATCTGGCGCGGCCGCGACGCGATGATCGGCGTCCTGAGCACGGAGGGATACGGCGTGCCGTCGCTCGGAGCGAAGCTCGCCCGCCATCGCAACGTCGCCCGGCTGCTGTGCTGGTCGGTGATCACCTTCGAGTGCGGCTGTCCACTCCTGCTCGTGGCCGGCACGCCCGGCAGCGTGGTGCTGATCGTCGCGGGTCTCGTGTTCCACGTCGGCATCGACGCGCCGGTGGGTCTCATCGTGTTCCTGTGGCGCTTCGCTGCCGCCTATCCAGCGGTGTTCATGGTCGGGCAATGGGTCGACGGCCTGTGGGGTCGTTGAGAGAGATGAAGGATCGAGGACGAGATGAACGACGACATGACGACGACGACGGGATCGACGTCCAGCTGTTGCCCGACCACCGCCCAATTGGCCGGCGCGTACATCCACGATGACGGGCAACTTCCGGGCCAGTTCCGTCGTACGTTGACCCTCGTCGACAACGGCACGTTCTCCTACGATCGCAAAGTCGACGTGAGTTCGTTCTACTCCGAGTGAACGTGGCAGATCCTCAGCCAAGGTGGAACGTGCTACGTCGAGTTGTCGTCGTCTGCCCATCGAAGGGCCGAACGAGCTTATCTACCTCTTCTTCGACCGTGTGCTCCTGCGCATCAGTGGGATCCTGCTGGTGACCGAGCCTGCCGATACCCCGCCGGTGTTCAGGTTCTGTCGCCGGACGAGCCTGCTGCCGGCGAACTTCTGACGCTCGTCTACACCGAGATCGGGTGGGCGTCGAAGATCGAGATCTCGGGGGCCGCCTCGGCGAGGGCGGTGACCTCGTCGACGAACTGGCCGGAGGCCGGCACGGCGAAGTGCTTGCGGAGCGCCTCCTCGTCCTTCCAATGCTCGAGGAACACGAGGCGATGCGGATCCTCGGCATCGCGATGGACGGTGTGGAGGAGGCAGCCCGGTTCCTTGCGCGAGCGCCGCACGTGCTCGAGACTCAGCTCCAGCATGCGCTCGATGTTGTGTGCGTGGGCTCGAGCGCTGCCGGTGACGATGACCATGGACCGGAACCTACGCGCTGGCACTCCGGAGGCGGAACGGCGGGCAACGTTGATGGGTCAGCAGGCTGTCCACATGGTCGACGACCATCGCGACGACATCGCCGAGAACTTCAGTCTCACGGATCGATGACGTCGATTCGGCACCCGATGCCGGGATCCACTCGACCACTGGGCCATCTGGTTTCCTGACGCGCCAGCGGCTCCCGCCGCTTGAACGGGCGGCGTCTGCAGCCGGCGTAACATGCCACGCCGATGCGACGCCTCCGGTTGTTCCTGCTGTTCGCGCTGACTTCGGCGCTGGTTGCCATGCCGGGCGGTGGAGGTGGCAGCGGCGTCGTCTCCGCTCGGCCGGGGGACCAGTACGTCGCCCTCGGCGACTCGTTCACGGCGGGCCCCTTGATCCCGGCGCAGGTCGCCCCGCTCGGGTGTCTGAAGTCGAACCGCAACTATCCGAACCTCGTCAACCCCACCCTCGCCGGCGCCGCCTTCCGCGACATCAGCTGCAGCGGCGCAGCGACCCGCGACATGTTCGCGCCGCAACCGGTCACCGGGGGCTCGAACCCGGCGCAGCTGTCTGCGCTGTCGGGGTCGACGACCGTCGTCACGATCGGCATCGGCGGCAACGACATCGGGTTCACCGAGATCATCCAGAACTGCGCCACGCTCAACCCGTTCAGCACGCCGTGCCGGGACCGCTACACGGCGGGTGGCGTCGACGAGATCACCCGCCGCATCAACGACACCGCCCCAAGGGTCGGTGCGGTGCTGGCCGAGATCAAGCTGCGCTCGCCGATCGCCCGCGTGTTCGTCGTCGGCTACCCGCAGGTGCTGCCGGATCGTGGGCTCGGGTGCTGGCCGACGCTCCCCATCGCCTACGGCGACGTCAGCTACCTGCGGGCGAAGACGAAGGAGCTCAACTCGATGCTGCGCACGCAGGCGGCCAACGCCGGCGTGGCATACATCGACACCTACGCGCCGAGCGAGGGCCGCAGCGCCTGCGCATCGCCGACCCGCAGGTGGGTCGAGCCGCTGGTGCCGGCGAACCCCGCCGCCCCTGTGCACCCGAACGGGCGCGGGATGGCCGGCGTCGCCGGGATCGTCGCCGCCGCGATCCAGTAGCGAGCAACCGGCCCCGGCCGGCGCGAACGGCGACCGGTACGCTTTCGCAGTGGCTTCGTCGCGCACGATCTTCATCTCCAACACCATCCCGTACGTCAATGCCCGCCCGCATCTGGGGCATGCATTCGAGTTCGTGCAGACCGACGCATATGCCCGTTTCCTCCGGGGCCAAGGCGCCGATCTCTTCTACCTTTCCGGGTCGGACGAGAACAGTCTGAAGAACGTCCTCGCCGCCGAGAAGGAACGGATAGAGACCAGCCAATTGGTCGATCGCAACGTCGAGTACTTCACCGCGTTGCAACCTTTGCTGCAGCTGTCCTACGACGACTTCATCAGGACCAGTGCTGACGACATCCACCGACGCGGCGCGACGCGCTTCTGGAACGCCTTGGCGGCCAACGACGACCTCTACAAGAAGACGTATGGTGGCCTGTATTGCGTCGGCTGCGAGCAGTTCTACCTCGAAGATGAGCTGATCGAAGGAAGGTGTCCCGAGCACGGCACCATTCCCGAGTTCATCGAGGAGGAGAACTACTTCTTCCGTCTCTCTCGGTATCAAGGCGAACTGCTGGAGTTGCTCGAGAGCCGGAAGATCGACATCGTCCCCGAGACCCGTCGCAACGAGGTCCTCAGCTTCGTGGGCGGCGGGTTGCAGGACATCAGCTTCTCCCGATCGGCACAGCGCGCCCGCGGCTGGGGCATCCCCGTGCCCGGCGACCCTGATCACGTGATGTACGTCTGGATGGATGCGCTGACGAATTACATCACCGCCCTCGACTGGGCCGACGACGGCGAGCGCTATCAGCACTACTGGGCGGGCGCAGACGACCGGATCCACGTCGTCGGCAAGGGCGTCACCAGGTTCCACGCGGTGTACTGGCCGGCCATGCTGCTCGCCGCCGGTCTGCCCACGCCGACGACGATCGTGGTGCACGGCTACGTCACGGTGGCCGGCGGCAAGCTCTCCAAGAGCACCGGCAACGTCGTCGATCCGGAAGAGCTCGTCGACGAGCAGGGAGCCGACGCCGTGCGCCAGTTCCTGCTCGCCGAGCTGTCACCGGTCGCCGACGGTGACTTCACCGGCGAGCGACTCGTCCGCCGCTACAACGCCGATCTGGCCAACGGGTTGGGGAACCTGGTCAGCCGCGTCACGACCATGATCGCCAACTATCGCGACGGTCGAGTCCCGACGGCGAGCCTCGGCACCGACGGACCGCTGCGGGCGTCGGCCGATGCCGCCGCCGTCGCCTACACGCGGGCGTTCGAGGCGTTCGACCATCGCGAGGCATGCCAGGCGCTCTGGGACTTCGTGCGGTCGGCGAACGCGTTCGTGGAAGCGGAGGCGCCGTGGAGCCTGGCCAAGGCGGAACGGGCGGGTGATGCAGCTGCCGGAGGGCGTCTCGACATCGTCCTGTTCGAGTTGGCATGCGCGCTGCAGTTCCTCGCCACCCACCTGCGCCCCGTGCTGCCGCGCTCGTCCGAGCATCTCCTGTCGCTGCTCGGCGGCCCGAACGATGGCGTTCAGATCGACGTTCCGTGGGGCATCGGCCTCGCCGGGGCACAGATCACGAAACCACCGGCGCTGTTCCCTCGCAAGGACGAGCTCGTCCCGTGACCACCGGCGTGCGACCGCCGGCGTAGCAAATCTCTTGACAGTCGTTTGACCCGATGGTCTGCTGACCGGCGGGATCCCTCCGCCCGCGGGGTCCAATCGGAGGGAGCAGGATGGGTCAGCCTCCCGCGAGGGAGATGGCGTGAGCAGCGCCGTTCCCGCGGACTACGCGCGATTCGTCAGAGCGGCACGGCTGGCCGGCGATCTTCCGGCCGCGCCCGATCGGCTGGCGGCAGGAGTGGTCACCGACGAGCTGTTCGTCGCCGCCAAACCGGCCAGCGACATGTTGCAGATCGCCGCCAAGCGCGCCGCCGGCCTGTTCCGCCCGACCAAGCGCACGGAGGTGGTGTGGGTCGAAGGCGACAGTGAGCTCGCCGTCGGCTTCGCCGTGCGCCTTGAAGTCGATGACGGTCTGCTCACGGTCGTCATCCCCGTGCGCTGCGACCAGACCGGCGAGGGCGAGGTGGAGGTCGTCTTCGCGGTCGGCAGCCCCGACCGGCCCGCCGGGCTGTTCGCCTCCACGTTCCGCAAGCCGAGCGGTCCGCGCCTCGTCGTTGACACCTGGAGCGATGCGCTCGTCGCCTTCGCCTGGCAGAGCGTCCTCGGCATGGTCAGCGGCCTGGCCGGTGCGATCGGCAAGGACGCCCGCGGCAATGTGCTCGTGCCGGTCGAGCTGGCCGTCTCCGGTCGCGGCGTGCACGTCGTCCCGATGGCCCGTCATCGCTTTGCCGGATCGTCCGGCCTGCTGACGAAGCCGGCGCGAAGATGACGATGACGGCCGACGACCTCGGCGTGCTCGGCAACCTCGGCGTCGCCCTCGGCCTCTTCGAGCCTGGTGGCTCGCCGAACATCGGCTGGTTCGAGAGCCCGGAGGACTCGCTCGGCTCGATCATCAGCAATGACGGACAACGCAACGCGCTGCTCGCTTTCGTCGACGAAGCGCTCGGGGGCGCCGAGCGGGAGATCGATGCTGCCGGTGCCGTGTGGCTGCCGATCATCGAGCTTGGCGACAGCGGGCTGACGCTGTCGGTCACGATCGCCGAGACGACGCCCGGCATCGACATCGGGCTCGGCCTCGAGGTGCGCACGAACGCGCCCGATTCGCTGACCACCCTCATGGTGCCGTTGTTCCGCGCCAAGCGCGACGGCGGCCCGAACGTGGCCAACCCGCTGTTGCTCGGCTCGCCCGGCGGACGCATCCGCATCGCCACCTCGATCACCGTCGACGACGGACCGCCCGTTCCCGGTGCGGCCCGGCTCGGCTCCATCGGGCTCGATGTCGACATCCCGACATCGCCCGCTGACGCCGATGATCCGGTGTTCGGGCTCAGCCTCACCGGCTTCCAGCTGCCGGGCGCGACCAGCCCTCGCGACCTGCGCGTCTCGGCCGACGGTGCCGATGAGCTGGACGACGCGCTGCTCGATCTCGTGTTCTCGCTCCTCCGCTCGACCGCCGAGACCGCCGCGCCCGGCTCGATCGTGCGGGCGATTGGCGGCCTGCTCGGACTGCTGCCGACCGATGACGTCTCCGACTTCCCGATCGACGAGCTCCCCAGCCAGGGCGTCCACGCGCTCGCCGCCTGGATGCACGGGATCATCACGTCCGCCGCAGCGCGGGCGGACTGGATCGGGCACCTCTCCGACTTCCTCGGCGGAACGGCGGCGGGGGAGACGATCGCCTTCGACCTCGGTGGCGACGCGCAGCTGACGATCGGGATCCGCGTCGGCACCGGACCGAGCGGCAACGTGCTGCTGACACCCACGCTCGGTGTCGAGCTCGGCGCCGACGACGCACGGATCGAGGCTCGCGTCGACCTGCTGCAGATCGACCTCGTCACGGGCGCTGCGCTGGCGCTGCCGCAGCTCGGCGTGTGGGCGGCGATGGGGAAGGCCGGCGACCGCGTGCTCGATGTCGCCGGGCCGCCCGTCGCCCGCGCCGACACCTTGCGGGTCGGCTTCGCCCTGGACGCCGGCCGGCACCTGACGTTCGTCCTCGCCGCTGACGGTGTGCAGCTGGGCAGCCACAACTACCCGACCCTCGACCTCACGTCGCCGGACGCGGTCATGGACGCCGTCGGCAATACGGTCGCCGACGTCGCCGCCGAGCTGCTCGGCGAGCTGGGCGACGCGCTCGCCGTGGCCAGCACGCTGCTCGGCCTGACGCCACCGGCTGGCGTCAACGCGATCAGCCTTGCCGACCTCCTCACCGACCCGCTGGACGCCGTCGCCGGCTACTGGCGCAACCTGGTCACCGGCCCGGCCGCAGCGGCGGCGGTGCCGGCGGTGCTGGGCGAGCTGCGCGACGCGGTCGCCGACGCCACCTCCGCCATCGCCACGGTCAAGGGCACCGGCACCCCGACCGACCCGTGGCGCGTCGAGCTGGTCGGCCCGCTGGGGCTCGAGGCGTGGGTCGAGGGTGACGTCCTCTCCGTGGGAATCGCCGCGTCGACGAGCGTCGACACGCTCGGGGCGCGATGCACCGTCGTCGAGGTGCGGCTCGCCGCGACCATCGCCACCATCGACCTCGCGGCGCGGTCGGCGAGCCTGCTGCCCGGCGTGCACGGCGTGCTGTCGACCCGCGAGCGCGGCGTCGACCCGCCGCGGGTCACGCTGGCGCTGCCCGGCGCCCTCGGCGGCATCAGCGTGACGGCCAGCGGGGTCGGGCTGCGCCTCGGCTGGACGCCGGGAGATGGCCTCGCAGCCTCGATCCACGCCCCGAACCTGCAGCTCAACACGCCGGAACTGACGCTGCCCATCGCGCTGCCGACGATCGCCCCGGATGGCTCCGTCACGCTGCCGGCCGAAGCGTGGGACGGCATCGAAGCACTCGTCGGCTACCTCGGCGACCTCCTCGGCGGCACGCTGCGTGACGTCGTCCACGCCCTGAGCTGGACCACGGCGGCGTTGGAAGCCGGTGGCGACGACGTGGCGGGGGCGCGCCTACGGCTCGCCGACCTCGTCGCCGACCCGGCGTCGGCGATCGGCCCTTGGCTCGCCGAGCTCGCCTTCAGCGAGCTCGGACCGCGGGCACTCGATTTCGTCGCCGACCTGTTCGGTGGCGCGGGCGCGATTCGCGGCACGATCATCGGGACCGGTCATCCCGACGACCCGTACCGCTTCGCCCTCGACGACGCGATGCCCAACGTCGCGGTGTGGTTCCCGCCCGCCGGCCTGGAGCCGCGCGCGGTGTCGGGGGCCCCCGGCGCGCTGCAGCGCTGGCGCCCGGGCGATCCGGGCCTCCCGACGCCCGCGTTGGCCGTCGCCCTGGCCGCCGAGGCCGAGGTGGCCACCGACGTGCGCCAGCTCGTCGAGAGTCGCGACATCGCCGGTGGGCTGAACGCGCTGCGCACCCGCTGGACGGGTGGCGACGGTCGAATCGCGCCGCCGCCCTCGCCGCCGGACGGCGTCACGGTCGTGCGCGACGGCGTGGCCGCGGGGCAGCTGCTCGCCCAAGCCGACATCGAGGACCTCACCGGTCGCATCCCGACCACAACGGTGCACGTGGCGCTCGGCGCGGACGCATGGCCCGACGCACCGGCCGGCCGGCGGGTCGATCTGACCGCGCCCGGACTGGCACCCGAGATGTTCGTCGTGCTCGGACCGGCGACGGGCGACTGGTTCGTCACCCTCGGCACGCGCGCCGCCTGCCGCGGTGTCGGCAGCGCCAGCGACGGCACGCCGGAGCAGGCGGCGCGCCTGGCCCGCGTGCTGGACGCCATCGCCACCGTCAGCACCGACATCGCCGTCGTGGCACTGGTCGGCGCCGGCCACGCGGCACGAGTCGCCGCCGAGGCGCAAGCCGCGGTCACCGACCTCGTCACGCTGGGTACGCCGCTGTCGCCGATCTCGCTGACCGCACTGTCGACGCAGCCGACCGCCGACGCCCTGCGCTTGCTCGCCCGACTCCTGCCAACCACGTCGAGCTTATCCGGTCCCGAGGACGAGGACCTCGCCCTCGGCCGCGCGCTGGTCGGATCGATGATCGAGCTGACCTCGCTGGCCGACCCGTCGGCTGATCTGCGGCCGCCGATCGAGCCGCCACCGACGCCTCGCGCCGGGTTGGCGGTCACCGCCGTTTTCGGGGCCGTCGACGCCAGCCAGGTCGGTCGGGCGGTGACGGCGATCGTCGCTGCCGGGCTCGCCGAACGGGCGAGGACTCGGGCGACGACGCCATTACCCGATCCGACCGGCGTGCAGGCGGGGCTGCGCCTCGTCGTTGCGCCGAGCGCCACTGGCACCCTTGCGGTGAGCGGCGACGCGCTGCTCACGTTGTTCGCTTACGACCGCACCACCGGCGTCGACACGAGCCCATCGCTGCGCGTCCGGATGCAGCTCGCCGACCGCACCAGCTGGTTGGTCGCCACGCCGGACCTCGAGCTGCGCAAGGTCACCGCCGACGTGCTGATGGCGCTCGATGGCGCCGACACGGGCACGGCCACCGTCACGCTGCACGACGCTCGCGTGTTCGGCCAGACCTGGGAGCGCCTCGTCCTCGGCATCGACGCGGCTGGTGGCGCCGTCCCGGTCCTGCCCGAGGCGCGCACGTTGCTGGCCGCGGCGATCCAACGGCTGAGCGCCGACAGCGGCGCAGCGATGTCCAACGGTCTCGGCGACCTGCTCGCGGCACTGGGCATCGTCGCCGAGGCCGGGGGCGTGGTCGGCGACGCCGTCGACCAGCTCGTCCACGATCCCGGCGGGCTGCTGCGCCAGCGCTTCGCCGCCCAGCGCGTCGCCATCGCCGCCGCCGTCGCCGAGCTGCTAGGCCCGGTGGCCACAGTCGTCGACCTCGACGCCCGCACCGTGCACGTGGTCGCCGGGAGTCCGGACGCGGGTCGCTACGGCTGGCACGCCGATGTGACGTTCTCGCCCGGTCGGCTGGCCGGCCAGGTGCGCATCGGAAAGGACGAGGGCGCCGAGCCGGCCGGCGGTCTCGGCGTGACCCTCGATCTCGACACGGGCAGCTCTACGCCCCTCACCGCACAACTGCGCTGGTACCGCGCCGGCTCTGTCACCGAAGAGATCGCACTGTGGCCGCACCCGGACCCGGCGGCGATCGCCCGTGCTGTCGCCGCGTCGGCGCCGAGCCTCGGCGGTCAGGTGGCGCTGGAACTGCTGCGCGGAGCGGACGAGGCCGCCCGTCCGATCGTCGATGCTGCGCTCGACGCGCTGGGCCTCCTCGACGGCGCGGTCGGCGCGGTCGAGGCGCACGTGCGCCCGGTTGCCGGGCTGCTCGCCGACCCCGCCGGCTGGCTGCGCAGCACGGGGTCGCTGGCCAGCGAACCGGCGCGCATCCAATCGCTGTTCGATGCCCTGCGTCCGCTGCTCGGGGTCGCCGGTGCGCCCGGTTCGCCGCTGCCGCTGGCCAACGGTGTCACCCTGACGGTCGGCGCCGCCGGTGCGGGCGCCCGCCTCCAGCTCGTCGTCGACCCGAGTGGTTGGGTCACTCCTCCCGGCGTCACGGGTCGCTTCGCTGCCGGCGTCACCGCCACGCTGGACGTCGGCCCGACCGGCCCGCCCGCTGTCGCACTCGGCGCGCACATCGGTCTGAGCGGCGCGACGTCGGGCCGTCAGGCCGTGCACGTCGCCCTCGGCAGCGGTGCCGCAACGGTCTTCGTGCGGCCGACCACCGGCGCCGACATCCCGCTCGTCCCGTTCGCCGGCCTCGGCTCGCTCGCTGCGGCGGCGCAAGCCGCGCTGCCGTTCCTTCTCGACCAGCTGGCGGCGATCAACGGCGACGTCGGCGACCTCGTCGGAACCGTCGGCGACGCGCTCGCCCTGCGCCTCGGCGCACCGGCCAAGTTCGACGGCGGCCGCCTGCACGCGTGGGCGGTCGACCCGATCGGCTCGCTGACCCTGGCGGCCAACACGATCCAGAACGGGTTCCCTGGCGCCGCGCCGCTCCTCGATGCGCTGCTGCCCAACGGGGTCGCGGTCACCGCCACCGCCAACGAGCTGACCGTGACGATCGGCGACGTCTCCGTCTCGTGGAACCCGGACACGGGCATCGTGCGCTTGGTCGGCGACGGCGTGGCCGTGCCGGGCGTCGATGTCGTCAGCTTCACGTTGGCCCTCGGCGCCGCCGGGCTGGAGGAGGTGAGCGTCGTCGTCGGCCCCGCCTCGATCGTGGCGGGCGGCGTGACGCTGCAGCCGTACGTTCTCGTCGCCGCCGGCGACAATCCGGCAGGGGGACGGCGCATCGCCGTCGGGTTGGCCATCGACGACGACCACCGCTTCGCCGCCCGGTGGCTGCTCGACAGCAGCGAGTTCGCGCTCGTCGCCAGCTCGGGCGCGATCACCAGCGTGGTCGAGAGCACGGACCCGGTGGACGTGGCGCTGAGCATCGTCGAGGTGATCGCCGACCTCGTCGCCTCGGTCGCCCTCGCCGAGCAGCCGGTCCAGGACCTGCTCGACCTCGCCGTCGGGGCCGGCGGGACGGTGCGCGACCTGCTGGAAGGCGTCGTGCTCGCCGACGGCAACACGACGACGCTGATCGACGACCTGTTCGCCCTCGACACCCTGCTCGCCAGGGCGCAGCAGCTGTTCCAGAACATCGCTGCGGCGGGCATCGAGATCGTGCTCGACGAGTTCACCCTCACGTTCCTGGAGATCAGCCAGACCGTCGGTGTGCAGGTCGGACTGACGGACCGGTTCACCCTCCTCGAGGGCGACATCGCACTGTGGCTGGAGAACGACGACTCGTGGATCGAGCCGGACCCATCCGGCGACGGCGGGATCTTCGTCGGGCTCGTGTCGGCCGCTCCACTGTCGTTCACCCCGACCCTCGTCGTCAACGGGCTCGGTCTGCGCATCGGCAGCTCCAACGGACCGCTGCTCGACACCGGCATCGCCCTCGATTCGGTCGCCCTGCACGTCTTCGCCGAGATCGACGCGAGCGGCCCGCGCAGCGGCGGTGTGCAGATCCAACTGTCCAACCTCGCCGTCTCGACGGGCGGCGCGCAGGGCGACAACGCGGTCGCCCAAGGCATCATGCGCGACACCGGACCGCAGCCGCCGCAGCCCGCGTTCTCGCCGTCGCTGGCGGTGCAGAAGCACGGCAACGGGCCCGTCGCCTTCACCCTGCGCGCCGGCGAGGCCGACGGGCCATGGTGGATCGCCATCCAGAAGGGCTTCGGGCCGCTGTACCTCGAGCAGATCGGGTTCGACACCGAGATGCCGAACGGGCGGCTGACCAGCATCAGCCTGCTGATGGACGGCTCGGTGTCGATGTTCGGATTGACCTGCGCCGTCGACGACCTGTCGATCACGTACTTCGTCGAGAACGGTGACTTCTTCAACGCCGCCAACTGGTCGATCGACCTCGCCGGGCTGGCCGTGTCGGCCGACATGGCCGGGCTGTCGATCGCCGGCGGCCTCCTCAAGCAGACCAGCGATGCGGGAATCGAGTACCTCGGCATGCTGCTCGCCCGGTTCGGCGTGTACGGCATCACGATCTTCGGCGGCTACGGCGAGGGTGTCGACAACGGTGAGAAGTTCACCGCCTTCTTCGCCGTCGGCGCGATCAACGGCCCGATCGGCGGGCCGCCGGCGTTCTTCCTCACCGGCATCGGGGGCGGGTTCGGCATCAACCGGGCGCTCGTCGTGCCGACCGATCTGTCGGACTTCGGCAGCTACCCGCTGATCCAGGCGCTCGACATCGCCGCCGAGCCGACCGATCCGATGGCCCAGCTGCGCTCGCTCGGCACGTACTTCCCGATGGAGAAGGGGACGTTCTGGTTCGCCGCCGGCCTCTCCTTCACCAGCTTCGCGCTCGTCGACGGCATCGCCGTCGTGGCTGTCGAGGTCGGCGACGGCCTCGACATCAACCTGCTCGGCCTCGCCCGGATGGCCCTGCCCCGACCGCAGGTCGCGCTCGTCTCGATCGAGGTCGCCCTGCTCGTCCGCTTCTCCAGCTCGGAGGGCGTGCTGTGGGTGCAGGGCCAGCTGACGGACAACTCGTGGCTGCTGTACCCCGAGATCAAGCTGACCGGCGGCTTCGCCTACGTCATCTGGTTCAAGGGCGAGCACGCCGGCGAGTTCGTGCTCACCCTCGGCGGCTACCACCCCGACTTCCACCGCGACGGGTACCCGGTCGTCCCCCGCCTCGGGATCCAGTGGAGCATCGGCAGCAACATCGTCATCGAGGCCGGCAGCTACTTCGCCCTGACCTCGGAAGCGCTGATGGCCGGTGGCGACTTCCACGCATCGGCCGAGTTCGGGCCGGCGTGGGCCGAGGTCAAGTTCGGTGCGCACGGGATCGTGTACTTCGACCCGTTCCGCTACCAGGTCGACGCCTACGCCCGCATCAGCGCCGGGGTGACGATCGACACCTGGCTGTTCGGCGAGATCACCATCTCGATCAGCATCGGCGCGCGGATCAGTGTGACCGGTCCCGACTTCCACGGCAAGGCGACGTTCGATGTCGGACCGATCGAGCTGACCGTCGAGTTCGGCGGCGACGACCAGTCGCAGATCAACTACCTGTCGGGCTCGTCCTTCGTCGACAAGTACCTGGACCCGGCAGACGACGGATCGGGCGCCCGGGCGCACACGGGGATGACCGCGTTCGGGGCGCTGCCTTCCAAGGGCGAGGACGCCACACCGGACGGGTCGTCGCTGCGACCGTTCATCGTCGTCGTCGAGTTCGGGCTGACGTTCACGAGCACGGTGCCGATGACGCGGGTCAAGCTGACCTCGGCGCCTGTCGCGATCAGCGACGTCGGGTACACCCCGAGCAAGGCGCTCGGCGTGGCGCCGATGGGTCCGCAGACCTTCGCTCCGGTGCTCCAGCTGACCTGGCTGCGCGGCGGCGCGCCCCAGCCCTTCCCGTTCGTGCCGGGTGCTCGTCCGTTCGGCGCGTTCCCCCCGGGCGTGTGGGGCCCGCCGCAGGACATGGACAACCGCAAGGTGCCGAAGGCGGAGATGATCGAGGCGCTCAGCGAGCTCGACCTCTTGGCCGTCGCCGTCGAGTCGCCTGGCGGTCCGGAGATCCCGTACTACCAAGTCGAGATCGGCAAGCGGAAGCCGCTGCCGTTCAGCCGCCGGACGATCGACATCAACGCGTTGAAGAACGGTTCGGCCGCGCTGGCCGGGCTCGTCGCCGAGCCGGCGTCGGTGGCCGGCGCCTTTACCGCAGCCCGCACGTTCCTCACCCTGACGGCCAGCCCGACCGCCCTCGCCTCGCTGCGCGGTGAACGCCAGTCACCGCCGCGCCTCGGCACGCTCGGCGAGGGCCTCGACATCGACGCGCTGACCGTCGTTCCCGACATCGGCCAGCGACCACCGGACAAGGTGTACGACCACTTCGTCGACGCGCCCCGCGCCGTCGGACTGCTCTCCGGGGCCTCCGTCGACCTGCGCACGTCGCTGCCTGCCAGAACGACCGTCAAGGACTCGGCGCGGGCGTGGCGCACGGCGCCGCCGACGATGGCCGCCGTCGAGGAGTCGCGCAGCAGGTCGATCGCCGCCCGTCTCGTCGTGCGCGATGTCGAGGCGGTCTCCACCCGCAAGCCGAGCGGGCAAGGACGCGGCGCGGGCACCACGGCCGGCACGGTGATCGGCGCGGTCGATGTCCCGCCGACCGCCGTCGCCCACGCCCCGAGCGCGGTGGTCGAACGGGCGGGCGGCAGCGGGTCCGAGCAGCTGGCGTCGTTCGCCACGGCGATGGCCGGGAGCCGCCGCCCGCGCGCCGCCGCTGCGGCGGCCGCACCCTCGGCAGGAGCGACGCTGCAGCCGGGGCAGACCGTCGTGCTCAAGCTGCCGAACGCGGCGGCCGATGTCGCCGACGGCGAGCGGCCGACCGTTGGTGTCGTCGGCGCGCCGGCCCGCGTGGTGCTGCTGGCGCAGGGCGGTGGCGTGCTGCGCGACCAGCTCGTCGGCGCGGAGACGATCACCGTCGACCAAGGGACGGAGCGGATCGTCACCGTCGGCCAGGGCACGAGTGACGGGCCGCCGCTCGAGGCCGGCCTCGCCGGTTGGTACGCCGGCATGCAACTCCCGTACGTGGGATGGACGACCGCCATCGCGCCGGGTTGCGTGGTCCGCTCGCTGGGCGAGCCGCTGCGGCAGCATGGCGAGCGCCTCGAGGCCGGGTGGATCGACGGCGCCGAGCTGGCGAGGGGTGTGAGCACGGTGACGACGCGCTTCGCCGAGCCGGTGACGACGGTCGTCGTGATCATCGACGACCCGACGGCGTTCGGCGATCAGGTCGCCGGCCGCCAGCTGCTGCTCGGCCTCGATGGGGCCGAGCGGCCAACCGACGGCGCGGGCGTGGCGCGGCCTCCCGTCGTGCTGGCGATGGAGAACCGCAGCGTGCTCGCCTACGACGTGGTCCCGGAGGCAGACCGTCCGGTGATCGTGACGATCGCCAGCCAGCTCGGTTGGTCGCTGGTCGGTGTGATGGGTTCGGTGCTCAGCGCGCAGGGCGCAGTGGCGCTGATCTCATCACGCGGTCTCGACGCCGCCGTCCGCCCGTTCGCCCCCGGCGCGACCGGCGTCAGCCGGCTCAGGTGGCAGGGCGAGAAGCGCACCGATCGCCAGCGGGAGAAGGCCAAGGCACTGGCCAGCGGGCGGCCCGGCGTGCGCCTCGCGGCGAGCGGGTTGCCGCCAACCAATCGGGCACGGCGCACGGCCAGAGGGAGGCGCTGATGCCGCAGACCGGTCACTTCATCCTCCACTCCAACGTGCTGCCGCCCCTCACCGCGGGCAAGTACCAGCTGCAGAGCGAGCACACCGGCACGCCCTTCGCCGTCGCCGACGAGCAGACCCACGTCACCGTCGCCGCGCCGCGCTACACCATGCCGACCGAGCAGATCCTCTCGTCGTTCCCGCCGGCCAACGCGGAGGGAGCCTTCGGCGACCGCCTCCCGCAGATCGTGCTCAAGCGACGCACGCTGCCGTGGGAGCGCAACCCGTTCGGCCAGACCGCGCCCTCGCCGGTCCCGTGGCTGGCGCTCGTCGTCGTCGCCGAGGGTGAGGCCGAGCTGTCGGCGACCGTCACCGTCGATCAGTGCACGACGCCCGGAACGACGCTGCTCGACCCTGCCGACCACGATGTCGAACAGGGCATCTACCTCGCCGTCACCGAGACCGTGGTCGACAAGATCTTCCCGTGCGAGGAGGACCTCCGCCACCTCGTCCACGTGCGCGAGGTCGACATCAACGACACCGAGTTGGCCAACGGCGACGACGACGGCTGGCTGGCCGTGGTGATGGCCAACCGCCTCCCCGTGTTCGATACGGCGACCGGTTCGTCGGTGCGCTACTTGGCCTGCCTCGTCAACCTCGAAGGCCAGCTCCCCGCCCTGCCGCCGCCCAGGCCGGCCGTCGACTTCTTCGAGTACGCCGTCGTCCAGGACTGGTCGGTGTTGGCCAGCGTGACGACGAGCACGGACCACCTCGTCATGGGCACCGAGGTCGCCGACATCGCCGGCATCGTGCTGCCTGGCAGCGGTCTGCTGGACGGCCCGGCCGACGCGGCACGGGCCGGCTTCGCCGGTCAGGGTGCCGGAGCGCAGCTGACGGTCGGTGCCGCCCTCGACGGTTCGGCGTCGGCGATGACCGAGGTGTCGATCGCCACGCAGTGGGCGACGGCGACGGAGAACATTGCCGCCGTCGCCCTTGACCCGGACGCCAAGGTGCAGGTGCGCGACCGGATGAAGCAGGGCTGGCAGTACCCGATCGAGCTTTACGCCGTCGAGCAGGTGTTCCGCTTCCCGGTCCTCGCCCATTGGTCGTTCACGACGAACGAGGGCGCCACGTTCGAGACGCTGATGCAGGATCTCGGCGTCAGCCTGATCGGCTCGATCCCCGAGCCGGGTCCCGGGGATCCACCTCCTGCGGGACCTCCGCCGGAGGTCGTCGAGACCGGGCACATCGGCCTCGATCACCGCACCCGGCGCGGCGACCCGACGAGGGCGTGGTTCCGCGGCCCGCTGACGCCGTTCCCCACCCAGCGTGACGCCCCGGTCGACGGTGCGCTGCCCGTCCCCCACTCGGCCGACCAACTGCGCCGGGTCGTGCCGGACGGTCGGGAGGACCTCTCGCTGGCCGCGGCGTTCGAGATCGGTCGGCTGCTCGGACTGTCCCAGCTGTCGGTGGTGTCGGCCCTGCTGCGCTTCCGCGGCGAGCAGTTCGGTGCCGGTCGCATCCGCGAGGTGCTCGACCTCGTCACGGACTTCGCGCTGCCCGGGTTGCTCGCCGAGGTCGACTTCGGGCGGTTCGTCGCACTGCAGACGCTCGACGGGATGGTCGTCGGAGCCGACGACACGATCGGGCCTCGTCGCCCGATCGCCGACCCCGGTCGGGAGATCAACGTCCGTGGCGAGCTGGATGCCGTCATCGCCGGCGGACTCGGGCTCGACCTCGCCGCGTTGCGCAAGACCGGCGAGCGGATCGGGGTCGTCGCCGCGCTCGCCCAGACCAAGGCGCCGATCGCCCATCCCGACGGCGGCAAGTTCGACGAGCGCTCCGTCGGAGCGCTGCGCGACACGCTGGACACCGAGCTGGCGGGCGTGATCGACGTCGCCGCACCGCGCCCGGTGCTCGGCGACGCGGGGGCGCCGGCCGGTGGCCGCGGGCGACGCCGGCAAGCGCGGCGTGACGAACGTCCCGCCGATGTGCTCGACGACCTGATCGACGACGCCGAACGACGGACCGTCGCAGAGGAAGGTGAGGCCCGATGATCAACGTCCTGACCTCGGCCGACGTGTTCGAGGCGAACGCGGCTGCCCTGTTCAGCGCCGTCGACCTCGTGGTCGACCACGACCCCGACGACGGCGACCACATCGTGCCGGGGGAGCTGCGCCGGTTCCTCGCCCGACTGCGCCTGCTCCACGCTGTGCCGTTCAGCTACCTCGTGCCCGACGCCGAGCTGCTGCCGATCGAGTCGATCCGGTTCTTCTACCTCGACCGGGCGTGGACAGATGCGCTGGTCCAGGGCGTGCTCAGCGTCGGCACCATCTCGACCGCTGACCGCACGCAGCTGGAGGCGGTGTACCCGCACATCCGCGACGACGTCGACGAGACCGAGCGGACGATCCGCACGCCGAGCGGCGAGGAGCCCCTGGCCGGTGCCGGCGGCACGATCACCGGGTTCCTCCTGCGCTCCCGCGCCGTGTCGGGTTGGCCGAACCTCCACGTGCGGGCGTACCGGCGCGACGTGCTGGAAGACGACGTGCTGACGACGGAAGCCGAGTCGAGCCCCGACCGGATGAAGGTGCTGCGGATGGAGCGCCTCGCTCCGGCCGTGCTGCTCGTGCTGTTCGACGGCGTTCCGGCGGTGGTGCACATCGAGGAGCCGCGCCAGGGCATCCAGTTCGGTGTCCGTCTCGACCCGGAGGACCCGCCGGCCCAGCGACGGGCCAAGATCAAGGTGCGCGACCGGGCGACGGGAGACTCCGTCCCGCCGGTGGACGACTTCACCACGACGAACTCGATCGACGTGCCGTTCCGGCCCGGCGCACCGGGCGTGATCAACATCGGTGCGCTGCGCGAGCGCCTGCGCACCAAGGCGCCGACCAACGGAACGGTCGGCGCCAACCCGCCGGCCCTCGAGCCGAACGATCTCGGACTGGAGACCCTGCGCTTCCCGTACCGCCAGGTGTTCGGTGATCCGGAGGACACAGAGGACCTCGAGTTCTTCGATCTCGAGCAGTTCCACATCCAGATCGCCCTTCCGCAGTGGACGGCGACCGTCCAGACCCACCTCGCGGGGTTGCAGCAATGAGCGATCGAGTCTTCGAGCGAGCGAATCATTGTCACGGTGCTTCCTTGGTCGCCGGCTTTGCGGCGACTGGTCATTGGTGCCTCGTGGAGATCACGGTGGAGCAGCATCTCCTCGGATCGGTGGTGCACCAATGAGTGACAACGGACGCCGGGCGATTGACCTCAACGCCGAGCAGGTGCGCGAGGTCACGACCTCCAAGCGCTTCCTGGCCGCCGATCGGGCCAAGCTCGACATCGCCGAGATCGCCACCTGGGACGAGTACGTGCTGCGCGAACACCGGCTGCTCGTGCCGATCGACGTCCAGGCGCTGTACGTCCCTGCCGCCGGCGGCGAGGCGATGGTCCGCCTGCCGATGCTCGTCGCAGGACCCGACGGGCACGGCGTGGAGGACCCCGAGGACGGCCTGCCCGACCCGTTCGACCCGGGCACGCCGCGTCCGCCGGGCGTGCACCTGCACTGGGCGATGCCCGATGCGCTGCTGCGCGGTTCGATGACGCAGCGGACCGACGGCAGCGCCAACCGGCTGTCGATGCCCGCACTGCCCGACCGCTGGGTGGTGCTGCGGATCGTCCTGCCCGCTGGCAGGACCGACGCGATGACCACGGGCTGGGTCGTCGAGGCTGATCGCGCCGTCGCCGTCCCGCTCGGCTCGTGGACGGAGGGCGGCACGCTGCCCGACGGGGTCACCGCGCAAGGTGAGCTGATCGCCGCCGCCGACCTCACCGGCACCGTCGGCGGCTCGGTCAGCTGGTCGACGGTCTACGACGCGGTGCTCAACCGGTTCTCGTTCCACGATCCGCTCGACGACGTCGCGCAGGTCGCACCGGACGGCGTCGATGGCGAGTGCGCGACATACGTCGTCGCCGGGTGGTGGAGCGACGCAGGCCGAGATCCGCTCGACGCTGCGCGCAGCAACGACAGCCTGCACGAGCTGCTCGACCGCCTGCGCTGGCGCCTCCTGTACGAGTGGGGTGACGAGCGCTGGTCGTGGAAGGAGGAGCAGGCCGAGTTCGAGCTGCGCAAGGCGCTCGGGCTGACGACCGAGGAGCGCTGGTCGAGCAAGCGTCCGATCCCCGGCCTCCCGACCTCTGGCGACGCGCCTCGTGCCGCGTCCACCTCGACGAGCGCCTTCGTCCCCACCGACCAGCTGTTCGTCGAGCAGGCCCCGCTCGTCGCCTCGTCGGTGTTCGCCACCGAGGCGGCGTCGTACTTCGTGGCGCCACCGTGGCACCTCCGCTCGAGCCTGCTCCATGGCTCGATCTTCGGCGTGCCCGTCGCCGGCGACGTCGGTCCCGATCGCCGACCTCCCTCCGCCCAGTTGACGGTCGCTGCGGGCTTCCACGACGACGACGTGCTCGCCGCGTTCGCGTCGGCACCCGCCGCCACGATCGAGCAGCAGCGGGCGACCGAGCGCCTTCTCACCGCCTTCACGTCGCAGCTGGTCAACCGCCTGGGCTCGCCCGACGGGATCGCCGAACTGGAGGCTCACGAGCACGCCGCCGGCTTCTCGTCGTTGCCCGCAGGGTCGGCCGGCACGGATCGCTACCTGCAGCGCGTGCAGACCGGTGGCGTGGGTGGCCTCGGCATCGGGCGTACGAAGATCGCCGATCAGCTCATCGTCGAGCGCCTCGCCCGAGGCCTCGCCGACCCGGCGCCGCAGGCGAGACACGCCCGACCGAGCGCCCCAGGCGATGCTGCTCGCGCCTCGGGCGCCGGACTCAGTGGTCAGCTCGTCTTCTCGGTGAACGACAAGCCGGATCTGATGGTGGCGACAGAGCTGATGATCAACGATCTGGCTCGATCGCGCGTCGGCGACGTACTTTCAGCGACCGAGGCCCAGATCGTCGACCGGCCGGCGCCGCGCTGGACGATCCCCGACGACCCGCTGATCGCCGTGCGCGGCGCGGCGCGCAGCCTGCGCCACGGCAACGACGGGCGTGGCTCGCCCGACGGGAAGCTGACGTGCCGTTGGCCGACCCACGTGGTCACCGAGATCAGCGGGGTCATCCCGGCCGACCGGTTCGTGCGTTCGTTGGGCAACGGGGGGCTGCCGCACGAGGTGCTCACCCTCGCCCGCGAGGCCGTGATCTACGACCCGTACCACGACGCGTGGATCGCTCGGGCGGTGACGCCAGCCGGCGGCGACCGGGTCGCGATCTTCACCCGGCTGCAGGCGGAGACCGTGCTGCGCTTCGGTGTCGACGGCACCTACGACGGTGCGACCGCATTCAACACCAGTGTCGCCCGCACCCAAGCCGGTCGCCGCCGCCAGGCCGCAGCGGCTCCGCTGCAGATCAACCCTGGCGTGCGCCAGCAGCAGGTGATGGTCGCCGACGAGATGCGCAAGTTCTCGCTGTACCACGGTGCCGACCCCGATCTCGTCGGCGTCACCACGTGGGCCCAGCCATGGGTGCCCATGTGGTTGGAGTGGGAGGTGTCGATCGAGGGCCTCGACCCGCCGACCATCGACGGGTGGCGCCTCGGCCAGATCGACCTGCAGACGAGCGCCGACGTCGAGATCATCGGCGACGCCGTAGCGCTGCGCGGCCGGGCGCTGCTGACGACGGGCGCGGCGAGCACGCTGCACTCGGCGATCACCGACTGGTTGGCGGCCGAGGATGCCCTCGATGCAGTGCAAGCCGGCCTCGTCGACGAGGCGACGGAGGCGCGCTACCGCTCGCTCGACAGCGCCGTCGTCCACCTCGACGTGGTCACCGCGGCACTCGACGGGGTGCGCACCCAGCTGCTCGGCTTCTCCGCCAAGGACGGCCTGCGCCGTCCGACCGACGGCGCTGGTGGCGTCGTCGAACCGGCGCCGTCGGGCGCACCGCGGGCGCTGCTGGCGGGAGCGGTGACCCTGACGAGGGCCCGGCTGTTGGACACGTTCGGGCGCACGCTCGAGGTGCCCGTCGGTTCGGTCCGCACGCCGACGCGCGCCGCTCGCCCTGATCGGCCCGGCGCGCTGCAGGTCGCACCGCGACTGCTCCGCCCGGCGCGTTGGTTGCTGCGGCTGGTCGACGCGGCGACCCCCGTGGGTGTCGAGGGTGCCGAGGCGCGCATCGACCAGATCGAGCAGAGCCTGCAGGTCAACCCCGTCGTCGGGTTCCTCATGCCGGACCACCTCGACGAGAGCCTCGAGGTGTTCGCCGTCGACGGCTCGCCGATCGGCGAGCTGCTGCACGAGGCCGCCAGCGGCGGTGTGATGTGGGAGATCGCCGCCGGCCGCGAGGGACCAGCTGATGCAGGACCGAGCTACGCGCTCACCGCCGCCCAGCTCCCGCTCGGCCGGTTGGCCGCCGGACTCGTCGCCGCCGACGCAGCGGCACGGGGCGGATCACCACTCGATCCGGACGGCCCCGACGAATCAGCGCTGACCAACCTGCTGCGGGCGATCGACACCGCGCTGTGGACCGTCGACACGTTCGCCGCGCTCGGCAGCGAACACGTCGCCGGTCTCGTCGGGCGGCCGATCGCTGTCGTGCGCGCCCAGCTGCGCCTCGAGTTGAAGCCACCGATCGACGTCGACCTGTCCGACCCGGACCGGGCGGCCGAGTGGGCGGAGGCCGAACGGCTCGCCGCCCGCTACGCCTTCTCGGTGCGCATCGGCGAGCTGACGCGCAGCGACGACGGCGTGCTCGGGTTCTTCGTCGACGACGACTACTCGCGGTTCCGCCTCGTCGACAAGGTGATCGCCGGGACTGCTCGCATCTCGGGCCGCAGCGCCGGCCAGCTCGGCCTGTACGAGCAGTCCAACGGCCTGCCGCCGACCACGCCGCTCGACCATCCGTACATCGCCGGCGCCGACGACGCCGACACCCTCGCCCTGCATCTGGGTCAGACCGTCACGCTGACGATCCTCATGCACCCCGCCGGACGAGCCAACCTCACCTCCGGCGTGCTGCCGCGCGCCGCGCTCGGCCTGGCCAGGGACTGGGTTGGTCCCGGGCTGGCGGCGATCGCACCGTCGCTGCGCACCGGCCCGGTGCTCGTCGAGACGGACCTCGACACCGAAGGTCAGGTGCGGCTGCCGAAGGTGTCGGTGTTCGGCACGGACCAGAACTTCCTGTGGCGCGACACGCCAGCGACGTGGCGCACGGACGCCATCCTCGCCGCCACCCAGACGGCGCTGCTGCCCGACACCCCTGCGGAGTTCCGCGAGGGCTGGATCCGGGTCGCTCCCGACCCACCCGCCGCAACTCCTGACGGTGGAGCATGAGCCGGTACAGCTGGCCGACAGCGCGCCGGGCCGAGGAGGACCACGACGACCCGGCGGCCCGCGCCCGCTACGTGTCGCGCCGGCGCACTGACTTCGACCCTGATGGGGCACTCGTTGCCGGTCGGCGCTTGCCGGAGCGTCCACCGGGACCGTTGGCGGGCGGGCTGTTCGCGCCGGCTTCGGGTCGCCAGCACCTGTGGCAGCCGCTCGGGCCGGCCACCGTGATCGCCGGCCAGACGATCGGCACGCCGCGCATCGCGGGTCGGGTCCGGGCGATCGCCGTCCATCCCGACGGCGAGCGGATCTACGCCGCATCCGGCAACGGCGGGGTGTGGTACTCCAACGACGGAGGCGGCCGCTGGCGCTCGTTGGGCGGCCTGGCGGCGACGAACCGACCGGAGGTCACCCGGCCCGCCCACCGCAACGCCTGCGGTGCGCTGTTCGTCGACTTCGGCGCCACCGACGCCGGTGACGAGGTGTTCGTCGGGACCGGCGAGACCACCGGGTTCTTCGACGCCCAGCCCGGCCATTCGCTCGGTGGCGTCGGCGTGATGGTCGCCACCGGACCCGCGACCTCGCCGCTCGACGACCCGTGGTCGCGCGAGGCACCGAACCTGCTCGGCCACGGCGTCAACCGGTTCGCCCAGGAGCCGGGTGGCGCGACGATGGTCGCGGCGACGACGATCGGCCTCCTCCAACGCCCCGACCCGGCCGGCATCGACGAGGATTGGGAGCGCGTCGACGGGACGCCGTTCGCCACCCTCACCGACGAGTGCACCGACGTGCTGTGGAGGGCCGGCGATGGCACACGACCCGAACGGTTGTGGGTGTGGGTGCGCACCGGCGCCAACGCCGGGCTGTGGTTCCGCCCGCCCGGCGAGGTCAACTTCCAGAAGCTCGCGACGCCCGGGTTCGCCAAGCGGCGGGCCGTGCTCGCCGCAGCGACCCCACCGAACCAGATCTTCGTGCTCAACGACCGGGGCACCACGGCCGCCGGCGCGGGCATCCCGCCCAACCTGTATCGCATCGCCACGGCCGACGCCAACGTCCCGGTCGTCACGGTCGTCACCGGCGTCCCGAACGTGCTCGGCGCGCAGGGCTTCTACGACATCGGCATGGCCGTGCACCCGACCAACGCCAACCAGGTCGTGCTCGTCGGCAACACCTTCGACACGGTCGCGGCCGACGGCACGGCGTTGGACAACGACGCTGCGGTGGTCGTCGGCACGGTGGCGCCGGTGGCCGGCACGCTGACGTTCACAGCGCCGACGATGATCGGCGTCGGCGTGCACGCCGACGTGCACGACGTCAAGTACACGAACGGCGGCGCCCGGCTGTGGGTCGGGTGCGACGGCGGGGTCTACCGGTCGGACAACACGGTGAGCGCGGTGGGGTTCCGGCCGTGCAACACCGGCCTGTCGATCGTCGAGTCCAACTACGTCGCGGGCCATCCGACGTGCGAGGGGTTCCTCGTCACCGGGCTGCAAGACAACGCCGTCATCACCAGACGATCGAACACGGTGTGGGAGAGCAAGCGGGTCGGCGACGGTGGCGGGGTCGTGTTCGACCCGGTCAACCCGACGCAGTTCATGCGCCAGCACTTCCAGGGCCTGTGGTCGCTGTCCGTCGGCACGGAGAACGGTGACCACCCGCTGAACCGGGCGGGCGCGTTCGCCAACGGCGAACACGATGCCTCGGCGTTCTACTCGGAGGCCGCCGGCATCGCCCACCGCCGCACCAGCGTCGCGCCGGCGCTGCCCGACGTCGGGCAGGTCCTGATCGGCACGACGCGGGTCTGGTACACCGAGGACTTCGGCACCAACTGGGTCACGTTGCCGACCGGCAACGACCCATTGCCGGGCAACCTCACCCAGGACGCGTTCAGCGAGGAGATCACGGTCTGCCGGTGGCAGAGCCCCGACGTGGCGTGGATCCTCGGCGAGGGCAAGTTGATGCGCTACGCCCGAGCGCCCGGTTCGGACGCCGGCGGGGGGCCGGGCACGTGGACGCGCGAGATGATCGTCGAACGGCCGGGCAAGCAGAAGAAGGACGACGAGCCCGAACAGACCATGCGCCGCGCCGCCGTGTGGACCGATGTGGCGCCCAACCTCGATCCGCCGCCCGGCGCCGGTCAGCCGCCCGGCCAGCGCGGCACGAAGGGCGCCGCGTACCTGGGCACGATCGGCAAGCCGGGCGACCCGCTCGCCGACACGGTGTACTGGTTCGACGGCACCGACACGTGGCACCCGACCCTGCTGCGCACCGACACCGATGGTGTGCCCGCCCCGGTCACGGCCATCGCCTGCGACCCGGCCCATCCGGAGGAGGTGTGGGTCGGCACGACGATCGGTGTGTGGCGCGGCGTGCGCACCCTCAACGGTGCCAACCCGCCGACGTGGGACTGGGAGGCGCGGGTCAACGGCCTTCCCGAGGCCGGTGTCGAGGACCTGGAGATCTTCACCGCCGGCACCGTCCGCCTGCTGCGCGCGGCGATCGCCGCCCGCGGGCTGTGGGAGCTGCGCCTCGATACGGCCGACGTCGAGGACCTCGTCTACGTCCGCGCCAACGACGACGACCTGCGCCACCGTGACCGCGCGATCGAGACGCAGCGCGACCTGACGACCGCTCGTTCCTGGCACGGCAGCCCGGACGTGCGTCCGCGCGTCGCGTCGGCGGCGCTCGCCGCGCCGACCAGCCTCGACTGGACGCGCAGCTTCTTCGACCTGGACAACGACGGGCTGCGCCGGTTCCAGTCGGCGCTTCGGTCGCGCTCCGGGGACCAGCGGGTGCGGCCGACCGGCGAGTGGGACGACTACTTCAACGAGGTGCTGCGCGACCTTGGCGCGCCACTGCGGCTGCCGCCAGCAGCGCCCAACACCGTCAGCATCAACGAGGCGTTCTGGAACGCCCAGATGACCGGCGCGCACGCGACGCGAGACCCGTGGGGATCTGGTCCGCCGACCGAGGAGGACCTCTACGAACTGACCGCCGCGCTGGCGGAGGGCGACCTGCAGCGCACGTCGTGCTCCCTGGGCAAGGTCGACGCCAAGGTCGATGTCGTCGTCCACCATCGCGGGCTCGGCTCGCTCGACGGGGCCGACGTCCGCGTCACCCTGTTGCGCTGGATCGATCCGAAGACGAAGAACCGGGCGCGCTGGAACGACCACACCACGTGGTTCGCCGCTGATCCGCTCCTGCCGGTGCCGTGGACAGCGGCGGTCAACGAGGTGCTTAACTCGGCGCCCGGCACGACGACGCAGAACTTCGCCGGAGGTTGGGCGTTCGTCGGGACCACCGCCGCGACGCGCCGGCAGACCCTCGCCGGGCAGACGCTCGACCCGATGCGCTCCGGCGTCGCCACGTTCGACCTCAGCCTGACCGGCCGTAAGAAGAACGATGTCGTGCTGCTCGTCGCCGTCGTACGCGCCGGCGGCCCCATCGCGCTCGCCCCGGCGACGCTCGAGGAGCTCGCCCTGACCAGTCCATCCGTCGCCGTCCGGTCACTCCGGGTCCTCGGCTAACAGAACAGGAGCACGCAATGCCACGGACCTACAAGATCTGCTCGCCGCACGTCCCTGGGTTGGGCGCCTCGACCCAGCCTCGAACGGCCAGCGACCAGGCGGCGACGAACGAGCGCGTCGACAACGTCCGCATCATGCCGATCGGTGCTGCCGGCTCGATCACGCTGCCGGACGGCACGTCACGCGGCGTCGCAGCAGCGGTGGAGAAGATGAAGCTGTGGGACAACGGCCGGCGGTTGCGGGTCAAGTTCATCGACGGGCTGGCCGACGTCAAGACGAAGGTGGAGGCGATCGCCAAGGAGTGGGAGTCGGTGGTCAACCTCAGCCTGCAGTTCGCCACCAGCGGTGCGTCGGAGATCCGCGTCAGCTTCGCCGAGCAGGGGTTCTCGTGGTCGACGGTCGGCACAGACGCGCTGACGGTGGGGTCGAGCCAGGCGACGATGAACTACGGGTGGCTCGAACCGACCACGTCGAACCGTGAGTACCAGCGGGTGGTGCGCCACGAGTTCGGCCACGCGCTCGGGATGATCCACGAGCACCAGAACCCTGCGGCGTCCGGAAAGATCCCGTGGGACAAGCCGAAGGTGTATGCGTACTACGCCCAGCAGGGTTGGAGCCAGGGCGACGTCGACGACAACATCTTCGACGTCTACGCCGAGGACTCGACGAACCACACGACGTTCGACCCGACGTCGATCATGCAGTACGCCATCCCCGACTCGTTGACCATCGGCAGCTACGCGATCCCGTGGAACACCGCGCTGTCATCGACAGACCTCGAGTTCATGCAGCGGCAGTATCCGCTCGGGTCGCAGGGCACGATCGAGCTCGGTGTCGGGGGCGATCGGGTGCAGGCCGACCTGGCGACGGCGGGGGAGGTCGACACGTACAGCTTCGAGGTCGCCGCCGCCGGCACGCACATCATGACCACCGACGGGCCTGGCGATTCGGTGCTGACGCTGCACGGTCCCGACGATCGGGGGGCGATCCTCTCGTGGGACGACGACCGTGGGCGAGGCCTCAACGCTCGCATCGTGCGCAAGCTGCAGCCCGGCTCGTACTGGTTGTCCGTGCGCCACAAGGACCCGGCCGCCACCGGCGTCTACTCGGTCGGCGTCAAACAGCGCCGCTGAACGCGGCCGGGGTCGGCGTCACGTCAGTGGCAGCGGTGACTGCAGCCATGATGGTCGATCGCTCGGCTCGACGCTCGTCACCCACTTGACCCACCACGGCCCTCGGCGACCGGGCACGATCAGCCGCACAGGTGCCCCGTGCCCGGCGCGCAGGGGGTGCCCGCCGTAGCCAACGGCGAGGTGCAGCCGATTCAGTTCGTCGATCTCGAAGTAGCGGTCGTAGCCGGTGCGCGAAGTGACCCGGACGCTGCGCCCGCTTGCGTCGGGGAGCAGCTCGGCGAGAGCGATGGCATCCCACGCCTGCTCGCTCCACCAGCCACCGGTGCAGTCGAGGGTGGCGACGACGGGTCGGGATCGGCCCCGCAGCGATTCGATCGAGACGAACTGCCCGCCGATCTCCAGCGGCCACGTCGCCTCGTCGAGCTCGTCCGGTTGCGAGTCGTTGAACCAGATCACCGTCGGCAGGCTTCCCGGATCGTGCGAGGCGACCTCGTGCGAGCCGGTCGCCCGGCGCTCGCCCCCGGCCAATCCCGCCCAGGAAGCCAGTCCTTCCTGGGCGACCCACACGGCGGCCGCTGCGCCGGCGACGGCGCCGGTGCGCAGCACGGCCCGCCGGTCGAGGTCGGCCGCGTGCGGCCCCACCGGGCGGGTGACGAGGTGCCACACGAACAGCGGGATCAGCGCGATGCCGACCAGCGAGTGCGTCCACAGCGCCGTCCAAGGCCCTCTGCCGAACCACAGGCCGGTGGCGTGCAGCACACCGAGAATGGCGGCGGCGAGCACGAGTGCACCGAGCAGCGCCGACACCCAGCGCGTCGAGCGGCGTCGCCGGAACCCGGTGGCCACCGAGCCGCGCATCTTGGCGGGCACGAGGAGCAGCAGCGAGAACCCGATCACGGCGTGGCCGACGACGATGCAGCGAGTCCAGCGATCGCCGACCGCCCACGACATCAACCCGCTGAGGATGGCCACCACGATGAACAGCTCTAGCAACAGGTTGACCTGGCGCGCCGTCAGCCGTCCGAGGCGCACGCCGAGGAGCATGCCGGTGGGCCGTTCAGCGCCCGGCGATGGCGGCGACGACGGGCGCGAACCCGACCGGGTCGCGCACGACGAGGTGGCTGACCCCGAGGTCCCGACGCAGTCGTTCGAGCTTGTCGACGACCTGCTCGATGGAGCCGACGAGGACGAACGGTGTGTCGTCGATCAGCGAACGGTCGACGCCGTAGCGCGCCGCCAGCTCGTCGGCCCTGGCGTCGGCCCCCGAGCCGATGTGCGTCACCTGCACGAGGGCGGAGCGCTCGATGTCGTCGATGCGGTCACCGGCTGCGTCGGCCAACCAGTGCGCCCGCTGCTCGACGGCGGCGATGGCGAAACCGCCCGGCGCGGGCGCGCCGTCCTCGCCGTGGGTCAGCCCCGTGAATTGGAAGACGTCGGCGTGGCGCCCGGCGATCGTCACCACCTGCCGGCCGTGCCCACCGATCAGGAACGGCACGTGCTCCTGCGTCGGTCGCACACCGAGGTCGACGAGTGCGAGCTGGTGGAACTCGCCGTCGTAGCTCGCCGCGCCTGTGTCGAGGAGGGCACGCAGCACCTGGATCGACTCGGCGAAGCGGCGCACCCTCGGCCCGGGTGGGCGGATCGGCGACCCGATGGCGTCGTGCTCGGACTGCAGGTAGCCGGTTCCAAGGCCGAGCACGAGCCGGCCGTCCGTCAGTCGGTCGACGGTCGCCGCAGTGCGGGCCAGCAGTGCGGGGTGGTGCAGCTCGTTGTTGAGCACCAGTGGACCGACGCCGAGCGTTGGTGCGGCGCCGGCGGCGATCACCAGCGGCACGAAGGGATCGCCAGCGCCGATGTGGTCGTAGGAGAACAGCTGGACGTAACCGAGCTCCTCGGCCTGCCGCGCCGCCTTGACCACATCCATCCGATCGGCCAGCGCCAGCGCCTGGATCGCGAACCGGAACGGCCGAACCACCACTCCGTCGAAGGTACCGCCATGGCAGACATCACTAGCGTGCAGGTGTGCACGGGAGCTCGGCGACATGACCACGGTGGGGGACGCGATCGACCGCGAGGCGCTGCGCGCCAAGTACCTCGCCGAGCGCGACAAACGGCTGCGCGACGAAGGCAACGAGCAGTACGTCGAGGTCGTCGGTCAGTTCTCCCACTATGTCGACGACCCGTACGTCGAGCGGGTCGAGCGGCCGCCACACACCGACGAGGTCACCGTGGCCTTGATCGGCGGCGGTTTCGCCGGCCTCGTCACCGCGGCCAAGCTCAAGCAGGCCGGCATCGACGACGTGCGGATCATCGAGAAGGGCGGCGACATCGGCGGCACGTGGTACTGGAACCGCTACCCGGGCGCACAGTGCGACACGGCGGCCTTCGTGTACCTCCCGCTGCTCGAGGAGACCGGGCACATGCCGACCGAGAAGTACACCCACGCGCCGGAGATCCTCGACCACTGCCGCAACATCGCCACCACCTTCGGTCTGTACGACAACGCCTGCCTGTCGACCGAGGTCACCGGGCTGGAGTGGGACGACGACTCGTCACGATGGATCATCCGCACCAACCGCGGTGACGAGATGCGCGCCCGGTTCGTCTCGATGGGCACCGGCCCGCTGCACCGGCCGAAGCTGCCGGGCATCCCCGGCCTCGCGACGTACGCCGGCCACAGCTTTCACACCAGCCGGTGGGACTACGACTACACCGGCGGCAGCGCCGAGGGCGCGCCGATGGATCAGCTCGCCGACAAGCGGGTCGGCATCATCGGCACCGGAGCGACGTCGGTGCAGTGCATCCCGCACCTCGCCCGCGCCTGCGGCGAGCTGTATGTCTTCCAGCGCACGCCGTCGTCGATCGACGTTCGCAACAACCACCCGGTCGATCCCGACTGGTTCGCCACGCTCGAGCCGGGTTGGCAGCAGGAGTGGTTGACGAACTTCACGGTCCTGCAGACCGGCGGCTTCGCCGACGACGACCTCGTCAAGGACGGCTGGACCGACATCGCCAAGCGGATCCGCGATCGGGTGATGGCCGCGCCTGAACCCGACTTCAGCCCCGAGTCGCTGCTGCGCGCCTACCACGAGAGCGACGACGAGAAGATGACCGAGATCCGCGCCCGCACCGACGCGGTGGTGCGCGACCCGGACACCGCTGCGGCGCTCAAGGCCTGGTATCGCCAGCTGTGCAAGCGGCCGTGCTTCCACGACGAGTACCTCGAGGCGTACAACACGCCGAGCGTCCACCTCATCGACACCGATGGGCGGGGCGTCGAACGGATCGACGAGACCGGGGTCGTCGTCGCCGGAACGCACTACGAGCTCGACTGCGTGATCTACGCGTCCGGCTTCGAAGTCGGCACGGGCTACACCCGCCGGGCGGGCTACGACGTCATCGGCCGCGACGGGCACAAGCTCTCCGAGCACTGGGCGGACGGCATGCTCAGCCTGCACGGCATCCACGTCCACGGCTTCCCCAACCTGTTCGTGGTCGGACCGACCCAGGGCGCCAACCTGATCTCCAACGTGCCGCACAACCTGACGGAGGCGGGCGCGACGATCGCCGCCATAGTCGCCCACGCCGTGAAGATCGGCGCCGACGAGGTCGAGGTCACCGAGGAGGCCGAGCAGGCGTGGGTCGACCGCCTTGTCGCTGGGGGCCGGCGCTTCGGCGACCAACCCGACTGCACGCCCGGCTACTACAACAACGAGGGAAGGTCGGCCGGCCGGCGCGGCTTGCTCAACAGCTTGGGCTACCCGGACGGCCCCGTCGCCTACTTCGAGTACATCGACCAGTGGCGTTCGTCAGGCGACTTCGACGGCCTCGAGTTCCGCTCGACCTGACGCGGTGAGCGCGCATGGCGCACCGATCTCTCACCGCAGCGCATTGGCATGGAAGACGGAAGCGGCTTTGGTTGCGGTTGGCGGTGCCGGTCTTGCGCAGGATGGCGCGCAGGTGGTTGGCGGCGGTGTGGGGCTGATGAACAGGCGCAGGGCGATGGCGCGGTTCGAGCAGCCGGTGGCCACCAGCTCGAGCACGTCGCGCTCACGCCTGGAAAGACCCTGGCAGTCGAGACCGCCGTTCGCAGCTGACCCTTCCGACCCGCCCGTCTCGATGGTGTGACGCCTTCACGACGCAGTCGATTCTCGACCATGGCGAGCACCGGTTGCGCGCCGAGCCGTCACAGCGCGGCAACGGCGCGAAGCAGCGCGTCGTCATCGTCGGCGTCCGATCGAGCGACCGCCGCCGCAGAGGGGAACCCGAAGCCGTCCCAGGCGGCGACCGCGGCCCGCCACCGACCAGCCATCTCCATGGTGCGCGGGTTCGCCGGGTCAACTCCGATGCACATCACGCCAGCAGACGTACGTCGACCCCGACGAGCTCGTAGGTGCGTTGTGCTCGATGGTCAGCCGTGACCAACGACGCACCCGCCACCCGGGCGGTGAGGGCGATCAGCGCATCGTAGGTGGAACCCCCGCTGCGGCCGGCGGCCGAAAGGTCCGCAACCAGCGAACGCAGCGCGTCGGGATCCGGTGAGGGGAGCACGGTCGAGAATCGGTCGCCGATCCAAGCGGCCACGATCTGGGGCGCACCGCGATGGGGAGGAGGGAAGCCGGTCAGGACCGAATAGGTCTCCAGCAGGGCGTGCGCGGGGAGCACTGCGCCGGCGTCCAGGACCCGGCGGGCAGTTGCGTTGAGCCGGTGCCAATCGCCGAACGCGGCGATTGCCACGGAGCTGTCGACGGCGATCAACGGCGCAGCGCTTCGATCACCGCGCGCACGTCCTCTGCGCCGATCGGCGGGAGTGGCTGATCCGTGGTCGCGACGAGCCCCTTGCCGCGTCGAACGAGACGCATCGGGACGACGGCCGGCTCGATCTCCAGCACGCCATCGCGTACCCGGATGTCGAGCGCCGTACCCGCTTCGAGTCGCAGCTGATCGCGCAGCGGCTTCGGGACGACGACTCGCCCGGCAGAATCGATGGTAGATCGCATGGTGGTCAACCTACCATGATGATGCCAGGAGCCGAGGGGCGCAACGCCGTGGCTCCGGGGTGCAAGGGTGCACGGATGGAGCAGGGAGCCACGCCTGCGGTGACGCGCGCCGGCGCGGAGCCGCATGGCATCGGGCCAATCGTCGTGGTCGGCGTGCTGGCCGGTTTCATGGCGGGACTGTTCGGCGTCGGCGGCGGCATCCTCATCGTGCCCGGCCTCGTGATCGTTGCCGGCATGGCGCAGAAGCTGGCCACCGGCACGTCACTGGCGGCCGTGCTTCCGATCTCGGTGGCGTCGCTGGTGACGTACGTCGCGCACGGCAACATCGATTGGCCCGCTGCGCTGTGGCTGTCGATCGGCGCCGTGCTCGGCGCCGTGCTCGGCACGAAGCTGCTCACCGTCTTGCCGGCGCGAACGATCGCCGTGCTCTTCATCGCCCTGCTCGTGGTCTCGGCCATCCGCCTGTACTTCGAGGTCGACGCCGGCGGACGTTCGGCGGTCGCGCTGGGGCTCGCCCTCGCGTTGGTCGGCATCGGCTTCGGTGCGGGGATCCTCGCCGGGCTGCTCGGCGTCGGCGGCGGCATCGTGCTCGTGCCGGCGATGATCCTGCTGATCGGCATCACCCCCGTGCTGGCGAAGGGGACGTCGGCGGCGGTGATCATCCCGACCGCGATCATCGGGACGCTGCGCAACCGCCAGAGCGGCAACACCGATCTGCACGCCGCCACCGTCGTCGGCGTGGCCGGCATCGTGACGGCGGCGATCGGTGGCATCCTCGCCGACCGCATCAGCGACGACCTCTCCAATGGGCTCTTCGCCACGCTGCTCGCCGCCGTCGCGATCCGTCTGATCTGGCAGCTGGTCAGACCGCCGCGCCCGGCCTGAGGTCAGTGCACGCCCGCCTCGGTGACCGGGACGTCGAACGCTGCGCTGACCATCGCGATCAGGGCGTAGAGGCCGCACAGCGTGATCACCTCCACGAGGCCCTTCGTTCCGACGTCGGCGACGATGCGATCCTGCACGTCCTGAGGCAGGTCGCGGTAGGCGAGCGTCGAGCGGACGGCGGCGGCGAGGTCGGTGTATGGCGCGGGGATCGCACTGCCGCGCCGATGGCATCGATGACGTCCTGCGGCACGCCGGCGTGCACGGCATGGCGCACGTGGTCGCGCCGCTCGAAGTCGGCGCCCACCTCGTGGGCGAAGGCGAGCACGACGAACTGGTAACGGTCGCGCGGCAGGATGCCGTCGAACTTGAGGTAACCGCCGAGCCGCTCGATGCGGTCGGCGAGCTGCGGGTGGTGGAGCAGCGGCACATACGGGCCGTACAGCCCGACGCCGTGGCGCTCGCGGCGGGCGCGCATCCGCTCGTACGTGCGGCGGTCGTCACCCGTCAGCGCGGGCACCGGGTCGCTCAGACGGGCCATTCGGTCTCCTCCTCAGCCGTCGTCATTCGTGGTACGACCACGATGCCGCGGCGTGGGCATACGGCTCGACCGGTGTCGGCGCGTCCCGCTCGGTCTTGACGTCGAGCAGGTACGGACCGCTGCCGGCCGCCGCCGCCCGCTCCAGCGCCGGGGCCAGCTCGTCCGGGGTGCGCACGGTCTCGCCCGGGCATCCGAGCGATCTGGCGAAGGCCGCCCAGTCGTGGTCGGGCACGGTGGTCAGCTCGGCGGGCAGCGGCCCGAGCTGATGGGCTCGCAGCCACACGTTGCCGAGCGCCTGGTTGTTGCTGACGAGGTAGATCACGCGCAGCCCGTAACGGGCAGCCGTCTGCACCTCCAGACCGTGCATCTGCATGCAACCGTCGCCGGTGAACACGGCGACGGGACGGCCGGGCTTGGCGACCGCCACGCCGCTCGCCGCGCCGAGCGCCCACCCCATCGGGCCGAGCGTCGCAGCGGTGAGGTACTCACGCGGGCCGTAGCTGTCCCAGTAGTGCACCGCGAAGGCGCGGTGGGCGCCGCTGTCGCACACGGCGATGGTGTCGCGCCGCAGCACCCGGCGCGCTTCGGTCACCAACCGGGCGGGATGGATCGGCACCTGGTCGCTCGTCGTGTTCTCGAGGTCGACGTAGTGTGGCTGCTGCTGGATCGGTGTCAGCCACGACCGTCGCCCTTCGACGCCGACGTCGAGCACGTTGCGTGCAGTGTCGTCCTCGGCCAGCCAGCGCAGGAGGGCCCCTGGGTGGCCGTGGACGAACCGCAGGCCGTGCGGCGCGACGGTCACCGGCACGGCACTCGTGTCCACGGCGATCATCCCGCAGCGCGGGGCCAGCTGATCCGTCCAGTGCATCGACTGGCGCTGGTTGAACGCCGAGCCGAGGGCGATGACAAGGTCCGGGGCGGCGTCGAGGATGGCCGTGGTCGCCCGGTTCCCGCCGGCGTAGCCGAAGACACCGAGCGACAGGGCGTGGTCCTCCGGGAAGGTGCCCTTGGCGAGCTGCGTCGTGGCGACCGGCAGGTGGAACCGCTCGGCCAGCTCGACCAGCAGCGCGCCGTCGGCCTCATCGTCGACGCCCCAACCGGCCAGGACGACGATGCGTTCCGGCCGGTCACCGGCCACGGCAGCGAACGCGTCCCGAGCCGCAGCGTCGTCGAGTGGCCGTCCAGCTCGCAGGTCGGCGGCGATCGCCACCGGCTCGACATCGACGTCGCCCGTCTGGACGTCCTTGGGGAGCGAGAGGTGGACGGGTGCTCGCCCGCCGTCGAACATCCTGCGGATCGCTCCGGCGTACGAGTGGTGCAGTAGGCGCACGTCGGGGATGCTGAACGACTCGGCCGTCACCGGGCGGAGCACGGCGGTGTCGTCGAACGTGCCGGCGCTGGCGTCCTGGAAGAAGCCGAGCCCTTCGACGAACGTCGCCACCTCGCCGCTGACGAGCAGCAATGGCACCCTGTCGGTCAGCGCCGCCGACATCGCCGTCACGGTGTTCGTGAGACCAGGGCCGCCAATCACGAGGCAGGCGCCGAACTTCCCTGACGCCCTGGCGTAGCCGTCGGCGGCATACGCCGCCCCACCCTCCTGGGCGGCGACGATCGGCGTGACGGCCGGGACGTTCGCCAGTGCGGTGGAGAAGGGATCGACGAGACCGCCCGGCACCATGAACACGTGGTCGGTGCCGTCGGCGGCGATCGACCGCAGTAGGAACTCCGCTCCGTTCATGGGTGCACCGTCGACGGGGCTGACGAGCTCGCCACTCGCGACAGAGCGCGGCACCCATGAAGCAGAAGAGCCGTGTCGATGGTTCGCTCGCTCCGCTCGTTCACTCCTCGACTGAAGCGGGGTAGTGCCGGGCAACGTTGTGCGGGTAGCTGCGCAGGTAGTAGTTCCACAGCTGTTGGCCGTACACGTCGGCCGACCGGCTGGCCGTGCCCCGCTGACCGGCGACCAGCTCGTCGCGCTTGGCCATGAACCCCGCACCCGCGTGGCGGGGACTGGCCGCCACCGCCGCCTCCAGCTCGGGCGACAGCGGCAACGGCGCCAGCGGCGTGCGCAGATCGGGCCCGTGGAAATAGGCCGAGGAGAACCGTGGCTCCTGGGTGATCACACGATGCGTCGTTGCGACGAGGTAGTTGCCGGTCATCGCCTGGAGCATCTCGCCGAGGTTGACGACGAACGCGTCGTCGCGTGGCTCGACGTCGATCCAGTTGCCGTCGGGGGCCTGCGCCTGCAGCCCGGCGACGCCGTGCTGGAGGAGCACGGTGAGGAACCCGGCGTCGTGGTGCGCGTTGACGCCCGCCTCGCCAGCCGGCGAAGGCGGGTAGCTGATCAGCTTGGCCAGCGACATCGGACGCTCGCCGAACACGTTGCGCAAGTGGTCCGGGGCAAGGCCGAGCCCGACCGACAGGATCTCGCCGAGGCGTTCGGCGACCTCGCCCATGCGGGTGAGGAACTCGCCGACGATGGCTCGGAACCCGGGAAGGGCCGCCTCGGGGAGCCACTGGTTCGGGCCGTTCAGGCGCAGGTAGGCCGGCTCGACGTCGGGCGGGTACGGCGGGTGTTCGCTGGCCACGTCGAGCTGCTCGCGATGGTCGACGCGGTTGTCGGTCAGCTCCGCTCCGACCCGTTCCCAGCCGCGGAAGTGCCGAGAGTTGATCTTGTCGATGCGCGCCTTGACGTCGTCCGGCAGGGCGAAGAACGCCTGTAGCGCGGCCAACCAATCGTCGCGGAACTGCGCCGGCACACCGTGGCCGACGACGTGGAAGAACCCGACCTCGTGGCAGATCAGGCGCACGTCGCGAGCGAGGCCGCGGCGGTCGTTGGTCGTCCCGGACCAGCGAGCCAGGTCGACGTCGGGGATGGACGTGAACGTCGGTTCCGTCAGCGTCGTCAAGGAAGCAAGGTTAACCCCAGCCCCAATGCGGCTTGGCGCGTGCGCGTGGGGACGGGTGGTCTGCGTCTGGTGCCAGCGTTTCGATCAGTGTTGCGGTTCGTCGCAGTCGATGAGGGCGTGGTTCCGACGAAGCCGTCGGCAACAATGCCGGGCGATGGCCCGCGTCCCGTACCCCGACCCGCAGACACTCTCCCCAGATGCCCAGGCGACGCTCAGCAAGCTGCCGCCGCTCAACAACTTCCGCCTGCTGGCCGGAGGCGACGGACTGCTGCGCGGTGCCGATGATCCCGCCTTCGACGAGCCGGAGTCGTCGCCGCAACAGCTTCAGGAACTGACGATCATGATCGGCTTCTCCATGACGGTCTCTCAACACCTCGAGACGTTCGGTATCGAGATCGAGGAGGCGCGGTGAGGGCACTCCCGGCCGAGTCGCGTGGCGAGGCGCCGGGGCGTGGCCGGCTGCTCGGCCGGCGCATCCTGGTCGTCGGCGCAGGACAGAGCGATCACGGCGTCAAGGACCCGCCAATCGGCAATGGGCGGGCGACAGCGCTGCTGTGCGCGCGAGAGGGTGCCCGCGTCGTGGCCGCCGACCGCAACGACGACAGCGTTGCCGAGACGGTGCGGTCCATCGCCGACTTCGCTGGCGAGGCCTCGGCGCTCGTCGCCGACGTCGCCGACCCCGCGCTCATCGACGCCATGGTGGCCGACGCGGCCACGGCGCTCGACGGTCTCGACGGCGTCGTCTACAACGTCGGCATCGCTTCCGGGCTCGGGCTCTCCGACGCCACACCGGAGGCCTGGGACGCCGTTCTCACGGTCAACCTGCGGGGCGCGATGCTCACCGCCCGCGCCGCCCTCCCGATACTCGCGGCGGGCGCTTCGATCGTGTTCATCTCCTCGGTGGCCGGCGTCAAGCCCGGCAGCCGCATCCCGGCATACGACGCCTCCAAGGCGGCCCTTGGCGGGCTGATGCGCCACGTCGCGCTCGAGGGCGAGCGCCTCGGCGTCCGCGCCAACATCGTCGCACCCGGCCTGATGGACACGCCGCTCGGGCGGGCCGCATCACGCGGCCGGCCCTCCCGTGCTCGCACGCCCGTGCCATTGGGTCGGGAGGGGACCGGATGGGAGACCGCCTACGCCGTCCTGTTCCTGTTGTCGGACGAATCCGCGTACGTCACGGGACAGACCCTCATCGTCGACGGCGGACTCACCAGCCTGCGCTGACGAGCAGCGCGGAACTGCCAACGGCCGTGCGCCCACGCGCCGTGCGCGAACCGCCAAAGGAGCGGCTCGGTCGTGATTCGAGGGTCCTCCACCGATGCGCACGATGCGCGTGCGTGTAGGCCAAGGGCCTGGTCAGAGGAGGGTGGCGGCGAACTGGTCGTGGTGGTCGGTCCACCAGCGGCGCCGGCGGTCGTAGCGCTCGCTGCCACCGGTCCGGTTCCACATCGCGACGGAGTTCGGGTCACCGGCGTCGACGCTGCGCCTGACGGCTGCTTCGATGCGGGCGATGGCATCGTTCATGGCGGTGAGCAGCTCTGCCCGACCGTCCCCGTCCAGTCCGTAGGCGTCGGCGACGAGTCGTAGCCGTGCCGGCCGGTCGGCGGCCGCCAGCCGAGCCGGGCCTGGTCAAATCCGTCCTCGATCGGTACACAGAGGCGGGCGAGGTGGGCGAGGTCGTAGACGGAGCGGCCAGGGGCAGCGAACTCGAAGTCGATCAGCGCAACGGCGATGCCGACACGGAAGACGACGTTCTCAGGGCACACGTCGTTGTGGCACACGAGCGTCCCGCCGGCAGGGTCAGCCAGACCGTCGTCCCAGCTGAGACCCTGAGGGTCGAACCCCCGGGCGGCGTCGTGCAGACCGCGCAGCAGCCTGGCGATGGACGCCAGCGCGGTGTCGGATTGGCTCCAGTCCGGATAGGGCGCCACGGGGACCTCGCCGTCGATGAACACGAGGCGCTCGCGTCCGTCCTCGTCGATGCCGACTGGTGACGAGGCGCCCTCGAATCCGGCGTGTCGCACCGCCCGTAGGAAGGCGTGGATCGAACCCGAGTGCTGGTTCGAGGGGCGAAGGACATGCTGACCGACGCGGACCACCAGGCCTGCGTTCGCGATCCCGCCATCGAGCTGCTGCTCAGCCACACCGCCACCCTGACAGACGAATGGCGTGCGCGCATCGACGACACCCACTCCCTCCTGCAGCGGCGGAATGCACCGCCGCTGGTCGGATCTCGCCGGTCGCCGACCTCCGCGCTGAACGGGATGCCTCGTGATCGTGATCGATGCCTCGGTCCTCGCCAACGTCGTTGGGGACGACGCCGTCGATGGACAGGTCGCACGAGCTCGCGTCAGGGGCGACTCGTCGCGGTCCTTGGCGTCCGATGCCAAGTCGACGTGCTCAGCGTGCCCTGACCGGCGCTGCAGGACGTGGTGCGTGCGGTCTCGGAGGACCTCGGCTGGTGTCGCAGCGACGGGCTGAGGTGATGCCGGTGACGATGCCGATCGCGGTGGGGTGGTCGGAGCCGTCAGCCGGGGCTGCGGTGAGAGGATTCGGACTGACCGGGCGACCTGCCGGCTCAACGGGCCGCTCGACGAGGCGCTTCTCGAAGAACACCTCGCCATGACCGGCCGGCGTGTCCTCGGCCCGACCGATCGGTGAGTAGCCGAGCGCGGCGTACAAGCCGGGAGCTTGGAACGTGTGCGTGTTGACAAGCCGGTGGCTGCGACGTTGAACGCGATCACCGCGTCCCGGAGCTCCGCGACTCCCACCGCATCGGCCTCATCCGTCATCCGCACATCGAACACGCCCGATGCTCGCGCTCGTCGCACGAGGCGGGCACGCCGTGGACACGGTCGTCACCGGCGGGCGTGGTCAAAGAGGGCGGTGCTCTGCGGGCCCTTCTCCTGGTCCGAGCGCCGCGAGCGGAACGGCCGCCGGCAATCGCAGGCGAGGGCGAGAGAGGCGAGAGACGGGCGAGAGAGGTACAACAGGGTGGTGGTCGCCCGGCTCGCCGTCGTCAACGGCACGGTGCTCGCCCCCGCCCGCGGTCTGACTGCTGGCAAGCTGGCGGACGGTCACGTCGTCATCGAGGCCGGGCGGATCGTGGCGGTTGGTGCCGGGCCGCTGGCGGTCGGCGAGGGGATGGTGATCGACGCCGGCGGCGGGTGGATCGCGCCCGGGTTCATCGACGTGCAGATCAACGGCGGCCACGGCATCGACCTGACCACCGAGCCGCAGCGCATCGACGAGCTCGCCGGCATCCTCCCGCGCTACGGCGTCACGTCGTTCGTGCCGACCGTGATCACCTGCCCGCCGGCGACCCGGGAGGCGGCGCTCGACGCGTGGCGTGGCAGGGCCGGCGATCGGCCTGGTACCGCTTCACCGATCGGGCTGCACCTGGAGGGACCGATGCTTGCGCCGGTCCGGCGCGGCGCGCACCCGGAGGCACTGCTCGTCGCGCCGTCGCTGGAACTGGTCGCGGGCTGGTCGGCGGGAGCCGGTGTGGTGCTGGTCACGCTGGCGCCGGAGGTGTCGGGCGCGCTCGACGTGATCGCCGCGCTCGTTGACCGCGGCGTCGTCGTGTCGCTCGGTCACACCGATGCCAGCGCCACCCAGTTCGCCGCCGGCCTGGCCGCAGGTGCCACGTACGCCACGCACCTGTTCAACGGCATGCGGTCGTTCGGCCACCGCGACCCAGGCCCGGTGGGCGCCGTGCTCGCTGACGAGCGCGTCGTCGCCGGGCTGATCTGCGACGGCATCCACGTCGACCCGGTCGCCGTGCGCATGGCATGGCGAGCCCTCGGCCGGCGGCGGCTGAACCTCGTCAGCGACGCTGTCGACGCGCTCGGGGTGTTGCCGGCCGGCACGGGCGTTCGAACGGCGGAGGGCGTGCTCGCCGGCAGCGATCTTGCGCTCGACCAGGCGGTGCGCAACCTCGTCGCGTTCACCGGCTGCTCGATCGTGGACGCCGTCACGACGGTGACCTCGACGCCGGCCGACCTGCTCGGGCTGACCGACCGTGGCCGGCTGGCGCCCGGCCTGCGCGGCGACGTGACCGTGCTCGATCCCGCCCTGCGCGTGGTCGCCACGATCGTTGCCGGCGTGCTGGCCACCGTTCGCTGACGGCTACCGTCCGCGCCATGCGCGTGCGACGGGTCGTCACCGGCCATGATGCCGACGGCAAGGCCGTCGTCGCCAGCGACATGGAGGTCGACGGCCTTCGACCGGCGTTGACCCCCGGTTCCGAGTTCCATCGCCTGTGGGGTGGCGACGAACCGCCCTCCTTCCCTGACCACGGAGCCGAGCCGGATCAGGGCCAGTACTTTCCGCTCGTCGGCGGCTTCCGCTTCGGGATGTTCGCCGTCCCGCCGCGCAACCGCGAGCCGGGCGGCCCCCAGCCGCCGGACGACATCGAGCGCGCGCTGGTCGAGTTCGAGGCGCACCTGCCCGGTCTGGCTGGGCACATGGAACCCGACGCACCGGGCATGCACACCACGTCGACGATCGACTTCGAGGTCGTGCTGGAGGGCGAGGTCTGGCTCGAGCTGGACGACGGCGTCGAGGTGCACCTGCGGGCCGGCGACACCGTCGTCCAGAACGGCACTCGCCACGCGTGGCGCAACCACGGCGACGCCACCGCCCGCCTGGCGGTCTTCATCGTCGGCGCAGAGCACGCCAAGTTCTAAGTTGGGACACCGCCGGGCGGTCGTGCTGTTCGTGCGTGGGCCGGTCGCCGAGCGGATCGAAGAGGTCCGGCAGCGCTGGGACCCGGTGATGGCGGCGCGCATCGACGCCCACGTGACGTTGATCCACGAGGTCGTGGATCACGACGCCGCGGTGCAGCGCGTCGAGGAGCTGGCAGCGGTCACCGAGCCGATCGCCGTCACGCTGACGTCGACGGCCTGCTGGGCGGGAACTGCCAGCTACGGCGTCTACCTCGGCGTCGACGACGACACCGGTCGGGTCGGCTCGCTGCAGGCCGGGCTGGCGGACCTGGAGGCGCCGGCATGGGCGCGGGTGCCGTTCCGTCCCCACGTGACGTTGGTCCACGGCCGCACCGTCGACCCGGCCAAGGCCGAGCCGGCATGGGATGCGCTGTGCGACCAGCGCATGGACTGGTCGGTCGTGCTCTCGACGATCGACGTCATCGAGCTGGACGACGCGACCGGCTGGAGGTCCATCCAACGAGTGCCGTTCGGGTCATGACGTGCGCGCCTCGGCCCCCGACCGCAGCGCATGTGCACGGTCAGGCCTGCCTTGCCCGGCCCAGCGAGCGGAGCGAACCAGGTGCGCGCTTTGGCCCCCGACCGCAGCCCGCGTGCACCGTCATGCCGGCCTTGCCCGGCCCGGCGAGCGGAGCGAGCCACTTACCGAGCCACTTACGCGGCTGACTTCTCGAGGATGTGCACGCCGCAGGCCGAGCCGAGGCCGATGACGTGGGCCAGACCGACCTTGGCGCCCTCGATCTGGCGGTCGCCCGCCTCGCCGCGCAGGTGGTGGCAGACCTCCCAGATGTTGGCGATGCCGGTCGCCGAGATCGGGTGGCCCTTCGACTCCAGCCCGCCCGACACGTTGACCGGTGTCTTGCCGTCACGCCACGTGGCGCCGGACGCGAAGTAGTCGGCGGCGCCGCCCTCCTCGCACAGCTGCAGGTTGTCGTAGTGGACGAGCTCGGCCGTGGCGAAGCAGTCGTGCAGCTCGACAAGGTCGAGGTCGTCCGGCCCGACGCCGGCCTGCTCATAGGCCTTGGTGGCGGCGTTGCGGGTCAGCGTGTTGACGTTGGGGAGGATCTGGCAGGCCTCCTCCCACGGGTCGGTCGTCAGCACGGACGCCGAGACCTTGACGGCGCGCCGCTGCTGCTCGCCGGAAAGCGTCTTCAACTTCTCGCCGCTGACGACGACGGCGGCCGCCGCGCCGTCGCAGTTGGCCGAGCACATCGGGCGGGTGTTGGGGTAGGCGATCATGACGTCGTTCATGATCTCCTCCAGCGTGAACCGCTTCTGGTAGGCGGCCCGCGGGTTGAGCGTGGAGTGGGCGTGGTTCTTCTCGCTGATCTTGGCGAACAGCTCGAAGCTCGCGCCGCCGTAGCGATGCCCGTACTCCTGGCCGATCTGGGCGAACACCCCTGGCATCGTCTCGGTGCCGATGCGCCCATCGACCGGGGCCACCGCGCCGTAGCGGCCCTTCGGCTCCCACTCGTTGCCGTCCTTCTTGGCCTGCCCACCACCGCCGAGGAGGCCGGCGCCGGCGAGCTTCTCGACGCCGACGGCGAGGCCCATGTCCACCTCTCCGGCCTTGACGGCCATGATCGCCGTGCGCAGCGCGGTGGCGCCCGTGGCGCAGGCGTTGGCGACGTTGTAGACGGGGATGCCCGTCTGGCCGATCTGCTTCTGCAGCTGCTGGCCGAAGCCGCCGCCGCCGATCAGGTTGCCGGCGCCGATCACGCCGATGTCGCGCATCGAAACACCGGCGTCGGCGATGGCGGCCATCACGGCCTCGGCGCCGAGGTCGACGGTGTCCTTGTCCGGATGCTTGCCGAACTTGGTCATGTGGATCCCGAGAATCCAGACCTCGTCTGCGCTCATGGTGTCTCCTTGGGGATGGGGCGGGGTCTCAGGCGGCCGGTTCGAAGCCGAAGCCGACTGCTTCGACGCCGTTGTCGTCGGTGCCCAGCGAGTACGTCGCCAGGCGGACCTTCATGCCGGTTGAGACGTGGTCGGGGTCGGGGTCGACGTTGATGATGTTCCCGCGCACCGGCGTGCCGTCGCAGTCGACGACAGCCGACACGAACGGCACCGGGATGCCGGGCGCCGCCAGTGCGACGATCGTGAAGGTCGTCACCGTGCCGTCGGTGGCGACGTCGACGTCGCGGAAGTCCGTGCCGAAGCACGAGGCGCACGCGTTGCGCCGATCGAAGTAGCGGGCGGCGCAGGACGTGCACTCGTGGGCCCGCAGGTGCGGCTCGCCGTCGAGCACGAGGTAGTCGACCAGGGGCACGCGCGCACTCATCGGGCTCGAGGGTACGCAGTCGCCATGGGCGGGCGGGCATCGGGCCGTACAGTCCGCGGGGTGCCAGGCTGGTCGCGATGAACGCGTCGCAGTATCACGTCGGGTTCGGTCGCGATGATCTGCCGGAAGGGACGACGATCGCGCTGCTCAGCGGTGACCCGGGCCGCTCCGAGTCGATCGCCATGGAACGCCTGGGTGGTGGCGAACCGCTGGGCCGCAACCGCGGCCTCGATTCCTTCCACGCGCGGCTGCCGAGCGGGGCGCCGGTGCTGTGTGCGACGAGCGGGATGGGCGCGCCGTCGGCGAGCATCGTGGTCAACGAGCTGGTCCAGCTCGGCATGCGCACGATCATCCGCATCGGCACGTCGGGTTCGATCCGTGGGGAGGTGCATGCCGGGTCGGTGGTCATCCCGTCCGGTGCGCTGACGAACCAGGGTGCCGCCGACGACATCGCACCGGTCCAGTTCCCGGCCGTCGCCGACCCGTTCCTGGCCGTCTCGCTGGCGCAGGCCGCAGACGACTTGGGGGTCGAGCGCCACGTCGGCGTCATCGCTTCGGCCGACACGTTTTTCGAAGGGCAGGAACGCTCTGCCTCGTCGGCCAACCCGCGCCTGCTGCGGCGGCTGCAGGGGATGATCGAGGAGTACCACGCGCTCGGTGTGCTGAGCTTCGAGATGGAGGCGGGGACGCTGCTCAAGATGGGCGCGGTGTACGGGTTCGCCGCCGGGTGCGTGCTGGCCATCGTCGCCCAGCGGACCGAGCACGAGCACGTTCGCCAAGACGTCGCCGCCGAGGCGATCGACCGCGCCATCGCCGTCGCCATCCGCACCGCCGACACGTGGTCGCCGCGCGCTCCAGCTCATGATGGCGCGTGATGCGTCGGCTGGTCGCCCTCGGTGGCGTGCTCTTCTCGTCGCGTGCACCGGGAAGTCGCCGTACTACGTCGAGACTCCGCTGCTCGCCACCTGCGTCGAACCGCTCGTGCCGGCGAGCGGAGCTGGGCTGACGCTGATGATCGACTCGCCCGAGCCGTCCTCGACTGACCACCGGTCGTAGACACCACGCGATGAGCGATCAGTGGTCATGGGGCGCAGTTCGCTCATCGCGAGACGATGCGCGCCCAGTTCGGGGCGGGTGTCGGCGCGGTCAGGCCCGCCCGAGGACCTTGTCGACGGCGATCTCGATGGCCACCCGGTCGGGGCGGGCGCCCGGCTGGCGGTAGCGGGCGGCGTAGCCGGCGACGGCTGCGGCGACGCCGTCGGCGTCGGTGATCAGCCGCACTTCGCCCTCCAGGGTCAGCCACCGTGCGCCGTCGACCTGGCAGACGGCGCCACGCCCCCCGCAGCCGGCGTTGATCGCCTTCTGGCTCCCGGCGAACGTGATGACCCTCACCACCCGTGCCGCTGCGTCGTAGCTGAACCCGACCGCCACCACGTGCGGCGATCCGTCCCTGCGCTGCGTCGTCAGCGTGGCGATGTGTCGCTCGGCGAGGAACTCCAGGACCTCCACCTCCAGCTCGGCCGGGTCGAGGGCCATCGCCGCAT
>JBPCJW010000083.1:0-5623 GCA_051004915.1 Ilumatobacteraceae bacterium
CGTCGTGCCCGAGTGGCCGCAGTTTCTCCGAGGGTGCATCCAGTACCGGGCGTCTCTCGACGAGCAGCTCCCCACCGCGCCACGGTCGAGCGCCGAGTTCGGCAGCTGACCCCAGCGCACGGTCGGATCGGACGGCGGCACGTCCGGTCGGTCACGTCGCAGTGAGGATCTCGACGTAGCCGTCCGTTCCGTTCACACGGATCCGCTGCCCATCGCGGATCAGCCGAGTGGCATGCTCCACGCCCACGACGGCCGGCAAGCCGTATTCGCGGGCAACCACTGCGCCATGGGTCATCAGGCCCCCGACCTCGGTCACCAGGCCGTCGATCGCCACGAACAGGGGCGACCAGCTGGGGTCCGTGTGGGCCGTGACCAGGATGTCACCGGTCTCGAGTTTGGCTTCATTCATGTCCAGGATGACGCGCGCCCGCCCTTCGATCGTCCCGGCGGAAACCGGAAGACCGACCAGCGCGCCGGTCGGCAGGTCGTCGCGTCGGTACTCCCCAGCGACGACCTCGCCATCCGACGTGAGCACCCGGGGCGGCGTGAGCGGCTGATACGACCTGAACGCGTCCCGGCGCTGGCGGATGAGCCGGTCGTCCACGTGGTTGGTGCGCACGACGTCGCGGAGCTCCTGGAACGTGAGGTAGAAGATGTCTTCCTGCTCACGAAGCGCATGGGCCTGCACAAGGCGCTCGGCCTCTGCGAGCAGCGCCTGCTTGTAGACGAAGTAGCGCCTGACCATGCCGTACTTCGGATACTCCCGGTACCCGATGAAGGTGCGGACGCGGTCGATCATTCGCTTGGCCTCTTCGGCTTTCGGCGCTCCGTCCGGCAAGGCCCGCAAGCGCTCCAGCAGCTCCTGTTCCTTCTTCCACGCCTCCTGGCGCCCTTGCTCGAAGCGCCGCTCGCCGGCGCCTGGCCGGAAGTTCTTGATGTTGCCGAGGATCACGGGCACGAGCGTGGTGGGGCGTTCGCTCCACCGCGGCCTCGTGATGTCGATCTCGCCGACGCAGCGCATGCCGTACTTGTCGAGGTAGGCCCGGATGGCGTCTTGAGCTTCTCGCCCGCCAGCAAGCTTCGCCAGCTCGTCCAAGAAGCCCTCGTCCTCGACGTCGTGGAGAAACGCCACCACTTCCGGATGCGGGCGGATGACGTCCGCGACGTCCAGGAGCGCCAGCCCCATCTCCGACGTGACGTTGTGGGGAACGGACTGCGTGAGCGTGTCGGCCGCGTTCTTCTCGCTCAGCCACGCCTGCAGCTGCTCGTTGAGCCACCACGTGGCCTCCATCCCCGCCATGATCACCTGATGGCTTCGCGGATCGAACAAGATCCGTTTCAGCTCCTGGATGTCCGCCAGGATGAAGTCGAGCAGCGCCGATCCGGACTTCGCTTGGATGTCACGTTGCAAGTCGGCGATGGACGCCTGGCTGCGCCCGATCAGCTCGATGACGATCGCCGGATCGGTCTCGATCGGGGCTGGCGCGTCGCCAGCCGGGGGCTCGCCGGGACCCTCGTCGGGGACCGACGGGATGAAGTCGCCGCGATCGAGGATGCTCTGCAGTGCGTCCCTGATCAGCGGATCGGACTTCCCCAGCACCTCCAGGAGTCCGGCGCGGCTCGATGGCGAAGCCAGGCGCAGGGTGACGTCGACGAACAGCCTCCCGCCAGCCTCGTGCATCGGCGGAAGGGCGGTCAGCTGGAACAGCGAGCGCCCCAGAGGCTTCATCGGAGACGTAGACGTGGTTGTCTCGGTCGCCGACCGCCGGGATTGGGAACAGTGTGGTGATCGGCCGGCTCTGGACGATCTGGAAACCGTCGTCGACCAGGCACCATTCGATGTCCTGGGGGCAGCCGAAGTGCGCTTCGATCCGCCGGCCCAGCTGCGCCAGTTGCACGACCTGCGCATCCGTCAGCGCTGGCTGCTCCTGCCGTGCCGTCTCGATTGCCTGTTCCTGCGTCCCGCCCGCCGGCGAAGCGTGGATCGCAAGCTGCGTGGTGGCGACCGATCTGGTGACGACCTCGCCGTTGCGCACCGTGTAGACGTCCGCGTTCACCAGACCGGAGACCAGCGCCTCGCCGAGGCCGAAGCTCGCCTCCACGGAGACGACCTTCCGGTTGGACGTGACAGGGTCCGCCGTGAACAGGACGCCGGCAGCCTCCGGAAGGACCATCTGCTGCACGACCACGGCCATGTCGACCGCCCGGTTGTCGACGCCGTTGCGCAAGCGGTAGGTCACCGCCCGCTCGGTGAACAGCGAGGCCCAGCACCGGTTGACGTGCTGAAGGATCGCCGTCGGCGCCACGATGTTCAGGTACGTGTCGTGCTGGCCCGCGAGGGAGACCGTCGGCAAGTCCTCCGCCGTCGCGCTCGAGCGGACGGCGTAGGCGGTTTGCTCGCCGAGCCGGGCGAGCGCGCAGGTGATCGCCGCCGCCAGGTCGTCAGGGATGGCGAGCCCTTCGATGATCCGCCGGATCTCCGCGCTGAGTGTGCCGATCGACTCCCGGTCGGCCGGGTTCACGCGCGACAGCCGATCGAGAAGATCGTCGATCGAGGGTGCGTGCGCCATGATCTTCCGGAACGCGTCCGTCGTCACGCAGAAGCCAGCCGGCACGCGGATGCCTGCGATCCGCGACAGCTCTCCCAGCTGCGCACCCTTGCCGCCGACGACGGCGATCTGCGTCCGGTCGAGCTCCTGGAGACCCAGCGCGTAGCAGCCGGGCTGGAAGGTGTCGGGGGTCGACGTCGTTCCCATCTCGTTGCCTCCGATGTCGTGCCGGCTTGAGTCAGGCCACGGCGAGCATTCACAGCACATTCGGGGTCCTTGCAGCAAGACCCCACCCCTGAGCTACGTTGAAGACGGCGGAGGAGGTTGGCAGCCCGTACCCCGGGATTCGCCGCCGATCAGGGCGCACGATCCGTACCGACCTGAAGACGAGACATGCCGCGATGCATCGTCGCTCGCCGACGTGAAGGTTCCGGGTTCGCACTGCGCGATGATCGAGCGGTGGACGGTGTGCATGACCTCGGCGGGATGCACGGCTTCGGACCGGTGCCCGTCGAGGTCGATGAGCCGCTGTTCCACGCCCGTTGGGAAGGGCGTGTGTGGCGGATGCTCGCCACAGTGATGGCGCACACCACGATCGATCGCTTCCGCTACACCATCGAGCGGATGCCGCCGGCGGAATACCTAGCTTCGAGTTACTACGAGCGCTGGCTGTGGGCGATCGAGCATCTCGCTGCCGAGCAGGGGATCCTCGACAGCGCCGACCGACCTCTGCCAACGCAGTGGCCATCTCCGGTGACGCCGACGTGGGCGGGACGCTTCCACGGAGGCGACTGGGTGCGGGTGCGGAACCCGGTCACCAACGGCCACACCCGGGTGCCGCGATACCTTCGCCGACACGTCGGGCGAGTCGAGCGTGTTGCGTTCGCATGGCCCAAACCCGGTGACTCGGCCGCGACCGGGACCTATGGCCAACCGGAGCTGGTGTACACCGTCGCCTTCACTGCCGCCGAGCTGTTCGGTCCGGCCGCCGACCACACGATCACCGCCGACCTCGGCGAGAGCGACCTGGAGGAAGGGTGAGCGAACTGACACCCGCCCAACGCGCCGAGATTCTCGAGCGCCACCTCCACGACCACGGCCATGTCGACCCCGGCGACGTCGACGCAGCGATCGCTGCTATCGAATCTGCATCCGGCGACGGCCCGAGCCCAGCCCTGGGCGCCCGTGTCGTCGCAAGGGCCTGGGTCGACGCCGACTTCCGGGCCCGGCTACTCGCCGATCCCGTCAACACCATCTCCGAGTACCACCCACAGACCGTGCCGATCGCGGTGCTCGAGGACACTGCTGCGGTGCACAACGTGATCGTCTGCACGCTCTGCTCGTGCTACCCGAGCGGTCTGCTGGGCAGCCCGCCGGCGTGGTACAAGAGCTTCGAGTACCGCAGCCGCGTCGTGCGCGAGCCGCGGGCGGTGCTCGCCGAGTTCGGCACCGAGGTCGACTCCGGCGTCGAGCTGCGGGTCCACGACTCGACCGCCGAGCAGCGGTACCTGGTACTCCCGCTGCGCCCCGCCGGCACCGAGGGCTGGGACGAACAGCAGCTCGCCAGCCTCGTCACGCGCAACGCCATGATCGGCACCGGCCTCCCGCTACCGCCCTGAACCCACGGCCATCAAGCGAGATGTCACCGGTGACCGTCCGACGACGACGCCGACGAGGTCGGGACCGCCAGCGACGCGTTCGTCTCGTCGCTCACCGTTGGGGTCGGTAGACGGTCGAGCGGTGGTCGATCCGTAGCACGATGATCGTGGATGCTTGCTCGTTGATCTCGTACACGATGCGATAGGCGCCGCGCCGTGCCGAGTGCATGCCCTCGAGCTCGCGCTGCAACGCCCCACCGACACGGTGAGGATCCTCGAGCAGCGGACCGAGCATGAACTCGACGACTGCCGCGGCGACCTTCTCGGAGAGCCGGTCGAGTTGTCTCGCGGCGGGCCCGGCGACGCGCAGCTCGTACTGTCTCGATCCGCCTCCTGTCACCGTGACCGGTACTTGGCGCGCAGCTCCTCGCCGGTCACGTAGTCACCGGCGCCTACCGCCGCTCGGGCTTCACGCAACTGAGCCATTGCGTCGGCGTCTGAGAGCAGGTCAAGGGTGTCCTCCAGCGAAGCCAACTCGTCGGGACTGATCAGCACCGCGGCTGGGCGACCATTGCGAGTGACGGTGATGCGGTCATGGGTGTGCTCGACACGATCGACCATCGCTGACAGCTTGGCCTTCACCTCGGCCAGCGGCAGTGTCTCCGACATGACCACGATTCTAGTCACACGACTTGGTGTCGGTGGCCAACCACGCGCCCGGCGACGGGTGTCCGGCGGTACGCGCGGTCAATCGGCGGCGCACCGTCGACGGGTCGTGGAAGTACCGACCGTCGGAGGTTGCCGGACTCATCGGTCGCCGCCCACGAACTGGCGTCGAACGCCGACGGGAGCCTCCACCAGACCCAGGCAGACCCACGCAGACCCGGGGCGGGTTTCAGACCAACTTCGGCGCCGAGACCGGGCTTAGAGGCGCTGCGTTGCCGTCACGGACAAGCCGCCATCCGCGTCAGCGCCAGAGGACGCGCTGCGCTCCCGAAGTCCGGCGTTGTCGGACGGTCGGGTGAAACTGCCCGGGCGTCGTTCTCGGATACGTGGCGGACATGGTCCGAGACCCGGAGCGGTGGGGTGGTGGCAGCCGACGGTTGATAGGCGCAGCGGCTCGCGGCTGCTCAGACAGGCGCGGCGTCAACGACGAAGTAGGTGGAGCGCGTCGGGACGACGCCCTTGAGCTTGAAGCCGGCATTGGCAAGCAGCTGCTCGTACTCCTCTCGCGTGCGCTCCCGCCCGCCTGTGACGGCGAGCATGATGATGTCGAGCAGCTTGCTGTGGTCGGGGCCGGGCGTGTCCGGCACGAGAACCTCGACGACGAGGAGGCGCGAGCCCGGCGCCGCGGCCCGTCGCACGGCGGCGAGGATGCGTGCGGCGTCCTCGTCGCCCCAGTCGTGGAGCACCTCCATCAGGACGTAGGCGTCGGCCGCCGGCAACGGGTCAGCGAAGAAGTCGCCGGCGACGAGC
>JBPCJW010000084.1:0-6982 GCA_051004915.1 Ilumatobacteraceae bacterium
GCGCCCCGAGGTTGGCCGTGCCACGCGCCGACGACACACCCCGACGCTACAACCCCGCCTCCCTCCCCGCCCGAGAAGCGAGATGAGCGATGAGGGGTAAGACGCCACTCATCGCTCATCGCGGCGATCTCACCGGCCTCTCACCCTGGGAGAGGTGGCGACCGGTAGCGTTTGGCGGGACCCACGATGCTCAACGGATCGCTCACCTTCGGCCGACTTGCCGGCGCGACGCTGCGGATCCACTGGAGCGCGGTCGTCATCGCCCTCCTCGTCGGGTTCGCGCTGGCCAGCGAACTGGGCGCGGCCGCAGCGGCCCTCGGTGTCGTCGCCTTCTTCTTGTCCATCCTCGCCCACGAGCTGGCCCACGTCGTCGTCGCCCGCCACTACGGCGTCGGCACCACCACGATCGATCTGTGGGCGCTCGGCGGACTGGCCCGTCTCGAGCGGGAGCCGAACACCCCACGAGCCGAAGGCTGGATCGCCGTCGCCGGACCGCTGGCCAGCCTCGCCGTCGGCGGGGTGTCGTACGGCGCGGCGTTTGCCCTGCACGCCGCCGACGGTCCCCACTCGGTGGTCACCGTCCTCGGGTGGCTCGGCGTTGTCAACGCGGTCCTCGGCGTGTTCAACCTGCTGCCCGGCGCGCCGCTCGACGGTGGGCGCGTCGTACGCGCCCTGCGGTGGTGGCGTCACGGCAACCGCTATCGCGCGATGCGCGAAGCCGCGCAAGCGGGGCGCGTCATCGGCTGGGGCCTCACGGCGCTCGGCCTGTCGCTGACGTTGAACGGTCACCAAGGCCTCTTCATCGCCATCACCGGCTTCTTCATCGCCATCAACGCCCGTGCCGAGCTGACCATGGCCGACGTCGGTGAGCGCCTCGACGGGCTGAAGGTGCGTGACGTCACTTGGTTCGGTGTCGCCGAGACGGGGGCCGACATGGACGCCGATTCGATGATCTGGCAGCGCTCACGCCTCGGTGGCGCAGGTGCCGTGGCCGTGCGCAACGACGACGGCCAGCTCGGTGGCCTCGTCCTCGAGGACCAGCTGTGGGCCGTGCCGGCCGAGCAACGACCGTGGGTCATGCTGACGTCTCTGATGGCGCCGTTCAGCCGCCTTGCGCAAGCCGATCCCGACGACGAGTTGGCGTCGGTGCTGCCGAAGCTCAACCCGTTGCGCCCCGTCATCACCGTGTGGCGCGGGGGCCGCCTGCTCGGCGTCGTTCCGCCCAAGGCGCTGCAGGCCAAGCTGCAACCCATCCGCGCCCCCGCGTAGACGTCCTGTCCGCAGCAGCGGGCCGAGCGCAGCGAGTCTTCGAGCGAGCACGGCCACTCAGCTCGTCTCAGGCGTCGCGCACGGCCCACTCGCGCTTCGCGACGGGGGCCTTGTCGCTCCACGGGAAGTTGATCCACAGGTCGGTGCGTCGCCACACGTAATCGCAGCGGACGACGGAGTGCGACTTCTCGTAGAGCACGGCCGTGCGCACCTCGGCGACCTTGCCGGCGCAGAACTGCTGGACGCTGCGCAAGGTGTGGCCGGTGTCGGCCACGTCGTCGGCGATGAGGATGTGGGCGTCGTGGAGGTCGACGAAGTCGGGCGCCGGGGGGAGGATGCGCGGCACCTCCAGCCGCTCGTCGACGCCGGTGTAGAACTCGACGTTCATCGTGTACACGTTCTTGACGGACAGCGCGTAGCCGAGCGCCCCGCCGATCAACAGCCCGCCCCGGGCGATGGCCAGGACCATGTCGGGCTCGTACCCGTCGTCGGCGACCATCTGAGCGATGGCTCGCGAGGCGATCCCGAAGTCGTCCCAGGCCATGATCTCGCGCTCGACGGTCATCGAGTGCGAACCTACCCGCGTCGGCTCGAGGTCATCTCGCCGACGGCGCTGGAGTCGAGACCAGCTCGAGCGGCGAACCAGCGTGGGTCCTGGCGGCGCCGAGTGCCTGCGCGGCCAGCCGTTCGTGGCCACGGCGGGTCACCCGGTACAGGACCTTGAACTGCAGCGGGGCGGTGTCGAGCAGCCGGGCCCGCAGGTCGTCGTCCAACCACGACCCGATGAACGGCATGGCGAACAACGCCTGCTTCCCGAAGCCCAGCGACTTGATCGCCCGCTTGTGCAGGAGGTCGTACTCGGACTGCGCGAAGTTGCCGGCGATCATCGGGAGCAGCTCGGCATCCTCGTAGGCGAGGTGGTGGTGCATCAGGATGTCGAGGTGTTCGAGCACCGTCGCCGCCCGGTCGCCGGCGGCACCTTCGACGATCGCCGCCATCGCCGCGGTCCCCTCGGCCAACAGCTCGTCGAGCAGGTCGTGCTCGTGATCGACCCGATCGAGAAGCTCCACCGCGGACGGCGCCCGCTCGACCAGCGCGGGGAAGAAGATGTCGTCCTCGATGGTGTGGTGGGCCACCACCTCGGCTGCGTAGCCCTCCCAGTACCGCCGCAGGGCACCGACGCGGTCACGATCGGACACGTCGAGCGTGCGCACGGCCTCGGCGATCGCCCGCCCACCCTTGCGCAAGCAGGTGTGGATGGCGAGGTAGTCGGTGGTGTCGGCGGGTTCGTACATCGCCCTGACCGTCGCATCGCAACCTTGAGAACGACTTGAGGCCACCGCATCGCGGCGTGAGGACCGAGTGAAGGGCGGCTACCGGACGAGGTCGGACGGGCGCACGGGGACCCTGCACAGCGACGGTCGGTCGGTGCGGCCGTGTTCGGCGTCGAACTGGGCCAGCGCGTCTCGGATCGCGGCGACGATGGCCGGGGTCACCGAGATGCACGGCGGCTCGCCAGCCCCCTTGGCGCCGAGTGGGGCCTGCGGGTCAGGCTCCTCGACGAGGGTGGCGACGACATCGGGCATGTCGAGGAACGTCGGCAGCAGATAGTCGGTGAAGCTGGCGTTGCGCACGATGCCGTCGATCTGCACGATCTCCTCCATCACGGCCAGCCCGAGTCCCTGCGAGATGCCCCCCTCGATCTGACCGATCACGGCCAGCGGGTTGAGCGCCCGGCCGACGTCCTGGGCGGTCGCCACCTGCACCACCTTGACCAACCCGAGCTCGGGGTCGACGTCGACCACCGCCCGGTGGGCGACGAAGGCGAACGCCGTGTGGCAGTTGCCCTGGCCGTCGTCGTCCAGCTCCTCGGTCGGGCGGTGGTGGAACTCGACGGTCTCGTCCAGCTCGACGTGGGCAGTCGCATCGGCCACCGAGACGCGCAGATCGCCCGTCGTGTCGACGACATCGGTGCCATCGATCGCAAGGCGCAGCGGATCGATGCCGTAGTGGCGACCGACGTGCTCGAACAGCCGCTCGCGCACGGCGCGGCAGGCGGCGTCCACCGCACCGCCACTCATCCACGTCTGGCGCGAGGCGGAGGTGGAACCGGCCGAGCCGATCGAGGTGTCGATCGGGTCGAGCGCGACCGTGTCGACGCCGAGCACGGTGCGGGCGATCTGCTGGGCGATGGTCACGAACCCCTGCCCGACCTCGGCCGTGGCGAACTTCAACGAAGCGACGCCGCCGGCGAGGCGGCAGCGGGCCGTCGAGAAGTCGTCGAAGCCCTCGGAGTACATGAGGTTCTTGATCGCCACGCCCCAGCCGATCCCCCGCCGCACGTCGCCGACACGAGCGGTCAACCCGGCCCCACCCGGCAGGCGCATCGGATCGTCGCCGTGCTCCTCGGACATACCGATCGGCGTCGCCGGCAACGGCAGCGCCGCCGTCTCGCGAATGCACCGGGCGACCGGCGCCACGTTCTCGACGACCTGCCCGGTGATCAACCGATCGCCGGTGACCATGGCGTTGCGCAACCTGATCTCGACCGGGTCGAGGTCGCATGCCGCAGCGAGCCGGTCCATCTGACCCTCGTGGGCGAAGCAGGCCTGCACGACGCCGAACCCCCGCATCGCCCCGCACGGCAGGTGGTTCGTGCGCACGGCCCACCCCTCGACGACGGCGTTCGGGCAGCGGTACGGGCCCTGCGTGTGGGTGATCGCGTTGAGCAGCACGGCCGACGACGTCGAGGCGTAGGCCCCGCCGTCGAGGAGGAACCGAGCCTCGATCTTGACCAACTCACCGGCGCTCGTCGCGTGGTGGCGCATCCAGATCCGTGCGGGGTGGCGGTGGACGTGGCCGAGAAAGCTCTCAGCGCGGTCGTAGGCCATGCGCACCGGTCGGCCGAGGCGCAGGGCGAGCAGGCACGTGTGGACCTGCAGGCTGATGTCCTCGCGTGCCCCGAACGCGCCGCCGACACCGCCGAGCACGAGACGGATCGACTCGGCTGGGAGCCCGAGGCAGGCGGCGATCTGCTTGCGGTCCTCGTGCAGCCACTGGGTCGCGATGTGCAGCTCGAGCCCACGACCGTCCTCGTCGGGGATGGCGACCGACGCCTCGAGGCCGAGGAACGCCTGGTCCTGCATCCCGAGCTCGTAGGTGCCCTCGACCACGACGTCGGCGGTGGCGTCGACGTCCCCGGCGACGATGCGCTGGTGGCGCAGCACGTTGCCGTCGGGGTGGATGGGTGGAGTCGCCGGGTCGATCGCCGCCTCGGGATCGAGCAGCGGCGCGAGCACCTCGTAGTCGACGCGGATGGCGGCGAGGGCCCGCCGGCACGTCTCGGGATGGTCTGCGGCGACGGCCGCGACGGGCTGGCCGACGTAGCGCACGTGGTCGATGGCGAAGACGGGTTGGTCGGCCGCGATGAGGCCATATGTCAACTGGCCGGGCACGTCGGCGGCGGTGATCACCGCACTGACGCCGGGCACGTCGAGCGCAGGCGCCGTGTCGATGGATCGCACCCGGGCGTACGGGTGCGGCGAGCGCAACGTGGCGCCCCACGCCGCCCCGCCGATTGGCAGGTCGGACGAGAAGGCGAACGTGCCCTGCGCCTTGGGGATGCCGTCGGGCCGCACCGGCGAGTCGCCGATCCGTCCGGTGCCGGCGCGTCGATCGGTCGGGCGCTCGGTCAGGGTCATGGGGTCGGACTCGCGGTTGCACGCGCGACGGCGACGCGCTGGACCGCCTCGATGATCCGGCCATAGCCAGTGCAGCGGCAGATGTTCCCGGACAGCTCCTCGCGGATCTCGGTCAGGGTCGGGTCCGGCCGGCGCTCCAACAGCGAGTGGGCCGCGACGATCAACCCGGGCGTGCAGAAGCCGCACTGCACGGCACCGGCGTCGACGAACGCCCGCTGCAGGTCGGTCGGCGAACCGGGTTCGGCCAGGCCCTCGATGGTGACGATCGGCCGGCCGCCGGCGCTCGCCGCCAGGACGAGGCACGAGCAGACCAGCTCGCCGTCGACGAGCACAGTGCACGAACCGCACTCACCCTGCTCGCACGCGCCCTTGGCACCGAGCAGCCCGAGCCGCTCGCGCAGCACGTACAGCAGGCTCTCGCCGATCCACGAGTCGGCCACGTCGTGGGAGCGCCCGTTGACGTGCAGCCGGTAGGCCTCGCTCACCGTCCGCTCCCAGACGGACGGTTCTCCTGGTGGTCTTGGTCCACCGGTGACCCCTGAAAACGCTTGAGAACCGGAAACGCCCGCTGGAGGAGGCGGCGGGTGAGCACCTCGACCGCACGGCGGCGGTACTCCGCGCTGGCCCGATGGTCGTCGATCGGCCGGCTCGCTGCAGCCGCCAGCTCGCCGCAGCGGCGGGCGTCGTCCTCGGCGATGTGGCCGCCGTCCCAGTCGACGGTCGCCACGGCGTGCACCTCTGCGGCGGAGGCCCGGATGATCGTCGGCGCGACCGAGCCGAGGGCGATGCGCACGGACAGGGTTGGTCGATCGACGGCGAGACAGGCGCCGGCGATCGCGATGACCATGGCGTTGCGCACGCCGACCTTGGCGTAGCCCTGCCATCCGTCGAGGACCGGCACCGTGACCGCGGTGATCAGCTCGCCGGAGCGCAGCGTCGTGCGCTTGACACCGGTCATCAGCTCGCCGACCGGCACGTCCCGGACGCGCGACGCGGAGCGCACCTCGACCACGGCGTCGAGCGCCGAGAGCACGGGAAGACCGTCGCCGGCCGGCGAACAGGTCGCCAGGTTGCCGCCGATCGTGGCGACGTTGCGGATCTGCGGCGACCCTACCGTGCGCGCCGCCTGGGCCAGCGCGGGGACGAGGCTCGCCAACGGCTCCTGCTCCAACTCGGCGTACGTGGTCGCCGCCCCGAGTCGCAGCGTGCCCGCCACCGGATCATGGACCCACCCGTGCAGCTCAGCCAGCTGGCCGACGGCGACGACGGTCTCGTCGTCGACCATCAGTCGGCGCGCCTCGTTGACCTCGACCATCACGTCCGTGCCACCGGCGAGCACCAGCGCGCCAGGCGTCTCGACGAGCGCGGCGAGCGCATCGTCCAGCGACGTCGGGGTGAGCACCGGCACACCGCAGATCGTACGAGCGCACGCCCGCCGCCGCCCGAGCCCCATCCGGTCCGAGGGTTTCAGGTGATCCGAGGGTTTCCATGCCGGACGGGGCGCACGAAACCCTCCGATGACGTCAAAGCCTCGGATGGGAGCGGGGTTCCTACGTGATGACGACGCCGGTGAGGTCCTCGGCGGGCTCGGGGTAGTGCGGGTCGAGCTGGGTCAGGTGGTGGTGGAGGATGTGCGCGACGGTGAGGTTGCGCACCCACTTGCGGTCGCCTGGCACGACGTACCACGGCGCGTCCGGCGTCGAGGTGCGCTCGAGTGCGTCGTGGTAGGCGGTCATGAAGTCCGACCACCGCGCCCGGTCGTCGAGGTCGCCGAGGCGGAACTTCCACCGCTCGTCCGGGCTGTCGATGCGGTCCTGCAGCCGGCGTCCCTGCTCCTCCTTCGACACGTGCAGGAAAAGCTTGACGACGGCGGTGCCCTCGGCGACGAGGCTGCGCTCGAACTCGCGGATCAGGTCGTAGCGAGCCCTCCATCGCTCGGGCGGGGCGAGCTGCTTGACGCGCACGACGAGCACGTCTTCGTAGTGGCTGCGGTTGAACACGCCGATCGTGCC
>JBPCJW010000085.1:0-6669 GCA_051004915.1 Ilumatobacteraceae bacterium
TCGGCCTGGGTCGGACAAGGCCGACCTCACCATCCACGCTCACTGCGGCACGAACGCTCGGGAACTGTTGCTGGGGGCGTCGATCGGAGGGCGAGGCCCGGGAGGCCGTGTGAGGCCCCCGCGCCCAGCGCGCCCGGAACACGAACCGCCCCGGGAGCGCTGCGGCCGAAACCGCTGCGCTGCCCGGGGCAGCCCAAGGTGGGACGAACCATCCACCACTGGTCGACCTGCTGGCGTTAGCCTCTCGCTCGACCTCACATCGCCCGTCGTGCCCGAAGGCTCGGCGGGCGATGCCGCGTTATCGGCCCGGTCACCGGTTGCCCGGTCCCGTTGCCGTCACGGCACCTTCACGTTGCCCCGGACAAGTCCGACACACCGAGCTGGCACCGTGAGGACCGCGATCCGACGAGCCAGTTGGGGTGGCTCCCCGTGCCTCGGCCCGTGCTGCACCGTGTGACCCACCGGCGAACCGGTCGGCCACCCGCTGCAGTGATTCGGGTGGCAATTCGTCCCGTGCACCGGAGCCGCTGACCCCGACCTCGCCCGAAGGCGTGGGACCGGACCGTTTTCCGCGGAACCACCCGAAGGTGAACCCCTACAGACTCGGACCCCGATCCCGGTCGGCGTTGCGCTCGCCGGTACGAGAGGTCACACTGGCGCAGGCATTGCCCCAGGTCAAGGACTATTTCTCAATCCACACGGTTCTCCCCAGAACTTCTTGGATACCCCCAAGTATCTGCCCGTTCATCCACCGTCCATGCACAGCTTGCACACAGGGACGCGAGCATGAGATGGCCAGGGTGAGAGGCGAGGGTGAGAGGTGAGTGGTGAGTGGTGAGAGGTGAGTGGTGAGGGCGACTAGCGCCCTCACCTCTCACCTCGTCGCAGCTCCTCCGGGTTGACGGTTGCGCCTCGCAGCCGGTTGAATGTGCGACGTGATCTCGCCGACCGCTCCCGCACGCGTGGAGCCCCGCCTCGTCGCGATCATCGACATTCCGTAGTGCACGCGGGCTGACCCACGTGCACGCGCCAGCCGCCTGCTGGCGGCTGTTTGCGTTCTCGGGGCCGTCCCGCCCAGCGAGAGCGAGCGAGCGATGAACCAGCGAACCGTCGAGGTCTTCGACACCACCCTGCGCGACGGCCTGCAGGTCGAGGGCGTGTCGGCCACGGTCGAGGACAAGCTGCGCATCGCCGAGCAGCTCGACGCGCTCGGTGTGCAGTTCATCGAGGGCGGGTGGCCGGGCGCCAACCCGAAGGACGTCGAGTTCTTTGCCAGGGCCGCCACCGAGTTGCAGTTGTCCACGAGCACGTTGGTCGCGTTCGGGTCGACCCGCCGTCCTCGCGGCAAGGTCGACGACGACGCCACGCTGCGCAACCTCGTCGAGGCACGTACGCCGGCCGTGTGCATCGTCGCCAAGGCGAGCGCGTACCACGTGACCGAGGCGCTGCAGACGACCCTCGACGAGGGCGCCGCGATGATCGCCGACTCCGTCGAGTTCCTGACCGGTCACGACCGCCGGGTGCTCGTCGACATGGAGCACTTCTTCGACGGCTACAAGGCCGACCGTGAGTTCTCGCTGCGCGCCCTCGAGGCGGCGGTGGTCAACGGTGCCAGCCACGTGGTGCTGTGCGACACGAACGGCGGGTCACTCCCTCACGAGATCGCCGAGATCGTCGGCGCCATCCACGCCCACGTCGGGTCGGACGTGACGGTCGGCATCCACTGCCACGACGACACGGGCTGCGCGGTCGCCAACTCGATGGCCGCCGTGCTCGCCGGCGCTGGGCACGTGCAGGGCACGCTCAACGGCCTGGGCGAGCGCACCGGCAACGCCAACCTCACCACGATCATCCCCAACCTCCAGCTCAAGCTTGGCTACCGGTGCCTGCCGGATGGCCGCCTCGAGAAGTTGACGGCGGTCAGCCACCACGTCGCCGAGCTGCTCAACCGGGCTGTCAACCCGCAGGCGCCGTACGTCGGCTCGTCAGCGTTCGCCCACAAGGCGGGCCTGCACGCCAGCGCCATCGCCAGGGCGAAGGACGCCTACGAGCACGTCGCCCCCGAGCTGATCGGCAACGGCACCCGCTTCGTGGTCAGCGAGATGGCTGGGCGGGCGACGATCACGATGAAGACCGAGGAGCTGGGCCTGGACCTGGACGGCCCGGCCGTCAACACGGTGATCGATGACCTCAAGCGGCTCGAGCACGAAGGCTACCACTTCGAGGCCGCCGACGCCTCGCTCGAGCTGCTGATGCGCCGGGCCGCTGGGTGGGAGCACGACTTCTTCCGCGTCGAGAGCATGCGGGTGATCACCGACGAGCTGCCGAGCGGCGACTTCACCACCGAGGCGACCGTCAAGGTGTGGGTCGGCGACGATCGCCGGGTGTCCACCGCCGAGGGCAACGGCCCGGTCAATGCCATCGACGTGGCGCTGCGGACGGCGCTCGGCAGCGCCTACCCGCAGCTCGACCGCGTCCACCTGACCGACTACAAGGTGCGCATCCTCGACGGTGCCGGAGCGACGGGGGCCGTCACGCGGGTGCTGCTCGACGCCACCGACGGACGGCGCGACTGGACGACGATCGGCGTCAGCACGAACATCATCGAGGCGTCGTGGCGGGCGCTCGAGGAGAGCATCGTCTACGGGCTGCTCCACCGTGCTGATGGCGGCTCCGCCGCCTTGCCTCGCTGACGCTCGGCCTGCCGTCGCTCGCGCACTGCGTCACGAACGCTCGGGAACCGCCCGAATGGCGGTCGCGGCGGTTGTCCGGGGCGCGAGTAGAACTGGCGGTGATGGCTGCGCCGAGGTTCTCACCCGTCGACCCGCTGGAGAACGCTCGCGGCTACCAGTCGCCAGACCACGTGCCGGACGAGTGGAAGGCCGATCGGCCCGGCGATCTGACCGGCCGCCAACCGGCCGGCGCCCACCTCGGCTACCAGGGTCCCGACCAGGGCTACGCGCTGCTCCTCGCCAATCGCTTGCGCCCCGACCTCGTGGTGCAGCCGCACGAGCACGTCGACGACGCCGTCGCCGGGAGCACGGTCATCGCCCTGCGCCGGGCGTCGATGTTCGGGCGCGCCCCGGTCATCCACGACCTGCGCATCGCGTTCACGATCTGGGGGTGGTTCGACGCATCGCCGCCGGCCGAGCTGGTGGCGCTGCGGCGTGAGGCGTTCGACGGCGTCGCCGACGCCCACCACTACGACCTGTCGCGCGATCTCGTCGACGCCGTACCAGAGGACGTCCTACGGGCGACCCCCGCCGACGTCGCCGGGCGCTACCCGGGGGAGTGGCGCCAGCTGCTCGGCCGCTGACCCTGCGCCGACGGGATGTGTCAGCCGATCGGGACGGCGTGAGCCCTGAGGTCGACGAGATCGACGAACTCCAGCGCCGACATGTGCGTGCCCTCCAGCACCACGGGGCAGGCCATCCCGATCTCCAGCGCCTCGGCCCAGCGCGCCGCGCACACGCACCACTGGTCGCCCGAGCGCAGGCCCGGGAACCCGTACTGCGGCATCGGCGTCGACAGGTCGTTGCCTCGGCTGACCGAGAACTCGAGGAACTCGTCCGTCACTCGGCAGCACACGACGTGCATCCCCGGGTCGTCACCCCGGTTCTCGCAACACCCCGTGCGGTAGTAGCCGGTCAGCGGGTCGAGCGAACACGGGATCAGCTCGTCGCCCAGCACGTTGCGTTGCTGCATTGCGTCATCTGACCACACTCGGGCCCTATCGTCGCCGGCCGTGGGGATCCTCGATGGCAAGCGGATCGTCGTCACGGGGTCGACGCGCGGTCTCGGTCGGGGCTTCGTCGAGGCCGTCGCCGCGGCCGGTGCGGCGGTGGTCGTCAACGGGACGAACGCCAAGCTGGTCGACGAGGTCGTGACCGGCATCATCGGGCGCGGCGGTGCGGCGGTCGGGGTCGCGGGATCCGTGGCCGACGACGCCGTGGCCGAGCAGCTCGTCCGCACGTGCGTCGACGAGCACGGCGGCATCGACGCGGCGGTCAACAGCGCCGGGATCGTCCGCGACCGCACGCTGATGAAGATGACGCCCGTGGAGTTCGACGAGGTCGTCGCGGTCAACCTGCGCGGCACGTGGTCGGTCAGCCGCCACGCGGCCCGCGCGATGCAGGACACCGGCGGCCTGCTGCTGCAGGTCATCTCCGGCTCGGCCATGGTCGGGTCGATCGGCCAGACCAACTACGCCGCGTCGAAGGCCGGCGTGCTCGGGATGATGTACTCGTGGGACGTCGAGTTACGTCGCTACGCCATCCGCGTCAACGCCCTGTGGCCGGTCGCCCAGACCGAAATGACGCAGGTGGTGTTCGAGGGTGCCGCCAGGCGGGCCGAGCAAGCAGGCCGGCCGGCACCGGCGCCGGCCGAGCTGGGTTTCGGTACGCCCGACACCGTGGCGCCGGTCGTGGTGCACCTGTGCAGCGATCGTGCCGCCCACCTGCGCAGCCAGATCGTCACGTTCAACGGCTCCAAGGTCGGGCTGTGGACCCATCCCCACGAGACGATCCTCGATCGTCGCCCATCGTGGACGCTCGACGAACTTGCCGACGCGCTGGACCACGCCGACGAACATGTCCACGTCGCCCAGATGTGATCCCACCCGGCCGTAGGTTGTCGGGATGCTCGAACCGGCCATCTGCGAGCTCGCCTCGCAGGGCAAGAACTTCGCCACCATCGTCGTCCGCTTGCAGAACGGCCAGCTCCTCAGCCATGTCATGTGGGTCGACGCCAGCGACGACGAGCTGTTGATCAACACCGAGATCCATCGCGCCAAGTACAAGGCGGCGCAGCTCGAACCCGAGGTGACCGTGACCATCTGGGACGCCGCCAACCCCTACCGCTACGCCGAGGTCCGCGGTCGCGTGTCGGGCCAGGTCCGCGGCGACGAAGCGCGCCAGCACATCGACACCCTGTCGCAGCGCTACCTCGGCCACGACTATGCCGGAACGATCCAGAGCGAGCGAGTCGTGCTGCGCATCACGCCGATCCGCCAGCGCTCGTTCGGCCTGTCGTGACGGACAGCCGGCCCGACGGCGCGGCCGTGCGCGTCGGCGTCGTGATGGGTTCGGCCAGCGACTGGTCGACGATGCATGCTGCCGTCGACGTCCTCGCCCGGTTCGGTGTTGCGCACGAGGCGCGAGTCGTCAGCGCCCACCGGATGCCCGACGAGATGTTCGCCTACGCCGAAGCTGCCGCTGGACGGGGGCTGCGGGCGATCATCGCCGGTGCCGGCGGCGCCGCCCACCTGCCAGGGATGCTCGCCGCCAAGACCACGCTCCCGGTGCTCGGTGTGCCCGTCCCGTCCCGTCACCTGCACGGGCAGGACTCGCTGCTGTCGATCGTCCAGATGCCCGCCGGCATCCCGGTCGCGACGTTTGCCATCGGCGAGGCCGGGGCGACCAACGCCGCGCTGTTCGCCGTCGCCGTGCTCGCCACCGACGACGAGGTGCTCAGTGCGGCACTGGTCGCCGATCGAGCCGCCCGCCACGATCAAGCGGCCTCGTCCACGCTCCCACCGGGATGATCGAGCCGCCGGCCGCCGTCGCCATGCTCGGCGGCGGACAGCTCGGCCGATACGCCATCGTCTCGGCCCGTCTCGCCGGGTATCGGACGGTCGTGGTCGACCCCGATCCGTCGTCGCCGGCCGGTCGGGTCGCCGATGAGCACCTCGTCGCCGCCTACGACGATCCGGCCGCCCTCGACCACCTCGCCGCGACCTGTGCCGTGGTGACCACCGAGTTCGAGAACCCGCCGGCCGAGGCCCTGACCCGGCTGGCGACCGACATCGTGGTCGCACCATCTGCCGCCGTCGTCGCGATCGCCCAGGACCGCCGTGCGGAGAAGCGGTTCCTTGCCGATCTCGGCGTGCCGACGGCGCCCTTCACCGTGGTCGAGGCGGTCGGCGACCCCGCTCCCGATGGGCAGTTCCCGGCGATCCTCAAGACCGCCCGCCTTGGCTATGACGGCAAGGGCCAGCTGCCGGTTGCCACTCCCCGCGAGTTGCCCGACGCGTGGGGTGATCTCGGGGCCGTGCCGTGCGTGCTCGAGCAGCGCGTCCCGCTGGATGGGGAGCTGAGCGTCGTCCTCGCCCGCGCCGCAGACGGTCGCACTGCCACCTACCCGGTCGCCGAGAACCACCACGTCGAGGGCATCCTCGACCTGACGGTCGTGCCGGCGAGGATCGACGTCGCCGTCGCCGCCGCGGCGATCGATCTGGCGGTCACCATCGCTGACGCCGTCGACTACGTCGGTGTGCTCGCAGTCGAGATGTTCGTCAGCAACGGCCGGCTGCTCGTCAACGAGCTCGCGCCACGCCCGCACAACAGCGGTCACTGGACACTCGACGCCGCGATGGTCAGCCAGTTCGACCAGCAGATCCGCGCCGTGTGCGGCGCCGCGCTTGGTGCGACGACGATGACCACCCCTGCCGCGGCGATGGTCAACCTGCTCGGCGACCGGTGGTCACGCGGCGAACCGGACTGGTCGAAGGTGCTCGCCGACCCGGCGGCGAGGCTTCACCTCTACGGCAAGTCGGCGCCGCGACCGGGCCGCAAGATGGGCCACATCACCGTCCTCGCCGACGCCCCCCACTCAGCCGCCGCCCACGCCCTCGCACTGCGCGAAGGAACCTGACGCCAGCGACCGGAGCGA
>JBPCJW010000086.1:0-5113 GCA_051004915.1 Ilumatobacteraceae bacterium
AGCTGGTCGACGCGGTGTCGACGTACCGAGCCTCGCCGCGCCAGATCGAGCTGGCTGCGGCGTGCGAGGACGCCGGCGGAGCGCTGTTGCGGGTCGGCCGCGACTCCGAAGCCGCTGCACTCCTCGATGAGGCAGCCGCCGTGCACCTCAGTTGCGGCGCGATCGCCGACCTCGCTCGCGTCGACGCGATGCTGCGCGCCCAGGGCATCCGTCGCCGGCGCCGGGGGCCGTCCATCGCCACCCACGGTTGGGAGGCACTCAGCCCGACGGAACGCTCCGTCGTCGACCTCGTCGCTCAGGGGATGAGCAACCCGAAGATCGGCGCTCACCTCTACATCTCTCGCCGCACCGTCGAGACCCACGTCTCCCACATCTTCCGCAAGCTCGACGTGGCAAACCGGGCCCAGCTGGCCGCCGCCGCCACCTCGCACGCTGCTGATGCGCCGACGACGCGCTCGCCCCGCGACTCCGCGTCACCACCCACGACGTCTTCGGTCGTTCGTGCGGAAAGAGAACTCGATGGCGGCCGGCGATGAACCGGGTCGAGACGCACCACGCCGGGGGCGACGTCGTCGTAACGTGAGGGGCCGTGCCGTCGACGGGGGACTACCTCATCATCGGTGCGATCGCCTGTGTGGCGACCTTCGCCGCCACGCCGCTGGTCGGCGCACTGGCCCGCTGGCGGGGCTGGCTCTACGAGCCGAACGACCGCACGGTGCACACGTCGCCGATGCCTGCGATCGGCGGGCTGGCGATGTTCGTCGGCCTGGTCGCGGCGCTCGTGGCGGCCCGCTTCCTCGACCGCTTCGACGTCCTGTTCGCCCGCAACTCCGAGCCGCAGGGCGTGCTCATCGCGGCGGCGCTGATCGTCGCGCTCGGCCTGCTCGACGACATCCGCGGCATCTCGGCGCCGGCCAAGGTCACCGGCACGGTCATCGCCGGGATGGCGCTCGTCTGGTTCGGCGTCACCATGTACTACTTCCGATTGCCGTTCCTCGGGGTCTTCTACCTGTCCGACGATTGGATCCCGCTGGTCACCGTGCTCTGGCTGCTCGGGATGACGCAGGCGATCAACCTGATCGACGGGCTCGACGGCCTGGCCGCCGGCATCGTGGCCATCGGGGCGGGTGCCTTCTTCCTCTACAGCCAGCGGTTGACCGACTTCGAGCTCGTGTCGCCGCCCAACATCGGGCCGCTCATCGCGATCATCGCCGTCGGGCTGTGCATCGGCTTCCTGCCCCACAACTTCAACCCGGCGCGGATCATCATGGGCGATACCGGCGCGATCCTGCTCGGCCTGCTGCTGGCCGTCGCCACCAGCGTCGTCGGGGGTCGCACCGACCCCAACTCGCAGTTCATCGGCCAGACGTACTTCTTCCTTGCCCCGCTCGTGCTGCCCCTGTTCATCCTCGGCATCCCCGTGCTCGACCTGCTCTTCGCCATCGTGCGGCGGGCCACCAGGCGCAAGGCGCTTGCCGTCGCCGACAAGGGCCACCTGCACCATCGCCTGATGAACCTCGGCCACGGTCACCGGCGGTCGGTCGTCATCCTGTGGACGTGGACGGCGCTGCTCTCGGCGTTCGTGCTGTATCCCGTGCTGTCGGGGGAGAACCCGACGTACCTGCCGTTCGGGATGGCCGCCATCGGCATCGTGCTGTACACGATCCTTCACCCCAGCGTGCGCAAGCACCGCAGCTACGACCTCCTCGGCCGGGTGTCAGCCAAACGCCGCGCCCGCCGCACGTCCACCGTCGGCCACGGCGCCGTCGTACCCGTGAGTCCCAACGGACAGCAGTTCGCGAGCCGCGTCGGCGACCGCCGCCCAGCCCACCCAGCACAGCGCACCGCCGACCGAGACGCGGGCCACGCCGGCCTCGGCGAGCTCGGGGACGCTCGGCCCGCCGGGTCGCAGGATGACGTTGACCGGACGCTCGAGATCCCCCACGACGGTGCGGATCTCGGCGAGGTCCGTTAACCCGGGGGCGAACAGCACGTCGGCGCCGGCCTCTTGGTAGGCCTGCAGCCGCGCGATCGTGTCGCCGAGGTCGTCGACGCCGCGGATCAGGTTTTCGGCCCTGGCGGTGAGGACGAGCCCGGACCCGCGTGCCGCTTCGGCCGCTGCGGCAACACGTTCGGTGGCCAGCGCGAGGTCGTGGATCGGGTCGGCGCGATCGCGGGTGTAGTCCTCGACGGAGGCCCCGGCCGCACCGGCGCCGACGGCGGCGCGGATCGTCACCGCCACGCCGTCCGGGTCGGCGGCATAGCAGTCCTCGAGGTCGGCGCTGACGGGGAGCGGCGTCGCCGTCGCCAACGCCGCGACGTGGTCGATCGCCTCCTCCCGCGTGACCCCGCCGTCCGGACGGCCCAGCGTCGCGGCGTGCCCGGAGCTGGTGGTCGCCAGGGCCCGTGCCCCGAGTGAGGCGAAGAGCTTGGCCGAGCCGACGTCCCACGCGTTCGGCATCACGAGCGGATCACCTGGACGGTGCAGCTGGAGAAACGTGGCGCGGGTCTCGTCGATCGTCATGGTCGACATCGTGCTCCCGACTGGCCATGACCTCACAGGGAATTGCGCGTGCGGGCGACCGTTCGGTAGCTTGTTCCTACTTTCACAAGCGCCTTGCGCCATCGTCAACGAGTATCCACACCGATGAAGTTCATCCCGCCGCCAGATCGCCGCCAACGCCTTGCGCTCGGTGACAGCACCCTGCATGGCGTCGACGTCGCGCTCACCGTGGCGGTGTTCCTCGGCGTCGGGTTCCTGCTCGATCGGTGGCTCGGTACGGCGCCGTGGTTCATGATCGGCTTCACGGTGCTCGCCGGCGTCGGGTTCTTCGCCAGGTACAAGTACCGCTACGACGCCGAGATGGAGCGCTTGATGGACGAGCGGCGCGCCCGCGCCCAGGCCCGCCAGGACGCCACTCCATGACCGGGCGCGACGGACTGCAGATGATGACGACACGGCTGGACGGGCCGGCGCCCGAGGTCGGCGTGTCACGCGACATCATCAAGCGCGGCCTGCTCGTCGCCCCCGTGCTGATCGCCATCTGCGGGGTCATCTGGGGCGGCGCCGGTGCGTGGTCCTCGGCCTATGCCGTCGGCCTCGTGCTCGCCAACTTCGCCGTCGCCGCCGGCCTGATCGCGGCGACGGCGCGCATCTCGCTGCACGTGATGATGGGCGCCATCCTGTTCGGCTACCTGTTCCGTCTCGGCCTGATCTTCCTCGCCGTCTTCCTGGTGCGCGACGCCGGATGGATTTCGCTCCCCGCCCTCGGAACGACCATCATCGTCACTCACCTCGGACTCCTGGTCTGGGAGCTGAAGTACGTCGCCATGTCGCTCGCCTACCCCGGTCTCAAACCCGCCCGCCCGTAGTCCCCACACAAGGAACGGAACGTGTTCGGTCTCGAATTCCCTCCGATCAACGAGGTCATCCGCTGGCAGGACGTGCTGCCCACGTTCAACAAGATCGCCCTCATCGCCTGTCTGGCGGCGCTGATCGGCATGACGATCTACCTGCTCGCCGGCCGCAAGGACCCGTTGGTCGCGCCGAAGGGCGTGCGCAACGTCGCCGAGATAGGCGTCGAGTTCATCGAGGACCAGATCGTGATGCAGGCGATCGGGCGGGAAGGTCTCAGGTGGACGCCGTTCCTCCTGACCGTGTTCATCTTCGTGTACCTCTGCAACGCGCCGAGCATCCTCCCGCCGCTGTACATGCCGGCCACGGCGCGCATGGCGATCCCGCTGTTCCTCGCCCTGATCGTGTGGGTGATCTACAACGTCGTCGGCTTCCGCCACAACAAGCTGAGCTACATCACCGACATGGTCTGGCCGCGCAGCGTGCCGGTCGCGTTGCGTCCACTCGTCGGGCTGATCGAGTTCATGTCGAACATCCTGCTGCGACCGTTCTCCCTGGCCGTCCGACTCTTCGCCAACATGCTCGCCGGCCACATGCTGCTCGTGACGTTCGCGCTGCTCACCGACGCGATGTTCTTCGCCGAGACCAACCAGCTCTTGCTCCGGCCGATGAGCATCCTGCCGTTCTTCATGCTCGTGTTCCTCACCGCCTTCGAGATCCTCGTCGGGTTCCTCCAGGCCTACATCTTCACGATCCTCACCGCCGTGTTCATCGGCCTCGCTCGCGCCCACGAGCACTGACCGCCCGCCAACTGTCCAGAGCACAGGAGAAACCACATCCATGGAAGCGCTCGCCCACCTGATCCAACAGGCCGCCGAGGAGGATCCCAAAGCAGTGTCGGCTGCCATGGGCGCCGGCTTCGCCTACGGCCTCGCTGCCATCGGCCCTGGGATCGGCATCGGCTACGTCGTCGGCAAGGCGATCGAAGCGATGGCCCGCCAGCCGGAAGCCGCCGGCATGGTCCGCACCACGATGTTCCTCGGCATCGCCTTCACCGAGGCGCTGGCCCTGATCGGCTTCGTGGTGTTCATCCTGCTCGGTCTGTGACCGACCGGAGCAGGGAGTGAGCGAGGAGCTGACGTGCTGATCGCAGTCACCTACGAGCGCGACGGGTCGTTCGAGGTCCGCATCGGGGCCGAGGACGGCGAAGACGAAGCGACCACGGGCGAGCAGATCGACGAGGGGCTGGCCGCCGACGAGGGTCCCAGCCCGATCGCCCCGGAGACCAAGGAGATCCTGTGGGGGCTTGGCGCCTTCCTGGTCTTCCTGATCGCGATGCGGCTTTACCTCGTGCCGCGCGTCAAGAAGGGGATGGTTGCCCGTTACGGCAAGATCACCGGTGAGCGGGAGGAGGCCGACGCCGTCACGGCGTCCGCCGAGCGCGACGTTGCCGAGTACCAGGAGGCGCTCGCCGCCGTCCGGGCGGAGGCGACCCAGCGGATCGACGCCGCCCGCCAGACGCTGGACGCCGAGCGCTCCGACAAGCTGACCGAGGTCAACGCCCGCATCGCCGAACGACGGGGCGCTGCTGCAGCCCAGGCCGAGGAGGCCAGGGCGGCCGCCCGGGACTCGGTCGAGGCGGCGGCGGCTGACGTTGCGGGACGGGCGACGGAGCTGGCGATCGGCCGCCGTCCGGACGCCGCAGCGGTCCGCCGCGTCGTCGCCGACCTGTCGCCAACGGGGGTGCAGCAATGAGTG
>JBPCJW010000087.1:0-7417 GCA_051004915.1 Ilumatobacteraceae bacterium
GGTGGGCGTTGCGGGACTCGAACCCACGACCTCCACGGTGTGAACGTGGCGCTCTAACCAACTGAGCTAAACGCCCGGGCGTCCGAACGCTATCAAGGGCCGTCCGGGTGGCCGGTCCGGCGTCTGCGTGAGGGCACGCGACGTCCTGCCGACGTTTTCGCTCGCGCAGAGGCTGCGGATCGTCAGGTCAGGGGTCGATCGGGACGCAGGCCAGTCCACGTCCTTGGCGGTCGCGGTAGCCGGCAGTGCCGGTCGGGCACTGTTCGTCGATCGAGATCAGCGCCTGGACCACCAGATCGTCGTCGCCGCCGCAGTTGACCTCGCGCGCGTCGCCGTTGGCCTCGATGACGACGCACGACCCGGGGCCGAGGAGGTTGTCGGGGGGTGACTCGGCCGCCGGCTTGTAGAGCGCGACGCCGACGAGCACGATGGCGACGCCGAGCACGAACATCCCGATGACCAGCGGCCACGGGTACCGAGCCGGCGGCAGCGGATCGACGCGAGGCACCGGCGCTCGCGCCCGCGGCGGGGAGGGTGACGCCGTGCGATCCGCGGCGACGCGGCGGGCCCCGACCCCGACCCCGCGCAGCGACTGGTCGTACGCGGCGCGGCGAGCCGGGTGCCCGAGCACGCGGTACGCCTCGTTGAGCGCCGCCATCGCCGCCGGATCGCGTCCGCCGCGGTCGGGGTGATGCTGGCGGGCCAAGCGCCGGTAGGCGTCACGAACCTCGTCCGCCGAGGCCTCCCCGCCAACACCCAGCGCGTCGTACAACGTCACGTCACCGGCCCGCCGATCCGCCAGTACTCACCGCTCTCGCGATCGAGCAGCTCCTCGTCGACGAGGTAGCGGCGCAGCGTGGCGGTGTCGTCATGGCGCAGCCCGAGGATGGCGTTGACGTGCGGCTCGGAGTACCTGCGCCCTGGCTCGAAGTCCTCCGCCACCCAGTCGAGCAGCACGCGCCGCTTGCCCCGGGCCGCCGGGAACGACGTGATGCGGCCGTCTTTCACGAAGGCATCGAGCACTCTGCGCCGTTCGTCGGGCTGATCGGCGAACTCGGCGCGGGGTGGACGGGCAAGCGCCGATCGGGCGGCGCGCTGGAAGGCCGCGCCGAGGATGACCAGTGCACCGTCGTCACCGCTGACGACCAGCCCGCCGTCAACGAGGCGGGCCAGGGCCCGAGACACCCGCTCCACCGGCAGCCCGGTCGACGAGCTCACACCCGCGTGCCCGGTCGAGCCGAGCGTCAGCGCGGCGGCGACCAGGCGCCTGTCGTCGTCGGCGAGCAGGCCAACGAGCGCGGCAGCATCCAAGTCCACACGCATCGCGCGATTCAATATCCCGCGTCGACGTCGACCGGGCCGAGCAACTCCTCATCGGCACCGAACCGGCGTACGTTGGCGATGATCCGCTCGGCGAGCAGCGGCACAGCCATCTCCGGCGTGTTGCCGACGTGCGGGGTGAGGATGCAGTTGGGCAGCGACCACAGCGGGTGGCCGTCCGGCAACGGCTCCGGATCGGTGACGTCGAGCCCGGCACCACCGATGACCTCGTTGCGCAACGCGTCGACGAGGTCCCCGGTGACCACGTGGCGTCCCCTCGCGACATTGATCAGCCACGTGTGTTCCTCCATCAACGCCAGCTCGTCGGCACCGATGATCCCCTCCGTCTCCGACGTCAGCGCCAGCGCCAGCACCACGACGTCCGCACCGGGCAGCGCATCCGGGTAGCGGTCGGCCTCCAGCACGTCGTCGACACCGTCGAGGTGGCTGACGTTGCGCCGCACGACGGTGAGGTGGCAATCCCAGGGCGCGAGCAGACCGACCAGCGACTCGGTGATGCCGCCACCGCCAAGGATGGTGACACGGGCACCCCGCAGGTTGCGCCCGCGCGGTGGCTCCCACGTGTGCGCCCTGGCGTAGTCGCCCAACCCGCGCAACCCGGCCAATGCGAGCGCCAGCGCCAGCTCGGCGACGGGCCCTGCGTACACCCCCTTCCCGCACGTCCACGTGTGGTCGTGATCGATGAGGTGGACGAAGTTCTCGATGCCGGCAAACGGCAGTTGGATCCACCGCGCCTGTCCAGCTTCGTCGAGGACCCCGGCGAGTGCATCGGGGTCGCGCGGGTCAGCCCAGATGACGCCCTCCGCCTCGCTGATGTCGACGAGGTGCCCGCCACCGTCGCTGACCGCCTCGGCCACCCAGGCGGGCGCTCCCACGGGTGCGACGGCGATGCGCGGGGCCTCGGATCTCGGCATGGTCCGCCCGAGGCTACTGCTGGGGCCGCGACCGTCGACGTGGTCGTGGCAGTGTCGCCGCGCTCCCCCATTCTGGGCGGGAATCGTTCCCGGGCGTGATTCGTCCCACCCCGTGGGACGGATGACGCCCAGATGGCGTGGCCAGCGAGCTGCTAGCTCAATCGGGCGCGGCGGCGGTTGCCGAGCAAGGTGCCGGCGACCAGGATCACGATGGCGATGACCATGATCAACGTGGCGATCACGTGGACCTGGGGCGGGATCTCGACCTTCGAGGAGTCGAAGATCTCGCGCGGGAACGTCGACACGTTGCCCGCGATGAACGACGTGATGATGTAGTCGTCGATCGACAGTGACAGCGACAGCAGGAACGCCGCCACCACCCCCGGCACGATCAATGGGAACGTGATCTTGATGAACGTGCGCAGCGGCGGTGAACCGAGGTCGGCGGCGGCATCCTCGAGCGACCAATCGAGCCCACGCAACCGTGCCTTCACCGTGAGTGCGACGAACGACAGGCAGAACATCGTGTGGGCGATCACGATCGTCCAGAACCCCCGCGTCACGCCCTGGTTGAAGAACAGCGTGAACAGCGAAGCGCCGAAGACGATCTCCGGCGTCGTCAGCGGCAGCACGAGGAGCAGGTTGAGGAGCGCCCCGCCACGCATCCGGTAGCGGGCCAGGGCCAGCGCGATCAACGCGCCGAGCACGGTGGCGATGGTGCAGGCGACGAACGCAACCCGCAGTGACACGATCAGCGCGTCGGTGTAGTCAGTGCCGGCGAAGGCATTGGCCCAGTTGTCGAGCGTGAAGCTCTTCCAACTCGTGTTGAACCGACCGTCCGGCTGGTTGAAGCTGAAGACGGCGATCGTGATCAGCGGGATGAACAGGTAGGCGAACCCGAAGATCGTGACGACCCACAGCGCCACACTGCCCCAGCGGACGTTCCTCATGCGATGTCCTCCGTGCCGAGGAACTTGGAGTACACGAGCACCAGCGCAGTGATGATCGCCATGACGACGAAGCTGATCGCCGCCGCCGTCGGGTAGTCGTTGCGTTCCAAGAACTGCGTCTGCACGACGTTGCCGATCACGCTGGTGTTCGGGTTGCCCAGCAGCTCGGCGTTGATGAAGTCGCCCGTCGCTGGGATGAACGTGAGCAGCGTGCCGGCGAACACACCCGGCAGCGACAGCGGAAGGATCACCCGCCGAAACGTCCGACTGAACGGCGAGTACAGGTCGGAGGCGGCATCGACGAGCCGGACGTCGACCTTCTCCAGGCTGACGTAGATCGGTAGCAGCATGAACGGCAGGAAGTTGTACGTCAGGCCGCCGATGACGGCGAGCTGCGTGTTCAACAGCCGACCGTCGTCGAGGATCCCGATGCGGTCCAGGAAGCCGTCGATGCTCAACCACTCGATGATGCCGAGCACCGGGCCGTTGTCGTTGAGCAACGACTGCCAGGCGATCGTGCGCAGCAGGAAGCTGGTGAAGAACGGCACCATAACCAGGCCGAGCAGCACGTTGCGGTAGCGCCCGCCCTTGAAGGCGATGAAGTAGGCCACCGGGTAGGCGATGAGGAGCGCGAAGACCGTGGCGATGCCGGCGTAGATGAACGCCCGGGTGAGCTGGCCGCCGAAGTCGGTGAACGCCGTCGAGAAGTTGGACCACTCCCACGTCAGTTGGTAGTTCGGCAGCAGCCGGTCGGGCTTCGTCGACAGCGCGATCTTGAGCAGCGTGATCAGCGGGACGACGAAGAAGACGAACGTGAACAGCATCCCTGGGAGGATCAGCGCGTAGGGGATCTTCCGGCCGGTGCGCTCGTTGCGGTCGTCGGTGCCGGTCGCGGCGGCCGTCATGATGGGATCGCTCCGCGGGCGTCGCTCACGGCCGTCAGCCGCCCGTGATGGACAGGAAGCGCTCGGTGATCGCCACGTCGACGGCCTCCGGGAGGTCGGCGAACACCTTGAGCCGGGCGGCCGTCGCCTCGTCGGGGAACAGGATCGGGTTGTCGGCGAGCGCTGCCGCGTCGCCGCCCATCGCCACCAACTCCTCGCGCACGCCCTTGACGGGCGTGACGTACTGCACGTACGACGTGAGGATCGCCGCCTGCACCGGGTCGTAGACGAAGTTCATCCAGTCGGCTGCGGCGTACGCGTTGGGGGCGCCCTTGGGGATGACCATCGTGTCGTAGAAGCTCATGCCCCCCTCTTCGGGGATGAGGAACTGGACGTCGGGGTTCTCGGCCTGGACGACATCGCCAGACCAGGCGAAGCACACCGCGAAATCTCCGCTCTCCAGGCTGCGCAGGTACTCGTTGCCGGTGAACGTGCGGATCTGCCCGTCGGAGACGGCGCCGGCGATCATGTCGAGCGCCTCGAACGCACCTTCCTCGTCGACGACGGCCGGGTCGCGACCGAGTCCGAGCATGACGAGGCCGACGCTGTCGCGCATCTCGGTCAGCATCGCCACCCTCCCGCTGAACTCCGGGTCGAAGATGTCCATGATCGAGCCGAGGTCGCGACCGGTCAGTGCCCGGTTGTAGGCCACCCCGGTGATGCCCGCTTGCCACGGCAAGCTGTAGGTCGCGCCGTAGTCCCAGCGCTGGTTGAGGAAGCCCTCGACGAGGTTGACCCGGTTGGGGATGCGGTCGAGCGGCAGCGGCTCGATCCAATCGAGGCTCTTCATGCGCGCCGCCAACCAGTTGGTCGGCACGATGATGTCGTAGTCCATGACGGCGCCCTGCCCGATGATCGGCGCGACCAGACGGTTGTACACCTCGTTGTTGTCGTTGAAGTCCTCGTCGTAGGTCACGGCGATGCCGGTCGATTCGGTGAACCGATCGATCGTGCCCGTGGCTCCGGCTTCGGTCGGATCGATGTAGGCCTGCCAGTTGAGGACGCGCACCTCGCTGACCCCGGTGCCGACGCCGTCACCGGTCCCACCACCGTCGCCGCCAGCATCAGTGTCGCCACCGCCGCCGTCCCCGGTGAGGGCCAACACGCCGCCGACGATCACCGCCGCACCGGCCACGGCGCCGCCGGCGATCAGCGCCCGCCGTCCAAATCGCCGGTCGACCGGGATCGGCGCGTCGGCACCCTTGCGAGCCTCCTCGGGCACGGCCTCCTTGCCATCGAGCGCGGCCTGCACCTCGTCGACGTCGGTCGTCGTCGCCCCGACGACCGCCGACCGGCCGCGCAGCAGGAACGGTGCATCCGGCGCCCAGCGCACGGTGACGGGGTCGCCATACTGGACGGAAGGAAGGTCGTCGTCGGCCTCGACCGTTGCGACGATCTCCGTGTGGTCCGGCAGGTGGACGATCAGGCGGCGCTCGGCACCCTGGAAGATCACGTTCTCGACCACGCCGGCCAGACTGCGGTCCCCGTTGTCGGTCGCCGTCGTCGCGCTCAACCGCTCGGGCCGCAGCATCACCGTGACGGGGTCGCCATCGCCAGCGCTGGTCGAACCGAGCACGGCGACCTCGAGGCCGCTGTCGAGACGGGCAACGACCCGACCATCGCCGGTGCTGACGAGCGTGCCGGGCAACAGGTTGGCCGAGCCGATGAACCCGGCGACGAAGATGCTCGCCGGGGCGGTATAGATCTCCTCCGGCGTGCCGATCTGCTCGACCTGGCCGCGGCTCATCACCGCGATGCGGTCGCTCATCGTCAGCGCCTCGCCCTGGTCGTGGGTGACGAAGATGAACGTGATCCCGACCTCGCGCTGGATCCGCTTGAGCTCCAGCTGCATCGCCTCGCGCAGCTTGAGGTCGAGGGCGGCGAGCGGTTCGTCGAGGAGCAGCGCGCTGGGCATGTTGACGAGGGCGCGGGCCAGCGCGACGCGCTGCTGCTGGCCACCCGACAGCTGCGCCGGGCGGCGCAGCGCGAACTCGCCGAGGCGGACGATGTCGAGCATCTCCAGGCTGCGCCGCCGAGCTTCGCCGGCCGGGACCTTCTTGGCCCGCAACCCGAAGGCGATGTTCTCGACCACCGACAGGTGCGGAAAGAGGGCGTACGCCTGGAAGACGGTGTTGACGTTGCGCTTGTGCGGCGGCACCGACGACACGTCGTCACCCTCGAGCAGGACCCGGCCGGTCGTTGGTTGCTCGAATCCGGCGATCACCTTGAGCAGCGTGGTCTTGCCGCACCCCGACGGCCCGAGCAGCGAGAAGAACTCGCCGCGGGCGATGGCGAAGTCGGCCCGCTCGACGGCGACGAAGTCCCCGAACTCCTTGCGCACGCCGTCGAGGACGATGACGTCGTCGGGGCGGTCGCCGTCCGCCGCTGCGCGTGTTGTGGTGACGGTCTCTTCGTCGGTCGTCACGAGTGCTCCCCTCGGTCTCCACAGACCTCAGCTGTCGATGTTGGCCATGACGTGCTTGACGCGGGTGTAGTCCTCGAAGCCGTAGGCCGAGAGGTCCTTGCCGTAGCCCGAGCGCTTGAAGCCGCCGTGGGGCATCTCGGCGACGATCGGGATGTGGGTGTTGATCCACACACACCCGAAGTCGAGGCGCTTGGCCATCCGCATCGCCCGCCCGAAGTCCTTCGTCCACACGCTCGACGCCAGGCCGTAGTCGACGCCGTTGGCCCAGCGCAGCGCCTCGTCCTCGTCGGTGAAGGGCTGCACCGTGATGACCGGACCGAACACCTCGTTCTGGATCATCTCGTCGTCCTGGTGGAGGTCGGCGACGACCGTCGGTTCGTAGAAGAACCCGGTGTCACCCTGGCGGCTACCACCGGTGAGGACCCGGGCGTGGTCGGGGACGCGGTCCAGGAAGCCGGTGACGCGATCGAGCTGCGTCGAGTTGTTGAGCGGGCCGTAGAGGACGTCCTCGTCGTCGGGAAGGCCGGTGCGGGTGCCCTTGGCCGCCTCGGCGAGGGCGTCGGTGAAGTCGGCGTAGATGCCCGGGCCCGTGATCACCCGAGTCGCGGCGGTGCAGTCCTGGCCGGCGTTGAAGAAGCCGGCGACGGAGATGCCCTCGATGGCCGCCTCGAGGTCGGCGTCGTCGAACACCACGACCGGGGCCTTGCCGCCGAGCTCGAGGTGGACGCGCTTGAGGCGCTTGGCGGCGGTGCCGGCCACCTCCATGCCGGCGCGCACGGAGCCGGTGACCGAGACCATCGCCGGGATGTCGTGGTCGATCATCGCCCGGCCCGTGTCCCGGTC
>JBPCJW010000088.1:0-33313 GCA_051004915.1 Ilumatobacteraceae bacterium
TGCGCGAAGCCGCCAAGGCCTACCGCGATCTGCGCGTGGCCGAAGTAGTAGAGATGGATGTGTTGATCGAGAGCGGCAACGTGATCGCCTACCGCACCAAACTGCGCCTCAGCTACAAGACCTGAAAAAGGCGATCCCGACGGCGGCGACGGGAATACGCTGCGGCGATGGCGGCGAGGCAGTCGATCGCGCCCGGCGACGTCGTGGCCCGGGTGAGCCGGGCATGGCGAGAGCTGCGCCGGGGTGTGGCCGTCACGTACGTGCGCGACCAACTGTTCGGGGTCGGCCCGGACGCGCTCGAACCGACCCACCTCGATGTCCTCGACCTCCTCGTCTAGGGGCCGGATTGGCGGATGAACGAACTGGCTGCGGCGCTCCGGGTCGACCCGTCGACGGTCACCCGCACGTTGCAGCGGATGGAGTTGGCGGGCTTGGCCGAACGTTCGCCAGACCTCCACGACGGCCGCGCCATCACCGCGCACATCACGGCCGCCGGGCGCGAGTGCCAGGCGATGGTGGCCGCCCGCCGCAGGTCGATCATCGGGCAGATCCTCGTCGGGTTCGACGAAGGAGGATCGTCAGCGGCTCGTCGAGTTGTCGAGCGCTTCATCACCGGCGCCAACGAGTACGCCGGCGTGCCGACCGTTCCGGCCGACCCGGAGCCTGGCGCCCCGAAGGATGGCGCGGCGGAGCACGGCCCGGCCGCCACAGCCGCCGGGTAGCGTCCGGCCTCGTGGCCGATCCCGCGACCTTCGCCGAGCAGGCGATGCCGTTCGCGCCGCAGCTCTACTCGGCGGCGCTGCGGATGACCCGCAACCAGGCCGACGCGGAAGACCTGGTGCAGGAGGCGTACCTGCGGGCGTACCGCGGCTTCGGCGGCTTCACGGAAGGCACCAACCTGCGGGCGTGGCTGTTCCGCATCCTCACCAACGCCTACATCAACATCTACCGGGCGCGGCAGCGACGGCCCGTCGAGAGCGACCTGGCCGACATCGAGGATCTCTACCTGTACAAGCGGCTCGGGACCCTCGACACCCTGCTCGCCAGCCGGTCGGCTGAGGATCAGCTGTTCGACCTGCTCACCGCGGACGAGGTGAAGCAGGCCCTGGAGGACCTGCCGGAGAACTTCCGGTTGCCGGTCCTGCTCGCCGATGTCGACGGTTTCTCGTACAAGGAGATCGCCGAGATGCTCGACATCCCGATCGGCACCGTCATGTCCCGCCTCCACCGGGGAAGAAAAGCGATGCAGCGGTCGTTGTTCGACTACGCCCACGCACGCGGGCTGGCCGGCGCCACCGCTGGTCCCAGCGGCGAGAAGACCGACGATGGCTGACTGCAACGACACCCTGCGAGAGCTCGAGACGTTCCTCGACGGCGAGCTGACCGACCGGGCGCGGATCACCATCCGAGCCCACCTTGAGGGGTGCCCCGATTGCCTCCAGGCGTTCGACTTCCAGGCCGAGCTGAAGGCGGTCATCGCCGAGCGCTGTCGCGACGAGATGCCGCCTGGCTTGCTGGAGCGCATCGAGCGTTGCTTCGACACCGGCCTGACCGACCGGTAGCCTCCGCTCGTGCTCGCCGCCGAGATCTGGCACTGGTGGATCGGCGTCGTGCTCTTCGGGGTGTCGGTGCTGGCGGTTGGCAAACTGGTGGCCGATTACCTGAGGAACGTCACCGCGGCCCGCTACCCGAACAAGCGCCAGCGCGACGACAGCTGACCGAGCGAATGCTCGACGAGCTCCTGGCGCGGTGCTCGTTCCCGCCGGTCCGCACCAGCGTGACCTGTGCGTTCTCCGGCGGCCCCGACTCGACGGCGCTGCTCGCGCTGGCGCGCCACGCCGGGCTGGAGGTCGCTGCGGTACACGTCGACCACGGCCTGCGACAGTCCTCCTTCGAGGAAGCGCTCCGGGCGGCGGCCATCGCCGACCACCTCGGCGTGCCGACACGGATCCTGCGGGTGGACGTCGCCCCTGGCCCCAACCTGCAGGCCAGAGCCCGGTCCGCCCGTTCCGGCGTGCTTCCGCCGGGGGCGCTGATCGGCCACACCGCTGACGACCGGGCCGAGACGATGTTGATCAACCTGTTGCGCGGGGCCGGCGTCGACGGCCTGGCGGCGATGGGTCCTGCCCCGTCGCGGCCGCTCCTGCGCCTGCGGAGATCAGAGACCGCCGCGCTGTGCGCACACCTCGCGCTGGAGCCTGTCCAGGATCCCTCCAATTCCGACCGGCGGTTCGTTCGCAGCCGGGTGCGCCATGAGCTGATCCCGCTGCTCGACGACATCGCCGGCCGCGACACCGTCGCCCTGCTGGTGCGGTCCGGCGACGTCATCGCCGACGATCTCGCCCTGGCCGATCATGTGGCGGGATCGCTCGACGCCAGCGACGCCCGGGCACTGGCCGCCGCGCCGCCCGCCGCGGCTCGACGAGCCCTGCGGCGCTGGCTCGCCGCCGGCGGGTACCCGCCGGACGTCGCGACGGTGGGGCGCGTGCTGGCGGTGGCTCGGGGAAACCGACGGGCGTGCGAGCTCCCGGGTGGCCGAAGGGTCGAACGTCACCGTCAGCGGCTGCGCATCGTCGGCGGGACCGCTGTAACGTCGACCAGCGGTATGGGAACCGCCACCAACTTCCTTGGGGACAGCCGGTGATGCCCACCCGGTTGCGCGGGCGGTGGGCCCTCGGTATCACGCCGCGCAACTTCACGTGGATCCTCAGGGACAAGCTGGCGATCTGTGAGCGCCCGGGTGGCTACGGGGAGAACCATCGTCGCGTCCGCCGCCAGGAGGAGATCATCTGGCTGCGCGAGAACGGGTTCGGGTGTGTCGTGTCGATCATCCCGGCGCCGCACAACCTGCACAACTACGACGAGCTGGGCGTGGCGTCGCGCCATCGCCCGTTCAACGGCGAAGAGCTCGACCTCTGGCTGAAGGCCTTCTATCGCGAGCTGCACGAGTTGCTGCGTGCCGGCACGAAGGTGGTCGTGCACGGCGAAGAGGTCGGTGACCGCATCGTCGGGATCATGGGCGGCTACATCCGCTGGGCCGGGCTGGTCAACGACGACACCCAGGCGATCACGGTCACCGAGCGCCTGGCTGGCCGCCAGCTCGACCCGTTCGCCCGCAACGTCATCCTCACCGCCCCCCGCCTGCGCTGAGGGACGTCAGCAAGGAGGCCGCGCGCTCGCCTTCCCGAACGCTCCGTCTCGAGCGACGGTGGACCTGCGTGGATTGGTGGACGACTGAGCCCGCTTGATCGCTGGGCTGGTCGAAGAAGCTCTTGAAGGTGGGGGTGCGGCGCGATCCGGCGAAAGCCCGCCTCGAGATCTCTCGACCAACCAGCATCACAGATGGCGAACCAATCCGAGCAGGTCCGAAGCAGGGTTCCCGAAACTCAACCGTCTCATCAGTAACCTGAGCCGATGGCGGCCGGGCGTCGGGTGTTGGTGAGCGGCATGGGCGGTGACCTGGGGTCGCGCGTCGCGGTGCTGCTGGAGCGCGAGTCGTGGGTCGGCGAGCTGCACGGGCTCGACGTCGACCCGCCACGCCGCCGCCTCCACCGTGCTTCGTTCGAGCTGGTGCCGGCGACCGACCACGGACGCATCGTCGACACGATCACCCGTTTCAACCCGCACGTCGTGGTTCACATCGCGGTGTGGGAGCCGTTCAGCCGGGCCACCCCGGACACCGCCCGCCGGCAGACCGACGACGCCGCCACCTCGATCCTCGGGGCGGCGGCGGAATGCCGGGCGCTGGAGTCCGTCATCGTGCGCAGCGGCACCGAGATCTACGGCCGGGCAAGGGGCGCGCCCACTCGCCCCGACGAGGACGCCGACCTCGATCCGACGAGCGACTACGGGCGGATGGTGCTCGGCATCGAGCAGACCGCGGCTGCGCTGGGCAGGCGCATCGGCGTCTCCGTCGGCGCGATCCGCATGGGCACCGTGCTCGGGCCGCACGTCCCCAGCCCGCTCGGCCGGGTGCTGCGCATGCCCGCCGTGCCCTTCAGCGTGCTCGCTGACCCGCCGTTCGCCGTGGTCGAGGACATCGAGGTGGCAAGGGCCTTCGTCGCCGCCGCCGACCGCCGCCTCGACCAACCGGTGAACGTCGTCGCCAACGGCGCGATCACGGCGTTGCAGGCGGCACGCCGGGGCCGCCGCATCCCCATCCCGCTGATCGGCCCGGACTGGGCGCTCGCCAAGGTGATCAGTGGCCTGCTCGGCGCACCAATCCCCGAGCACGTCGTCGAGGCGTTCCACCGAGGTCGGCTGGCCGACAACTCCCGAATGACCGAGTTGCTCGGCTTCCATCCCACCGCTACCACGAGCGACGTGATCGACAAGCTGTACGAGTGGCCGACCGTGATCCGGGTGCCCGCCCGTCGGGCGGTGGCCTGATGTCCGACACGACCTACGAGGCGCGCGTCATCACGCTGCCAGTCGAACGGGCGACGACCGCTGCCCGCCAGACCGCGGCGTCCGCTGCCGCTCGCCAGGTCGGCGCTGTCGGCGCCTGGTCAGTCGACGACTGGGGCCGTGACCCCCGGCTCGTCGACGCCACGATCCGTCTCGGTCGGCTGCGGTGGAACACGCTGATCGCCGGCACCGAACGCCTGCCGGCGAGGGCCGGCGCGCTGATCGTGGTCAACGCTCGTCGCTTCGCCCTCTCGCCGATCTTCACAGCGCTGGCGTTGACCGGTGCGACCGGCCGCGCCGTGCGCTTCGTCGGCCGGCCCGACGTCGCCCCGATCGGAGCGTTCGTCCGCCGGCTCGGCGGGCTGCTGGAGCGCCCCGACGAGGTGGCCGGCGCGCTGCGCGCCGGCGAGTTGGTCGTCATGGGCGCCAATCCCGAGCTGCACCCGCGTCGGGTCGGACGCGTCGACCACCGACTGATCGGGGCGGCCGTCGCGACGCACACGGCAGTGTTCCCGGCGGCGACCGCCAGCTCCCCGTGGGGACGATCGGCACGAGTGGAGATCGGCGCGGTCGCGCGTCCGACAAGGCGTCGCCGCGGACCGCTGATCGAGCTGGAGCTGGCCGACCTCGTCGAGCATCGGATCCAGCGTCTGCTCGACCAACTCGGCGGCGCGCAGACCGGCACGCCGCTCGATTGGCTGCCGCTCAGCGGGATGGGAGGCGACTGAGGTGGGGAAGGGAGGGAGCTGAATGGCCTGGGCCACCGCCGCCGACGGCACCCGCCTCCACTACCAGGTGACGGGCCGGCGCGGCGCCCCGCCGACGCTGTTCATCCAGGGCCTCGGCGCCGACAAGCACGGCTGGGACTTCCAGCGCATCGGTCTGTCCTGGGCGCTGCGGGCGATCGCGCTCGACAACCGCGGTGCCGGGCGCAGCGACAAACCGCACGGACCGTACGACCTCGACCAGATGGCCAACGACGCGATCGCCGTCCTCGACCACGCCGGCATCCAGACGGCGCACGTCGTCGGCGCCTCGATGGGCGGTGCGATCGCCCAGATCCTCACCCTCCGCCACCCGACCCGGGTCCGTTCGCTGACGCTGACCTGCACGTCGTGTCGCAACCACCAGTGGCGGCGCGAGCTGCTCGGCGGTTGGGGCGGCACCGCCCGCGACGAAGGCATGGGGTCGATGACGAAAGAGGCCGCCCGCTGGGTGATCGGACCACGTTCGTTCCGCCGGCTGATGCCGGCGTTCGGGTGGCTCGGCCCACTCGCCTTCGGGCGTCCGACGCACGCCTTCGGCGCCCAGGTCGAGGCGATCCTCGCCGCCGACGACGCGCTGGCCACGGAGCTGCAGGCGATCACCGTGCCGACGCTCGTCGTCGTCGGGAACCAGGACATCCTCACCCCGCGGGGCGATAGCGAGGAGCTGGCCGAGCTGATCCCGACGGCCGAGCTGGTCGTCATCAGCGGTGCCGCCCACGGGCTGATGATCGAGCACGCCTCGACCTACAACCGGATCCTCCTCGACTTTCTCCAACGAGCCGAGGCGGCCTACCAGGCGGAGCTGGCGGGGACCGCGTCGGCGCAGGCGCCGGAAGCGGTGACCGCCGGCTGATCGTCGCGCTGGCGGTCCAACGTCGGGCGCCAACGTCAGCAGACGACGGCGTTGATCTCGTTGGCGCCGAGGGAGAACAGGCTGCGGAAGTTCGTGCCGACGATCCGGAGGAACTCGGAGAAAGACTCGGCCGGCGTGTCGCAGCCCGAGCGGTCGATCGTGCTGGCGTAGGGGACCTGCCAGCCGTCGACGAGCTGGGCGTAGCCGCCGTCGAGCTCTTCGATGGCGGGCAGCTCGAACGTGAACCCGGGTGCGGTCGGCACGAGCGAGAACGCGGCAATGGTGTCGCCGTGCAGGGAGGCGAGCAGCGCGCACTGGCCGAACTCGCCGAGCTTCAGGCACGTGTTCGTCCCCAGCATGCCGGGGAAGAGGCGCACCGTCTGGTCGTAGGGCGGCGCCAGGGTCAGCAGCGCTTCGCCCGTGCTGCGGCCCTCGGCGTCGATCGAGAAGCCCGCCAGCTGGGTGTCGAGGACGAGGGCGATGATGTCGGCGCGTCGATCGATGGGCGCCTCTGGTTCGGTGATCTCGGCGATCGAGTCGCGCCCGGCGAAGGCGAAGTTGACGAACAGCGCCAGCACGACCAAGGTGACGACGGCCGCCAAGAGCCGCCAAGAGAGCACCTGCCGCATGCCTGCGACGCTACTGGCGCGAGTTGGCCCGGGTCAGGCACCGTGCGGTTGGGCGCCGAAACGGCGCCGTGTCTCGCCGGCGCTCGACGGGATTGGTGGCAGGCTCGCTGCGGCGGGGGCCGAAGCGTCAAGACCCCGGTCTATGTGGCGGGCGGTCGAATGCTGGTCGCGGCTTGCGCCGCCCGGGTGGCGGCCGCGCCGATCTGGTCGATGACGTCGTCGGTGTGGGCCAGGCCGACGAAGATCGCCTCGTACGCACCGGGCGCCATCGCCACACCTTCGGCGAGCATGGCGTGGAAGAACCGGCCGTAGGCCTCGACATCGGTGCGCCGGGCGGAGTCGAAGTCGACCGGCGCCGGTACGTCACCGCAGACCATGCCGACGAGCGTGCCGACGACGGGGAACTGCGCCGGGAACCCCGCCGCGCTGCAGGCCTCACCGAGCAGCGCCGACAGGTGGCGGGCGCGCGCCGACAGCTCCATGTACACCTCGGGGCCGAGCTCGCCGATGGCGGCCAGGCCGGCGGCCGTCGCCAACGGGTTGCCCGACAACGTGCCGGATTGGAACACCGGCCCGAGCGGCGACAGAGTCTCCATCACCTCGCGGCGTCCGCCGACGGCGCCGATCGGGAGGCCGCCGCCGATGACCTTGCCGAATGTCGTGAGGTCCGCCAGCACGTCGTACTTCGCTTGGGCGCCGCCGTCGTCCAGCCGGAAGCCGGTGATCACCTCGTCGAAGATGAGCAGCGCACCGGCGGCGTCGCAGGCGGCACGCAGCCCGTCCAGGAATCCGGCGGCGGGCGCGACGACGCCCATGTTGGCGGCGACCGGCTCGACGATCACCGCCGCCACTCGGTCGTCGAGGTCGGGGACCCGGTTGTACGGCACGACCAGCGTCTCGGCGACGGCTCCCGCCGGCACACCGGCCGTGCCCGGCAGGCCGAGCGTGGCCACCCCGCTCCCGCCGGTGGCGAGCAGGGCGTCGGTGGCGCCATGGAAGTTGCCGTGGAACGACACGATGCGGTCGCGCCCGGTGAACCCTCGGGCCAGTCGGACGGCGGTACTCGTGGCCTCCGTGCCCGAGCTCATCAGGCGCACCTGCTCGCAGCTCGGCACTCGCCCGACGATCTCCTCGGCCAGCTTCATCTCACGTGGGGTGGGCGCGCCGTACGACGTGCCGTCGGGTGCCGCCGCGGCGAGCGCCGCGGTCACTGCGGGGTGGGCGTGGCCGAGGATCACCGCGCCGTAGCTCTGCACGAGGTCGATGTAGCGACGGCCCTCGACGTCGAAGACGTGCGCACCCTCCGCCCGGGCCACGAGGTACGGCTGGCCGCCGACCGCCCGAAAGGCCCGGATCGACGAGTTGACACCGCCGGGGATGACGGTTTCGGAGCGCCGGAACAGCGCGTCGTTCGACGGCAGGCCGGCGCCCCGGCAGACGACCGGGTCGCAGCCGGCGCCAGGGCAGTGCTGCGGGTCGCAGTACGGGATGCGGGTGGTCGTGCCGGCCGGCTCAGCCATGCCGGCCGGGACCCTCGGCGAACCAGCGGGCGAAGTACGTCAGGATGACATCGGCCCCCGCCCGCTTGATCGCCGTGAGGTGCTCGAGCGCGACTGCGTCGCCGTCGATCCAGCCGTTGGCGGCCGCGGCGCGGATCATGGCGTACTCGCCGCTGACGTGGTAGGCGGCGATCGGGACTTCCACGCGCTGGCGAGCGGCGGCGATGACGTCGAGGTAGGCCAGGGCCGGCTTGACCATCACCATGTCGGCGCCCTCGGCGATGTCGGCGTCGATCTCACGCAGCGCTTCGCGGGCGTTGCGCCAGTCCTGCTGGTAGCCCTTGCGGTCGCCGCCGCCGACGATCGACACGTCGACGGCGTCGCGGAACGGCCCGTACAGACCGCTGGCGTACTTCGCCGAGTAGGCGAGGATCGACACGTCCGTGAAGCCCTCGGCGTCGAGAGCTCGGCGGAGGTGGGCGACCTGGCCGTCCATCATCCCGCTCGGCGCCACGACGTGGGCACCGGCCCTCGCCTGAGCTAGGGCGGCGAGCCCATAGACCTCGAGCGTGGCGTCGTTGTCGACGTCGCCATAGTCGTCGAGGATGCCGCAGTGCCCGTGGTCGGTGTACTCGTCGACGCACAGGTCGGCGATCAGCACCACGTCGTCGCCGACCTCGCTGCGCAGGTCGCGCAGCGCGACCTGGACGATGCCGTCGGGGTCGTGGGCGCCACTGCCCGTTGCGTCCTTCACCGCCGGGACGCCGAACAGGACCACGGCGCGCACGCCGAGCTGGGCCAGCTCGACGACCTCCTTGCGCAGACTCTCGGCGCTGTGCTGCACCACCCCGGGCAGCGAGGCGATGGGCTGCGGCTCGCTGATGCCCGCCCGCACGAACAGCGGCGCGATCAGGTCGGCAGTGCGCACGGCCGTCTCGGCCACGAGCTCGCGCAAGGCCGCCGTCCGCCGCAGCCGACGCGGCCGACCGATCGGGAACGGCGCACCCATCCCGCCAGGCTACGACGCCGGCCCGCCGACAGGTTCTGACGAAATCTTGTACTGGTTTTCCAGTATGAACCTTCGTCAGAACCCTGACTCGCACTGTGCTCGCGATTGTTTGGCGCGAACGATGTCGTTTTCGACATCGGAACTTCGTCAGAATCAGAACCTGGTTGCGGTCAGGGCGGTGGTGATCAGGGTGGTCAAGGTCTCGGGGTCTGGGCGGGGGGCGATGTGGTCGACGACGAGGCCACTGGCTCGCGCCACCTCGGCGGTGACCGGGCCGACGGCGACGATGATCGGCGTCTGCCCACCGACGGGCGAGGGTTGGACACCGAGGGCGGCGGCGTAGGTCTCGGCTGCCGAGCCGCTCGCCAACAGGACGGCATCGACCCGGCACAGCTCGGCGACCTCGGCCGGTGTCGGCCGGCGGTCGAACGTGCGATAGGCGACCACCACCTCGACGTCGTGACCGCTGGCGACCAACCCGTCCGCCAGCGTGGCGCTGGCCCGATCGGCCTGGGCCAGTAGCACCCGCGCCGGGGACGAAGGGAACTCGGCCAGCAGCCCCTCGGCGCGAGCGACAGCCGGCACCAGGTCGACACTCCGCCCGGCCAGCTCACCCAGCGCCGAAGCAGTCGCCGGGCCGACGGCGGCCAGTCGCACATCAGGGTGGCCGGCCGCGACGACACCAACGCGCCGAGCACCGTTGGCCGACGTGACGACGAGCCAGTCGAACTCAACCAATCGGGCCAGCGCGCCGCCCAACTCGGCGCCGCCATCGGCTGGCTCAGCGATCTCGATCAGCGGTACGTGCACGACCTCCGCCCCCAGGGCAGCGAGACGGGCGGCCAGCTCGCCGCCATCGGGCCGCGTGATCGCCACGCGCCGGCCGCGCAGTACCGGGATCGCCGTCACCAACCGACCGCCCGGTGCGCTCGGCGAGCGACGGCACGGGCGATGTCGTGGTCGCCAACGCCACCGGCCAACCCGACCGACTCGGCGAACACCGTTGCCCCGGCCCGATCGCTCGAAGCGAGGAAAGCGTGCAGCCGGCCACCGACCACATGCCCGCCAACGGGCAGCGAGCATCCCGAACCGAGCTCGGCGAGGAACGCCCGCTCCACCTCAACGGCCTGGCGCGTCCCAGCGTCGTCGAGCAAGCCGACGAGCGAGCGGATCTCGGGGTCGTCGCGGCGGACCTCGACGGCGACACACCCCTGGCCGACCGCCGGCACGAACCGCACAGGATCCAGGCGCGTGGCGATGCGGTCGGTCAACCCGAGCACCTGCAGCGCGGCGACGGCCATCACGATCGCCCCGCCGTCGGGGACCTTGGACAACCGGGTGGCGATGTTGCCGCGCAGCTGACGGAACTCGAGGTCGGGTCGGGGCACCCGCAACTGCGCCTGCCGGCGCACCGACCCGGTGGCGACCGGCGCTCCTGGGGGGAGGTCCTCGAGAGCCAGTCCGACGAGCGCGTCGGCCGCATCACGGCGCGTGGCGAACGCGGCGATCAGCAACTCGGGGTGCGGCTCGGACGGCAGGTCCTTGGCCGAGTGCACGGCTGCATCGGCCCGCCCTTCGAGCACGGCGAGCTGGACCTCCTTGACGAAGACCCCCTGGCCGCCGATGGCGTGCAGCGGCACGTCCTGGCGACGGTCCCCCATCGTCTCGACCAGCACCAGCTCGGCCTCGCACCCGGCTGCCTGCAGCGCAGCGGCAACTGCCTCGGTCTGCGTCCGCGCCTGCGGGCTGCCACGCGTGGCCAGCCGGACGGTCGGCACGCGCCGGTTCAGCCGACTCGCCGGTCAGCCGAGGTCGAACAGATCGCTCACGGCCGCCGCGTTGCGCTCGCCCTGCGGCGTGCCGGCCTCGTGACGCAGCCGCACCGAGGGACCGTGCAGCAGCTTGGCGACGATCGTGCGGGTCAGCGCCTCGACAGTCGCTCGCTGCTCATCGTCCAACGCAGTGAGCCGGGAGTCGAACCGCGCCAGCTCGCCGGCGCGCAGCTCCTCGGCCCTGGCGTGGAGCAGTGCGACGAGCGGGGCAGCCTGGCGGGCCGTCAACTCCATCGAGAAGCGCTCGAGCTCCTCGCCGACGATCTCCCGCACACGATCGGCCTCGCCCGCCCGCAGCGCCCGACCTCGGTCGGCCCAATCGCGCAGATCGTCGAGGTCGAGAACGGTCACGCCGTCCAGCCCGGCGACCGTTCGGGCCACGGTGCGGGGAACCGCGATGTCGACGACGAGCAGCGGAGCATCGTGCCGCTGGGCCGCTTCGACGTCGGCCAGCGTCACGACACTGTCACCGGACGCCGTGCAGGCGACGACCACGTCGGAGCCGGCAAGGGCATCGCGCAGGTGGTCGAGCCCGATCGCGGTGCCACCGACCTGCTCGGCCAGTGCCGCGCCGCGCGCCACGGTGCGGTTGCACACGACGATCGAACCGGCACCGGCACGAGCCAGTGCGGTGACTACACCGACGCCCATCTCGCCCGCCCCGACGACGAGCACCCGCCGCCCCTCCAGCGAACCGAGTCGGTCCGACACCATCTCCACCGCGGCATGGCTGATCGAGGCCGTACCGCGCCCGATCGCCGTCTCGGACCTCGCCCGCTTCCCAACCCGCAGCGCCTGGCGGAAGAGCAGGTCGAGCGTCGAGCGGACACCGCCTTCCTCCCGTCCGACCTGCCACGCATCGCGCACCTGCCCGAGGATCTCGCTCTCGCCGAGCACGGCCGAGTCGAGTCCGGCGGCAACCTCGAACAGGTGTCGAGCCGCCTCCTCGTCGTGCTGGCTGTAGAGGTACGGGTGCAGCTCGTCGGGCGCCAGCGAACCGAGTTCGCACAGGGCGTCGCGGATGTCGGCGTAGGCGCCGTGGAATCGTTCGGCGACGGCGTAGACCTCGGTCCGGTTGCACGTGCTGAGCACGGCGACCTCGCGCAGGTTGTCCCTCGCCGACAGGCCGAGGATGACCTTGCCGATGGCGTCCGGCGCGATCGTCAGGCGTTCGAGCACCGAGAGCGGGCCGCTGCGGTGGTTGACACCGATGACGACGACAGACATGTCGGATCCAAGCCTACGCGGTCGCGCCGCGGTGCGAACTGGTCGAGACGGCGGCCAGCGATGGTCCGGGACCGCTGCTGCGCCGCTGCTCGTAGTAGCTGAGGATCTGCAGCTCGACCGCCAGATCGACCTTGCGCACCGTGATGCCGTGCGGCACGGTCAGCACGGTCGGGGCGAAGTTCAGGATGCTCGTCACGCCGGCCGCGACCAGCCGGTCGGCGGCGTCCTGGGCGGCGACGGCGGGCGTGGCGATGACCCCGATCGACACCTTCGTCGCCCGCACGATGGCGGGCAGCTCCTCGAGTCGACGGATCGGCTGGCCGGCGATCCGGCTGCCCACCTTGGCGGGATCGACGTCGACGATGCCGGCGACGGGAAACCCGCGCTGACCGAACCCTCCGTAACCGGCGAGGGCCTGACCGAGGTTGCCGGCGCCGACGATGACGACCGGCCAGTCGTGGGTCAGGCCGAGCTCTCGGCGAACCTGGTAGATGAGGTACTCCACCTCGTACCCGACGCCACGCGTCCCGTACGTGCCCAGGTAGCTGAGATCCTTGCGCACCTTCGCCGCGTTGACGCCGCCGAAGTCGGCCAACTCCTCCGACGAGAGGTTGACCACGCCCAGCTCCGACTGCTCGATGAGGATGCGCAGGTACACGGGCAGCCGAGCGACGGTCGCTTCCGGGATCCGCCGACCACGACTCGTCGTTGCCATCAAACCCTCACGCTACGCCGCTCGTGCAGCAATTCACAAAGCTTCGCCGCCGGATCGAACCGCGTTTGTTCACCTAACGCTGGCCAGGCGGTCGCCCAGTGAACAAACGCGTTCTGCCAGCGTGTCGGAGGGCACGTATCGACGGCGGCGGCGGAGCCTCCCGACGTCGGAGACGCGGCGTCCGTCGCGGTCCGCAGCACCCGACGTCCGAGGGGCCACAACATGCAGCTGTACATCGCCGCGGCCATCGGTCGCTCAGGCACCCAACTGTCCGCGTTCGACCATGCGCTGACGCTGACCGGCGTCGCCGATCGCAACCTGATCCGACTCAGCTCGGTGATCCCGCCGGGGTCGGAGGTGATCTGCACGTCCGAGGTGCCCGACACGGTCGGCGGCACATGGGGTGACCGCCTGTACGTCGTCTACGCAGAGCAGCGCACCGAGGAGCCGGGCACCGAAGTGTGGGCCGGTGTCGGCTGGATCGCCGACCCCGTGACGAAGCGGGGACTGTTCGTCGAGCATGAGGGCACGTCGGAGGCGTTCGTGCGCGACCAGATCAGCACCAGCCTGGAGGATCTACGGCGCCACCGCGACGATGGCGATCTGGGGCCCCCGCAGATGCACGTGATCGGCGCGACCTGCACCGGTCAGGCCACGTGCGCGCTGGTCGTGTGCGTCTACGCCGTCGAGCCGTGGCAGGACGCGACGGATGAAACGGCTCAGCCGACGAGGTCGCGGCGCACGAGCTTGCCGTTGGCGTTGCGCGGCAGCTCGTCGACGAAGATCACCTTGGTCGGGCACTTGTAGCGGGCGAGGTGGTCGCGGGCGTGGTCGATCAGCACGTCCTCGTCCACTGACGCGCCCGGCGCGAGCACGACGAACGCCTTCACCGCCTCGCCGGTGTGAGGGTGCGGCACACCGACGACACCGACCTCGGCCACCGCCGGGTGCTCGGCAAGGATCTCTTCCACCTCGGCCGGGTAGACGTTGAAGCCCGACACGATGATCAGGTCCTTGGCCCGATCGACGAGGTACACCAACCCGGTGGAATCGCACGTAGCGATGTCCCCGGTGCGCAACCAACCGTCCTCAGTGAGCACCCGCTCCGTCGCTGCGGCGTCGTCCAGGTAGCCGGCGAACACGTTCGGGCCGCGCACCCAGATCTCGCCGGAGTCGCCGACCAGCGCATCCTCCCCGTCGTCGACGATGCGCAACTCGACACCCGATAGCACCCGCCCGACGGACCCGAACACGGGCGGCATCCCGGCCGATGACGTGACGATGGGTGATGCCTCGGTCAGGCCGTAGCCCTCGGCGATGACCAGCCCGAAGCGCTCGAGCATCCGCTGCGCCACGGGCACCGGCAGCTTGGCCGCCCCGGACAGCGCCAGTTTGACCCCCTCGAAGGCGTCGGTCGGCGCCTCTTCGAAGTGCGAGAAGGCCACCCATACGGCAGGCGAACCAGGGATGACGGTGACCTTGCGGGCGCGGATCGATTCGAGCGCGGTGAGCGGGTCGAAGCGCTGCACGAGCAGGACCGTGGCGCCCGCCGAGAGGCTGAGGCCGATCACGACGTTGAGCCCGAAGATGTGGTACGCCGGGATGACGCCGTAGACGACGTCATCGGCCGAGATGCGATCGGCGGTCGACTTGGCCTGCTCGATGTTCGACAGCAGGTTGCCATGAGTCAGCATCGCCGCTCGCGATGCGCCGGCCGTACCGCTGGTGAACATCAGGACGGCAAGGTGGTGGGGGTCGACGTCGGTCACGGGCAGCGGGTCGGCGGTCAAGAGCTCCTCGATGCTGATCGAGTCGTCGCCGGCATCGCCGTCGACACTGATCACCGTGCGCACCGACGCTCGCTGGGCCGGATCGAGCTGGCGCCAGTTGCCCATCGCGCTGCGATCGATGATCGCCAGGACCGGCTGCACGGCCAGCAGTTGGCGACCGAGCTCTGGTGCAGGACTGCCTGGGTTGAGCGGGACGACGACCGCGCCGAGGCCGACGGCGGCGAAGTAGGTGATGACGAAGGGGTGCCCGTTCCCGCACACGACCGCGACCCGGTCGCCGACCCCCACGCCGAGCCCGGCCAACCCGCCGCGCAGCCGCGCCGTCTGCTCTCCGAGCTCGTCGTAGCTCATCGTCCGGTTGCGGCTGATCAGCGCGATGCTCTCGCCGTCGTGACCTTCGATCAGTCGAGCGACGTTGACCGCGCCGTCCCCCATGCGACGAGCACTGTACCCACCGGCCGTCGCACCGAGCCAGGCGTCAGAGGCGGATCAGCGCGATGACGCCGGCGAGCAGGATGACGAGCAGCAGGAGCCCGATGGCGAGCGTGGTGGCCGGGCGCATCTCGCGCACGCTACCGGTGGGTGCGCAGGCCGACCGGCGTGGCGACGGGCGAGGCGGGGCCCGACCCGTCGTCGTCGAGCGGCGACAAGATCGCCGCGTCACCGACGCCGATGTCCAGCTCGACCGCCGCCGAGCGGCGGTCGAAGACGAGGGCGTACACGCCCTGCGAGTCGAGGACCAGCCCGAGGGAACCAGCGCCAAGGTGCCCGAACGCCGTCGTGATGCGGGCCACCCGCCGCTCGCCCCCGACCGTCACCCCCCAGATCTCCTCGCCCGCCGGCAGGTCTTCGGGTCCGACGTTCAACTGGCAGTTGCCGAAGCGGTCGACCCACAGGACCTCGGCGTGGAGGCCGTCGACCTCCTGCCTCGGCAGCGGCACCATCCCCGGCAGCAGCAGCCCCGCGTCGACGAGCGGCCCGAGCTCGGCGAGGTCGACGCCGTTGCAGAGGTGGGCAGCAGCCGGCGCGAACACGTCTCGCCCGGCGAACGTCGAGCCCGGCGCGTCGAGCTGGAGGTCCGGGTTGAGCAGCTCGACGGCGCGCTCGGCGCCACCCGTGACGGCGACGGCCGGAGCGAGCAGGCCGTTGTCAGGTCCGACGAACACGCCGGCGCCACCGGCGACCTCGACGGCGACCGCCCGCCGGCTCGTGCCGACGCCCGGATCGACGACGGCGACCACGACCCCCTCGGCGACGTACGGCACCGCCCTGGCCAGAGCCAACGAGCCGCCGCGCACGTCGTAGGGCCGGATGCCGTGGGTCAGATCGATCGTCGTGACGTGCGGCGCCAGGTCGCGCAGCACCGACTTGACGACACCGACGAACTCGTCCTCCCACCCGTAGTCGGTCAGGAGCGACACGGTGTCGTACCGGCGGGCCATCGCCGCCGAGGGTATCCAGCAGGTCTGTTTCCGCTTCTCCCTTCTGGCGACACCCAGGAAAGGTGCTCGGGTCGGTGCGCTCGGGGATGTCGGTCTCTCATCGCCCGGCCCGAGCGCCAACGACGGGCGCGCGTTGGCCCCGACCGCAGTCCACTCGCGATCCACTCGAACGTCGCACAACTACCGTGGACGCGTGGCCGACCAGACGGAACCGCACCAGCTCGTGATCGTCGGCGGCGGCAACATGGGTGCCGCCCTCGCCGGCGGGTTGCTGTCGGCCGGGTCGATCGAGCCGCAGGCACTGGCCATCTGCGAGGCCATCGCCACCCGCCGCGCCGAGGTCGAGGCGATGTTCCCGGGTGTCACGGTGACCGAGGACGCAGCGCCGGGCGCGGCGGCGGTGATCGCCGTCAAGCCAGGCGACGTTGCGGCAGCCGTCTCGGCGGCCGTTGCGGCTGGTGCCAGGCGAGTGCTATCGATCGCCGCAGGTGTGCGCTTGGAGAGGATCGAGGCGGCGGCCGGACCTGACATCGCGGTCGTGCGGGCGATGCCCAACACGCCGGCGCTGGTCCGACAGGGCGCCTCGGCGATCGCCGGCGGCCGGTACGCAGACGACGACGACCTGGCGTGGGCTGAGGAGATCCTCGGCGCAGTGGGGACGGTCGATCGGGTCGACGAGTCGCAGCTCGACGCCGTGACGGCGTTGAGCGGATCAGGACCGGCGTACCTGTTCCTCGTCGCCGAGGCCTTGATCGAGGCGGCGGTCGGGATCGGCTTGGACCGACAGCTCGCCGAGCGGCTGACGACCCAGTTGCTCGTCGGCTCGGCGGCGTTGCTCGACGCCAGCGGTGATCCCGCCACGCTGCGCGCCAATGTGACCTCACCGGGTGGCACGACAGCCGCTGGGCTAGCCGTGCTCGACGAACGCAACGTGCGCGAGGCCTTCGCCGCAGCCGTCCGGGCGGCTGCTTCGCGCAGCGCGGAATTGGCGGTCTGAGCTGTGGATGTGTGAATTACGCCACTGTTTTTCGGGTGTGACCCTTTTCTCTCGCCGCCCGAGGTCTTAGTCTGACGGCGTTGAGACGCGCTGGGAAGACAATCCCGGCTGCGCCGACGGGGCTGGTGCCATCGGGGGGTTGGCACCGGCCCTCGTCGCATCTGGACACGAACGTGACCTCAGGCCGGGAAGTGCGAGGCGAAGCCGATGCGTAGCAGCGCCTGGAAGCACTGCTCGACGGTGGCGTACAGCGTGCCGATCGCCCGGTCCAGCTCGGCCTCGTCGAGCGCGCCGACCGGCAGCTCGCCGCGCAGGAACACGGCGTCTTCGATCCCGATCGAGAAGTGCGCCCCGACCAACCGCTCGTTGCGCCGGAGCAGGTGCTCGTACAGCGTGCCGGCGTTCTCCTCCGGCGCCGGCATGACGTACGTCTCGTAGCGCAGCGTGCGCTGACCGAGCGTCAGCCACACCGTCGTGAACTCCTTGTCCTCGCCACGCAACCGGACGTACCACCGCCGCGTGTCGCCCTCGCCCCGCTCGATCGACTCGACCGGGACGCCCCCGCCGGCGGCGATCGCGGTCAGCCACCGGTCGATGCGCCGTTCGAGCACGACCAGCGCCTCGTCGTCGAACACGTCACTCATCGGCGCGCCATTCCGGCTTCTGGGCGCGGATCGTTGCAGATCTGCGACGGATCGCGCCCAGATCGCGAATTGAGAATCCGCGCAGGTCCCTACTCACAGGCGACCAGCTCCAGGGCGGGGCGGGCGGCGAGGTCGGTGTAGATGCGTCGCAGGCGCGCCGCCGTGAAGCCCCATGTGAACCGCCTGGCGCGCACTGCCGCGGCGGCTCCCATGCTCGCCGCGCCGATCGGGTCGTCGAGCACCTCGCGGATCGCCCGGCCGAACTGACCCGGATGACGGCCTTCCACGAGCAGCCCGGTGACACCGTCGTGGACGATGTTGAGGAGTCCGCCGACGCCACTGGCGACGACCGGAACGCCGCAGGCCGCGGCCTCCAGCGCGACCAGCCCAAAGCTCTCGCTGCGACTTGGCACGACCACGACATCGGCAGCGCGGTAGTAGCTCGACAGGATGTGGTGCGGGCGGGGCGGCACGAACAGGACGTCGCGGCGGAGGTCGAGACGGTCGACCAGCGCCTGCAGGCGCGCCATCTCGTCCGCGCCCTCGGGGCCGCTTGCGCCACCGACCACCACGAGCAGCGCGCCCGGCACGCCAGCCATCGCCTGCACCGCGACATCGGGGGCCTTGAGCGGCTGGATCCGCCCGACGAACAGCACGATCGGCCGGTCGGTCGGCAGCCCGACGGCATGTCGCGCGCCGAGGCGGTCGCCCGGCGCGAAGAAGGCGTGCTCGACGGCAGGCGGGACCACCTCGATGCGGCCAGCCGGGTCGCCGTACAGCCGGCGGAACTGCCGCTCCTCCTCTGGGCAGCTGACGCAGATTGCGTCGCTGCAGCCGATGATCTCGGCCTCCGCCTCATCCCGCCAACTCGGCTCCAGATCGCCGCCCTCCGCCTTGACGCGAGCGAGGGTGTGGAACGTGGAGACCAGCGGCACGTCGAGCTGGTGCTTGAGGCGGTGGCCGACCATGCCGCTCAACCAGTAGTTGCTGTGCACCACATCGACACCCGGGCCGGCTGCCACGTGGTCGCCGACGCGTGCCGTGAACTCGTCCAGCTCGTCGGCCAGCGCCTCCTTCGGCAGCTCGAACGGGCCGGCCGGGACGTGCACCACCCGATGGCCAGGTTCGACCTTCACCTCGGCAGGAAGGCCCGGCCGGTCCGCCCGCGTATACGTCGTGCAGTCGACGCCCGCCTGGGCGAGGGCCGATGCCACCTCGCGCACATACACGTTCATGCCGCCGCTGTCGCCCGCCCCCGGTTGCAGGAGCGGCGACGTGTGGAGCGAGATCATCGCCACGCGCTGCACGGCGGTCCCGGGTCAGCGACCCACGTAGCTGTCGTACACGTTGAGCAGTGCCTGCTTCTGCGCGGGCGTCAGCAACGGGTCACCGCTGATCGCCTCCCGCACGCTCGGCCTGGCAGCGTCATCGTCAGAGAGCAGCCCGGCGCGCACGTACAGCGTCTCGGCGCTGATCTTCAGCGCCTTCGCCAGTTGCTGCAGGATCTCGGCCGACGGTCGGCGCAACCCGCGCTCGATCTGAGAGAGGTACGGGTTCGACACGCCGGCCAGCTCGGCGAGCCGGCGCACCGACATGCTGGCGGTCTCGCGCTGCGCGCGGATGAAGCCGCCGAGCTCGGCGACGCGCTTGTCGATCTCCTCGCGCAGCTCGTTCGGCGTCGGGACGCGCTCACGCCTCACCGAGCGGCTCCCTGTCCCGATAGGCCACGACGAGCTGATCAGTCAGGTCGTCGAGCTCGGCAAACACGCCCTGTCGCTCGGCGGAGATGGCGGCCTCGAACTCGTCCAACACGTCGGCCAACGTCGTGAGCCCGCCGACATCCAGCTCGAGGAGCCGGCCGAAACCGTGGTCTGCGCACAGCTGGTCGAGCTCGGCGGACAGCGGGTCGTCGCTGTGGTCCTCGATCGGTCTTGGCGGGCGACTGGGGCCGGCCAGCAGGCGACCCGAGAGCACGTCGCGCAGCTCGTCCTGGCGATCCTCCGGTGGCGCGGACGGCTGGCCGCGCCGGCGGGCCAACTCGGCGCGGGCGAGATCGGCGCGGCCCTGGGCGACTCGCCGGACGTAGGAGACGGCGTCGTCGCGGTCCTGCAGGGCGCGCCGCCGCTGGCGCAGATCATCGAGCGCGCCCATGTCCTGTCCTGACCGCTCCGTCAACTGGACCCACCTGACACGGGCGGTAGGACGGCCAGCTCGTCGGTCGGCCCGACCTCCATGGCCTGGTCGGCGGCATCGCCGTTGACCCAGATCCGGCAGGTGCCGAGGATCTCCTCGAAGTGCGGGCCGTAGCGCTGTCGGGCCGCACCGAGGACCTCGGCGACAGTCGCGCCGGGGACATCGTCGCACCCCGTGCCAGCGGCCTCCCTGGCCGACGCGAACATGCGCACGATCGCCACTGTCGAGTGATCGTACGGCCAGGTGTCGCCCGTCCAACGACTGCGGCGGTGGCGCGATCGAGCGACGGTACCCTCCCGCCTTGTGGCCACGGAGAAGCGCGAACGCCAGCGAGCCAACCGTTCGCTGCGCGACCAGCACGAGACGCGAGCGACCAACCGACAGACCCGCTCTCGCCGACTGCTGATCGGCGTTGCCGCCGTCGTCGGTGGCGTTGCGTTCGTGCTCTTGCTGGCGTGGTGCACCAATCGCGGTGGCGACGACGACAACCCGTCGACCACGGCGACCACCCCGACTGTTGCGCCCGGCGTGTCGACGACGGTCGCCACCACTGTCGCGGGTGACACGTCGACGACGACGGGCGACGGCACCGCGACGACGTCGGCCGGCTTTGCCTACGGCTCCGGTGAGTGTCCGCCCATCGATGGGGCGAGCGAGCCCGTCAAGTCGTTCGACGTCGCGCCGCAGCTGTGCATCGATCCGGCCGCCACGTACAGCGCCCGCTTCGTCACCGACCGCGGTGACGTCGTCGTCACCCTCGACGCCGCCGAGCGGCCAGGCGCGGTGAACAACTTCGTCACGCTTGCCCGCTACGGCTACTACGACGACACCCTGCTGTTCCGCACGAACACGAGCATCGAGATCGTGCAGGGCGGCGGGAGAACGAACACCGATAGCCCCGGCTACCAGCTGCAGGACGAGGGCGACGGGTTCACGTACGCCGTCGGCGAGATCGCCATGGCCCGAACGCCGCAGCCGAACTCCGCCGGCGGACAGTGGTTCTTCATCGTCGGCGACGCCGGCCTGGAGTCCCTGGCCAGCCAGGGCACCTACGTGTCGTTCGGCGAGGTGACCGAGGGGCTCGACGTGCTCGAGGAGGTGCTCGCCCTCGCCGGCGACGATGGCGACACCCCGACCGAGGACGTCGTCCTCGAGACGGTCGAGATCACCGAGACGTAAGCCACCCTCCTGTCCGGAGCAACGGGACGGATCCCGCTGAGTCCGCCCGACGAGGACGTGCGCACTTTGGCCCCCGACCGCAGCGCGCGTGCATGGTGAGGCCGGCCTTGCCCGGCCCAGCGAGCGGAGCGAGCCACTTGCTCAGCTCAGCTCGCCGTGGGTGATGGTGGCGTCACCGACGAGCTCCCACTGACCGCCGATGTTGAGCAGTGCCGAGCCGGTCGGCAGCTCGACGAGCGGGTTGGTCGCCAGCTCTCTGGTGCGGATCTGACGGTCGTGGCTGCGGGTCTCGGCGCCGGGGACGACCGTCACGCCACGCACCAGCCCGAGCCCGAGCGTCAGCGCGCCGCCACGTTGGTCGAGCATCGGGTCGCAGAGCGCCGTGGCACTCGCCCCCACCCCGGTCACCACACCGCCCGTCGCGACCACCGATCCGAGGGCATCGAACAACGACGTGCCGCGCAGCACGCTGCGCAGGTGCATCGCCGAGTCACCGACCAGGTAGACGGCGGGGGCGGCCCGCACCAGCTCGGCTGCGCCCTCGTCCTCGGCGTCGTGGCGCTGCAGCACCATCAGCGCTTCGACCTGGACGTCGAGCCGCTCGCCCCAGCTCATCGCCGTGGCGACCAGCTCACCCGGTTCCTCGAACGCGTCGGCCGTCGGCAGCACCACCACCCGATCGGCGCCGGCGGCGGCCAACAGCCGCCGATCGAGGTCGTCGTTGGCGGTGAACGGACCGCCTCCCTGCAGCGCGATCGTGCCCGTCACGGCCGCTGATCGTAGGCATGTCGCACGGACGATGCCGTGAGCGCGCTGGCCAACTACCCGCTGGAAGTACTTACCGATCGGTAACTACGCTTGCCCAGATGGGCGACATCCAGCGGGTTGGCATCGTCGGCTCCGGGATCATGGGGACGGGCTTGGCGGAGGTCGCGGCACGGGCTGGTTTCGACGTCGTCGTCCGGTCACGGCGGCGGGCCGGCGCCGAAGCCGTGGTGGCCGGCGTGACGACGAACCTGCAACGTCAGGTCGACAAGGGCCGCCTCGACGCCGGCGACATGCAAGCCACCGTCGCCCGACTCAGCGCCACGGACCACCTCGGGCGGCTCGGCGACTGCGACCTCGTGATCGAGAGCGTGGTCGAGGACCTGGCGACGAAGCGGGCGTTGTTCGCAGAGCTCGAGCAGATCGTCAAGCCCGACGGGATCCTGGCCACGAACACGTCGACGCTGCCCGTCGTCGACCTGGCCGTCGCCACCGACCGACCCGACAAGGTCTGTGGCATCCACTTTTTCAACCCGGCGCCGTTGATGAAGCTCGTCGAGATCGTGCGCCCGATCACCGCCAGCGACGACACGATCAAGGCGGCGGCGGGATTTGCGACGGCCTGCGGCAAGGACGCCATCGAGGTGGTCGACCGAGCAGGTTTCGTCGTCAACGCGCTGCTCTTCCCGTACCTCAACAACGCCGTGCGGATGCTCGAGCAGCGCACGGCATCGCGTGACGACATCGACACCGCCATGCGCGGCGGCTGCAACTTCCCGATGGGCCCGCTGGCGTTGCTCGACCTCGTCGGCCTCGACACCTCGCTGTCCATCCTCGACGCTCTGTACGCCGAGTTCCGCGACCCGAACTACGCCGCCGTGCCGACACTGCGCCGGATGGTCGCCGCGGGGCAGGTCGGCAAGAAATCCGGGCGCGGCTTCTACGAGTACTGATGGAGCCGGCCAGAACTTCGGTCGCTGGGCCGTGACGACCAGAAGGCCGGTCGAGCCGCCGCCGAGTCGATGGCGGTTACCGGACCCGGAGTCGGCGGACGTCGACGGGGTCGTCGGGATCGGCGGCGATCTCGAGCCGGGCACCCTCCTCGCCGCCTACCGATCGGGTCTGTTCCCGATGCCCGCCGGTCGCCGCGACGTGGCGTGGTTCTCACCTGATCCACGGGCGATCGTCCCGCTCGACGGGCTCCGCGTCAGCCGGTCGCTGCGGCGCAGCGAGCGCCGCTTCGAGGTGCGCTGGGACGAACGTTTCGGCGAGGTGATGGCGCGCTGCGCCGACCGCCGCCGGCCCGGCGGGTGGATCAACCGCAGCTTCATCACCGCCTACACGCGGCTGCACCGCATGGGTTGGGCGCACTCCGTGGAGTGCCTCGACGACACCGGCACCCTGGTCGGCGGGTTGTACGGCGTGCGCATCGGCGGCCTGTTCGCCGGCGAGTCGATGTTCCACACGGCGACCGACGCGTCGAAGGTCGCCATGGCCGTTCTCGTGCAATGGCTGCAGACCACCGAGTCGCAACTGCTCGACGTGCAATGGCTGACACCGCACCTCACCTCGATGGGTGCCGTCGCGATCTCCCGTCGCGAGTACCTCGACCGCCTCCACGCCGCAACGGTGCGACGGGCAGACTGACCAGGATGACCGAGCGCGATCAGCCGTGGTTGATGCGGACGTACTCGGGACACTCGTCGGCGGCGGCCTCCAACGCCCTGTACCGCATCAACCTGGCCAAGGGGCAAACAGGGCTGTCCGTGGCCTTCGACCTGCCAACGCAGACCGGGTACGACCCGGACTCGCCGATGGCGCGCGGCGAGGTCGGCAAGGTCGGCGTGCCCATCGCCCACCTCGGCAACATGCGCACCCTGCTCGACGGCATCCCGCCCGGGCAGATGAACACGTCGATGACCATCAACGCCACCGCAGCCTGGCTGCTCGCGCTGTACGTGGCCAATGGCGAGGAGCAGGGCACGCCGCCGGAGGCGCTGCGCGGCACGACGCAGAACGACATCGTCAAGGAGTACCTCTCTCGGGGCACCTACATCTTCCCCCCCGAGCCGTCGCGACGGTTGATCGTCGACATGATCGCGTGGTGCGCCGAGCACGCCCCCAAGTGGAACCCGATCAACGTGTGCTCGTACCACCTGCAGGAGGCCGGCGCGACGCCCGTGCAGGAACTGGCGTACGCGTTGGCCACGGCGATCGGCGTGCTGGACGCTGTGCGCGACTCGGGCCAAGTCGCACCGGAGCGCTTCGGTCGGGTGTTCGGTTCGATCTCGTTCTTCGTCAACGCCGGCATCCGCTTCATCGAGGAGGTGTGCAAGCTGCGGGCGTTCGCCGAGCTCTGGGACGCGATCGCAGTGGAGCGCTACGGGGTCGAGGACCCGAAGGATCGGCGCTTCCGCTACGGCGTGCAGGTCAACAGCCTCGGGCTGACGGAATCACAGCCCGAGAACAACGTGCAGCGCATCGTGCTAGAGATGCTCGCCGTCACGCTGTCCAAGCGGGCCAGGGCGCGCAGCATCCAACTTCCGGCGTGGAACGAGGCCCTCGGCCTGCCCCGACCGTGGGATCAGCAGTGGTCGTTGCGGATGCAACAGGTACTGGCGTACGAGAGCGACGTGCTCGAGTACGAGGACCTCTTCGACGGCTCGCACGTCGTCGAGGCGAAGACGGCCGAGCTGCGTGATGCGGCAAGGGCCGAGCTCGATGACGTGCTGGCGATGGGCGGAGCGTTCGAGGCAGTCGACGCCCTGAAGGCCCGCCTCGTGTCGTCGATGGCCGCGCGGACCCGGCGCATCGAGTCAGGTCAGCAGGTCGTCGTCGGGGTCAACCGGTTCACCGAATCCGAACCGTCACCGCTCGGCGGAGCGGGGGCGATCCTGCGAGTCGAGCCGGCGATCGAGGTGGAGATGACCGCCGACGTCGAGCGCTGGAAGGCCGAGCGCGACCAAACATCCGTGGATGCGGCGATGGCCGCGCTGCGGTCGGCGGCTCAGGGCGCCGACAACGTGATGCCGCCGTCGATCGCTCTGGCCCTGGCCGGCGGGACGACCGGCGAGTGGGGTGCCGTCATGCGCGAGGTGTTTGGCGAGTATCGCGGCCCGACCGGTGTCGGCGGCGCGGTCGTCGCCGTCGACGGGCTGCGGGCGGTCGCCGAACGGGTGCGGGCGATCCCCGGTGGCCCGCCCAGGTTGCTCGTCGCCAAGCCGGGTCTCGACGGTCACTCCAACGGGGCCGAGCAGATCGCCGTCGCCGCCCGGGACGCCGGCATGGAGGTGGTCTACTCCGGCATCCGGCTGACCGTCGAGCAGATCGCAGCGTCGGCTCGTGACGAGGATCCGGATGTGATCGGCCTGTCGATCCTGTCGGGATCGCACGTGCAACTGGTGCAGGACCTCTTGGCGCAGCTCGCCGAGCTCGGCGTCGACGCACCGGTCGTCGTCGGCGGGATCATCCCCGCCGAGGACCAGCTGCTCCTGACGGCGGCCGGCGTCGCCGCCATCTACACCCCGAAGGACTACGACATCGCGCGCATCATCGGTGAGGTCGCCGATCTCGCCGCATCCCGCCGCGCCCGCTGACGACCTCCGCAGCCCCACCCGCCGGTGCTCGTTCTGACGAGGATTCGTACTGGAAAACCAGTACGAATCCTCGTCAGAACCTGAAGCCTCAGCGGTAGCCGTTGGTGATCGGCATGCGCCGATCGCGGCCGAACGCTTTGGTCGTGACCCGCACACCCGGTGGGCTCTGGCGACGCTTGTACTCGGCGATGTCGACGAGGCGCGTGACGCGCTCGACGACCGCCGCGTCGTAGCCGAGCTCGACGATCTCGGGCACGGTGAGGTCGTCCTCGACGTAGGCCTCGAGGATCGGGTCGAGCACGTCGTAGGGCGGCAAGCTCTGGTCGTCGCGCTGGTCCAGGCGCAGCTCGGCAGACGGTGGCTTGGTCAACACCGATCGCGAGATGATCGGGCGCCCGGCCCGCTCGTTGACGTACCGGCTGAGCGCGAAGACGTCGGTCTTCGGCACGTCCTTGATGACGGCGTACCCACCGACGGAGTCGCCGTAGATCGTGAAGTAGCCGACGGCCATCTCGCTCTTGTTGCCGGTCGTCAGGACCATCCAGCCGAGCTCGTTGGACAGCGCCATCAGCACCTGGCCGCGGCAGCGGCTCTGCAGGTTCTCCTGGGTCAGGCCAGGCGGCCGACCCTCGAAGCTGGGCTCGAGCATCTCGAGGAAGGCCGAGAAGGCGGGCTCGATGGCGATGGTGCGGCAGTCGATGCCGAGGTTGGCGGCCAGCTCGACGGCGTCGGACTTGGAGTGGTCGCTGGAGTAGCGCGACGGCATCGAGACGCCGTGGACGTGCTCGGCGCCGAGGGCATCCACGGCGATCGCCGCGACGAGCGACGAGTCGATGCCACCGGAGAGCCCGATGACGACGTCCGTGAAGCCGTTCTTGCGGCAGTAGTCGCCGGTGCCGAGCACGAGCGCGCCGTACAGCTCGGCGTCGGGTGCCAGCGGCTCGACGATCGGGTTGGCGGCGACGTCGGCGTTGGCGACGGGCTGCTCGCTGACCGTGACGAGGGGCAGCGTCACCTGCGAGATGCGGCCGCGCGGATCGAGCAGTCGTTGCCGGTAGACCGCGGGGACGGGGACGTCGACGATGAGCAGTGTTTCGGCGTACTGCGGGCCCCTGCCCAGCAATCGCCCTTCGGCATCGAACGCCAGCGAGCACCCGTCGAAGACCAGCTCGTCCTGCCCACCGACCTGGTTCACGTAGACGAGAGCGGAGTGGGCATCGGCGGCGCGGGTGGCGAGCATCCGCTCGCGCGCCGCCGCCTTCCCGCGGTGGTAGGGGGAGCCGTTGATGTTGACGGCCAGCTCGGCGCCGCCGTCGGCCTGCGTCGCGAGCGGCCCGTCTGGGCTCCACACGTCCTCGCAGATGCTGATGCCGACCTTCACGCCGCCGATGACGTACAGCTCGAAGGGATCGGTCTCGTTGCCCGGCGTGAAGTAGCGAGCCTCGTCGAACACGGCGTAGTTGGGCAGCAGGCGCTTGCGGTAGGTGCCGAGGATCCGCCCGCCGGCGCACACCGCAGCGGCGTTGAACAGGTCGCGCTCGGCCTCGACGTAGCCGACGACGGCGGCGCAGTGGCGGGTGCGGGCAGCGAGCTTGGCCAGCGCCACTTCGTTGTCGGCGACGAACCCCGGCTTCATCACGAGGTCCTCCGGCGGGTACCCGGTGATCGCCAGCTCGGGGAAGGCGACGAGGTCGCACCCGGCCGCCTCGGCCCGCTCGTAGGCGTCGACGATGCGGGCCAGGTTGCCCTCGATGTCCCCGACGACCTGGTCGAGCTGAGCCAGCCCGACGCGCAGCACCGTCACCGGAGCAACGCTACTGGTCGGCGCGATGAGCGGTGAGTGGTCAGACGACGCACATCGCTCATCGCTCTCGACCAGCGCGGGAGTCGATCAGCGGATGAGCAGCGAGGCGAGCAGGGCGACGATCACCGAGTTGTAGACGAACGTGAGGATCGTGTGGACGTTGACGACGCGACGCATGTCGGGCGTCGTGATGTTGACGTCGGTGGCGCCGAACGTCGTCGCCACGGCGATGGCGAAGTACATGTAGTCGGCGAGCGCGTTCGTGCCCCGGGAACTGCAGGCCGGGCTCTCGAGGTCGTGCTGGGCGTAGTGCAGCGAGTAGCTGACGACGGCCAGTGTCCACGAGGTGATCAGGATCATCAGCGTCACCGGCACGAGCAGCCATTCGTCGATGCGGATCGCGTGCACGTGCGGCAGCAGGAGGACGACGACGAAGGCGACGATCGCCGCCTCCACGGCGAACGACGGCCCGTCGCCGCCCGGGATCGCCCGCTGCCATCCGGACTGACGGGTGCCGGCGCGCGCCGCCATGCGCCGACGGAACTCCGCACTGTCGACGCGGCTGAACGTGTGCAGCGTGAGGAGGACGTAGACGACCGCGAACGTCGTCCACCCGAGCAGCGCGAGCAGGATGGTCGTGTCCGAGTCGCCTGCCACCGACGTGCTCAGCACGCTGAGCACGAACCCCACGGAGAAGGGGACGACCACCGAGAAGACCACGGCGATCATCGCCCGCCGACCGTCGGAGCAGGTACGGGGCGTCAGCTGCGCCGACGCCGTGACGGGATGCGGCGCGACGACGGCGCCGCCCAAAGCCGAGGCCCCGTCCTCCACGGTTCGAGCATCGCACACCATCTACCAGGTCAGGCCACGGTGCGCCGGCCGCGCGGCACGGACCGTACGGTGACGGCCGATGGACTTCACGCAGATCATCTACGAGGTGGACGGGCCGGCGGCGGTCATCACGCTGAACCGCCCGGAGCAGCTCAACGCGTTCACTGGCACGATGCTGCAGGAGCTCTTGGCGGCGTTCGACCAAGCCGAAGCCGACGACGGCGTGCGGGCGATCATCGTGACGGGCGCCGGACGGGCCTACTGCGCCGGCGCCGACCTGTCGGCGGGCGGCGACACGTTCGACGTGGACACCCGTGGCGCACCGTCAGGGTCGAATGGCCGTGCGCCGCGTGACGGCGGCGGGATCCTCGTCCTGCGCATCTTCGACTGCACGAAGCCGGTGATCGGGGCGATCAACGGCTCCGCCGTCGGGGTCGGCATCTCGATGACGCTGCCGATGGACATCCGCCTGCTCGCCGACAACGCCAAGGTCGGCTTCGTGTTCACCGGCCGGGGCATCGCGCCGGACGGGGCGGCGAGCTGGTTCCTGCCGCGGGTCGTCGGGATCAACCAGGCGCTCGAGTGGGTGCTGACCGCCCGCGTGTTCAAGGCGGAGGAGGCGCTGGCCGGCGGGCTGGTGCGCAGCATCCATCCGGCCGGCGAGGTGCTGAGCATGGCCAAGGCGCTCGCTGCGGAGATCGCCACCAACGCTGCGCCCGTGTCGGCCAGCGTCAGCCGTGGGCTGCTGTGGAGGATGCTCGGCGAGAGCCACCCGATGGCCGCGCATCGCGCCGACTCCGAGGCGATCTACGACCTCGGCGGCAAACCCGACGCCCGCGAGGGCGTGACGGCGTTCCTCGAGAAGCGCGCCCCCTCGTGGTCGCTCAGCCCGACCAAGGACCTCCCGCCGACCTACCCCTGGTGGGACACGCCCAACTACTGACGGTTCTCCTGAGGATCCGATGTCAGATCTGACCACTGAAGACGGTTGAGAACCTGTAACAGAGCGTTCACGTTGGTGAATTGGGTCGGCAACGGGTTCGAGTCAGCATGGGCGCGCCCTTCCGCAACCGGTCACATCGAAAGTCGAGGCAACGTGGTCTACAAGGCTGAGTACATCTGGATCGATGGCAGCGAGCCGACCGCCAAGCTGCGATCGAAGACGAAGATCGTCCCGGACGGCCAGGAACCGCCGCAGTGGGGGTTCGACGGCTCGAGCACGAACCAGGCCACCGGCGACAAGAGCGACTGCATCCTCAAGCCGGTGTTCATCTGCCCGGACCCGATCCGTGGCGGTCACGACGTGCTGGCGATGTGCGAGGTCTTCTCCGGTGACGGCAAACCGCACCCGTCGAACACCCGCGCCGCGCTGGTCAAGACGGCGAAGAAGTACGCCCAGCACGAGTGCCTCTTCGGCATCGAGCAGGAGTACACGTTCTTCAAGGAAGGCCGCCCGTACGGCTTCCCCGTCGGAGGCTTCCCCGCTCCGCAGGGCGGCTACTACTGCGGCGTCGGCTCGGACGAGATCTTCGGCCGGGACATCGTCGAGGAGCACCTCGACAACTGCCTCGCCGCCGGACTTTCCTACAGCGGCCTCAACGCCGAGGTGATGATCGGCCAGTGGGAGTTCCAGATCGGCCCTGTTGGACCGCTGGAGGTGGGCGACCAACTGTGGATCGCCCGCTGGTTGCTGTACCGCACGGCCGAGGACTTCGGCGTGTCGGCGACGCTCGACCCCAAGCCGATGAAGGGGGACTGGAACGGCGCCGGCGCACACACCAACTTCTCGACCAAGGAGATGCGCGAGGAGGGCGGCTACCAGTACATCGAGAACGGCTGCAAGGCGCTCGGCAAGAAGTGGGAGCTGCACGTCAAGAACTACGGCCACGGCATCGAGGACCGGCTGACCGGTCACCACGAGACGGCGCCGTGGAACAAGTTCTTCTACGGCGTGTCGGATCGCGGCGCATCGATTCGCATCCCGCTGCACGTGTACAAGGACGGCAAGGGCTACCTTGAGGATCGGCGCCCCAACGCCAACATGGACCCCTACGTCGTCGCCCGCCTGATGGTCGACACGGTGTGCGGCGCGATCTGAACGCCTCCTCCGTCCCGCTGGCGCGCTGCGCCGGTTCCGGCGCGGCGCGACCAGACTTGGGGCCGTGACCGAGATGCTGGATCAGCAACGCGAGTACGTCCTGCGCTCCGTCGAGGAGCGTGGCGTGCGGCTGATCCGGCTGTGGTTCACCGACGTCCTGGGAAACCTGAAGAGCTTCGCCATCAGCCCCGCGGAGCTGGAGAACGCCCTCGACGACGGCATGACGTTCGACGGCTCGTCCATCGACGGCTTCTCGCGGATCCAGGAAGCCGACGTGCTGGCGATGCCGGACCCAGACACGTTCGAGGTGCTGCCGTGGGGCGATCCGAAGACGCCGGAAGCTCGCGTCTTTTGCGACATCCACCACCTCGACGGCACGCCGTTCGACGGCGATCCGCGCCAGGTGTTGCGCCGCCACGTGCGGTCCTGCCACGAAGAGGGGCTGACGTTCTACGTCGCCCCGGACATCGAGTTCTTCTACTTCGCGCTGCCGACGCCGGGGCAGCCTCCGCAGCCCCTCGACGAGGCTGGGTTCTTCGACCTGACGACGAACGACATCACCGGCTCGCTGCGCAAGCAGACGATCCGCACACTGGAGACGATGGGCATCCCCGTCGAGTACAGCTTCCACGAAGACGCCCCGAGCCAGCAGGAGATCGACCTTCGCCACACCGATGCGCTGACGATGGCCGACAGCGTGATGACATTCCGGCTGATCGTCAAGGAGGTGGCCGCCGACCACGGGCTGCACGCCACGTTCATGCCCAAGCCGCTGGAGGGCCAGCAGGGATCGGGCATGCACACCCACCTGTCGCTCTTCGAGGGCGACCGCAACGCCTTCTTCGACGCCGACGACGACTACTGCCTGTCGCCGCTGGCCAAGTCGTTCATGGCCGGGCTGCTGCGCCACGCCGCTGAGATCACTGCGATCACCAACCAGACCGTCAACAGCTACAAGCGACTGGTCCCCGGCTTCGAGGCACCCGTCCACGTCTCGTGGGCGCGCAACAACCGCAGCGGACTGATCCGCGTACCGATCGCCAAGCGCGGCAGCCCGCACGCCACGCGCCTCGAGTACCGATCGCCCGACCCGGCGTGCAACCCGTACCTCGCCTTCAGCCTGATGTTGGCCGCTGGGATGCGCGGCGTCGCCGAGGGTTACGAGCTGCCGGTCGAGGCCGACGCCAACCTGTTCGAGATCGGCGAGGACGTCCTCGCCAAGCTCGGCATCGAACCGCTCCCGCAATCACTCTCGGATGCGCTGCGCGTCATGGAGCGGTCCGAGCTGGTGCACGACGCCCTCGGTGGGCACATCTTCGAGTGGTTCCTGCGCAACAAGCGCACCGAGTGGCAGCAGTACAAGACCCACGTCTCGACGTTCGAGGTCGACCGCTACCTGAGGGCCTTGTAGCGCCATGGCCGAGGCGGAGCTGTTGGCCGTGTTCGGTGACCCGGTGTCGCCGGAGCTGGCCCGGACGCTCGATCTCGGTGGCTACGGCTGGAAGGCGACCGCATCGGCCGACGACGCCGGGGAGTTCGAGCCGCCCGGCGGTTGGTCGGGCGCGATCGTCGACTGCGCCCCGGACGCCAGCTCGGCGTGGGCGTTCGCCCGCACGATCCGCAAGCGTGAGCCAGGCAGCCCGCCCGTGCTGGCGCTCGTGCCGGGGACCCAGCTCGCCGACCTGGAGCTGCGCGACGAGCTGTTCGATGACTTTTGCCTGACGCCGTTCCACCCCGCCGAGCTGGAGGCTCGGGTGCGCCACCTGCTGTGGCGCATCGGCGGGGGCACGCGGCCCGACGTGATCGAGCATCGCGAGCTCTCGCTGAACCTGGAGACCTACCAGGCCTCGATCGCCGGACGGCCGCTCGACCTCACGTACATGGAGTACGAGTTGCTCAAGTTCCTCGCCCAGAACCCGGGCAAGGTGTTCACCCGGGAGATGCTGCTCAACCGGGTGTGGGGCTACGAGTACTACGGCGGGGCACGCACCGTCGACGTCCACGTGCGGCGACTGCGCGCGAAGCTCGGCGAGGAGCACGCCGGGCTGATCCAGACCGTGCGCAGCGTCGGCTACCGCTTCGGCCAGTCGCGCTGGAGCTGACGGTCCGGTCGTTCAGCTGACCCAGGTGGACACGGCGGCGGTGACCAGCTCGGACCACTGCTCGATGCCGTACCCGGACGGATGGATGCCGTCGCGCAGGACGCCGTCCTCGTCGGCGAGGTCGGCCCAGGCGACGACCGCCGCCTGGCCGCGGTCGCGCAGCGCTCGGCGCAACGTTGCGTTGAACTCGGCCGACGCGGTGGGGATCGACTCCAGGTACACGTCGACCCACACCAAGGGCGCATCGGCCGGCACCGCGGCCAGCAGCTCCTCGATCGCCGGCGCGTAGTTCTCCGCACCGTCGTAATGACCGACATCGTTGGTGCCGAGCGCGATGACCCACAGATCGGGTGGCTGGCCGGCGGAGAGCTGGGCGACGACATCGGCGCCCGAAGCGACCGACGCGGCCGACGTCATGCGGCGGCCGTCCGCGGCGTCGATCGCCAGGATGTCGACGTCCAGGTCGGACAACCGCTCGCGCAGCTCGACCTCGGAGCCGTTGGTGATCGAGTCGCCGATGATCGCCAACGAACGGATCGGGGCCGCCGTCGTCTCCACCGAGCTCACCGGCAGCCCGGGTGCGGCGCCGGCGTCATCGCGCCCCGCCGAACAGCCGCCCACCGTGACGACGACCGCCGTCACGACGGCCACGAACCGGCGGTGCATGGGCGCACAGTCTGGCCCCGTCGCCGATCGTTCGCTCGTCATCGCGCAGGATGTCAGCGACCCCTCAGGCCATTGCTCGGTTGACGACTCGAGAACCGGCCATCTGGTTCCCCGACGCCCCCACCGCCGAGCGACAGCGAGCCGCTGGTCGGGTAGCCGTGACCCGGCCTCACAGCGTGCGGTGGTGCAGGTGGACCACGCCGTTGCCGAACCGCCGCTCCTCGAGCAGCTCGAGGTCCACCCGGACACCTCGAGGCAGCCCCGG
>JBPCJW010000089.1:0-5582 GCA_051004915.1 Ilumatobacteraceae bacterium
CTCGTCGCATGCCTTGCACGTCGTACACGCCCACAGCTCCTCGGACGTGATGCGCTCGAACAGCGAGTCGGCACCGATCTTGATCTCCGGCACCGTGCCGATCGGCGGCGACACGACGGGGTCACCGGTGGCCGCCATCACCTCGCCGACCTTGAGCACGATCTCGCGCGGGTCGAGCGGCTTGCCGGTGGCGTGGGCCGGGCAGACGCTGGTGCAGCGGCCGCACATCGTGCAGGCATCCGTGTCGAGCAGTTGCTTCCACGTGAAGTCCTCGACGACCGAGGCGCCGAAGGTCTCCAGCTCGGTCTCGGCGAGGTTGGGCATCGGCTTCATCGCTCCCTTCGGCCGCTGGCCGCTGCGGTCGCGTAGGTACATGTTGAGGGGCGAGGTGAACATGTGGCGCAGCATGGTCAGCGGGAGGATGACGAGGAAGGCGACGAACGTCGCCACGTGACCGATCCACCACCACTGGTGCCACGTCGACAGCGTCGACACCGACCACCCGTCGACGAGCGTGCTGAGCGGATAGCCGATGAAGCTCCACCGCTCGAAGCCCACGCTCTCCCCCTCTGCCGACAGCAGGGCGATGCGGAACATCTCTGCGCCATAGCCGCTGACGCCGATCGCCAGGAACGTGCCGAGGATGGCGGCGTGCTCGGGCTTGGTCTTGATGCGGATGCGGTAGGGCCGCTGCACATACCGGCGGACGATCGCCCACAGCACGCCGCCGAGGAAGACCAACCCGGCGGCGTCGCCGACCAGCGCGTAGGCCTGGTAGGTGCGGCCCTGTAGGAACTTGAGGCTTTCCGGGAGCTGGTGGTCGACCTCGAGGACGGTGGTGACGCCGAGTAGGACGAGGAACCCGAAGTAGATCATCGAGTGCATCAGCCCGGCGGCCGGGTCGCGCAGCAGCGTCTTCATGTACACGCCGGCGCGGTAGTCCCGGAAGCGGCGCTTGGCGTTCTTGGCGGTGGTGCGCCGAGTCGGCGCCGCCCGCCCGCGCTCCCAGTTCTTCATCCGGTCGGCGAAGCGGAACGCCCCCCACACGATGAGCACCGGGATGACGGTGTAGAAGGCCACCTTCAGCGGACCCGGGATGTTGACGAACACCGTGCGGTGGATCGGGTCCTCGTTCTCCCACTCGGTGATCAACGGCAGGACGCCGGACACGATGGTGAAGATGGCGAACCCGACGCCGAGCCCGATCGCCAGGTGGCGCGGCCGCAGCCGTCCTCGCGGGGATTGGTCGGTCGAGGCGGTGGTCTCGGTCGGGGACTCGGTGTCGGGCTCGGCGACGTGCGTGCTCATGCCGGTCGTCACGCTACTGAGCGCGCCTGAAGTGGGCCGCCTCGCCGGCGGTGAACGTGACGGGTGGCATCAGCCGAAAGCCCGGCAGGCTTGGACGGGCGTCGACCAGCAAGAAGGCCAGCACACCGAGATCAGCGAGGTGGGCTGGGCTCCTCCCCGCACGTGCAGGTGTACGGAGACGGCCGTGCGGGCCGGTGCTCGTCAGCCGTAGTAGGCGCGGTCGAGGTCGCGGATGCGACTGGCCAATGCCGACAGCAACTTGTGTCCGATCGTCGGCACGTCATCCAGGACGCCGAGGAAGTGGCGCTGGGAGATCACGAACAGCGTGCAGTCAGAGTCGCACACTGCCGTCGCCGTGCGGGGACCGTGATCGAGCAGCGACAGCTCGCCTACGATCGCTCCGGGTCCGAGCGTCGCCACCTTGCGACCGTTGCGCTTCACGGACACGGCACCGTCGAGGACGACGAAGGCCTCCCGCCCCGTCTGCCCCTGATCGACGACCAGGCTCCCCTCGGTCATCGTGATCTCGTCACCCGACCTGGCGATGCGCTCGAGCTCGCGGCGGGTGCACCCCGCGAACAACGGCACATTGCGGAGGTGGTCGACATACGCCTTCTTGCTCGCCATGGGCGGTGACTGTAACTCCAGCGCACGACGCCGCTCGACGTGGGCGGGCTGACCCGTCCCGGCGATGAGCGATGTGCGTCGTAGAGCCACTCATCCCTCATCGCGCCGGCCGGTCCGTCAGCGCGATGAGCGAGTGCGTCGCATGGCCTCTCATCGCTCATCGCGCCGGTCGGCCCTGTTGCTTCACCGCCTCGATCGCGGCCGCCGCGGCGGCTGGGTCGAGGTACGAGCCACCATTCTGCACCGGCCGCAGTTCGTCGTCGAGGTCGTAGCGCAGCGGGATGCCGTTCGGCATGTTGAGGCCGACCACTGCCGCTTTGCTCAGCCCGTCGAGGTGCTTGATCAGCGCTCGCAGGCTGTTGCCGTGGGCTGCCACGAGCACGGTGCCGTGCTGGCGCAGATTGGGCACGATCGCGTCGTACCAGTAGGGCAGCATGCGCGCCACGACGTCGGCGAGGCACTCGGTCGATGGCCGTAGCTCGGGCGGGAGCGCGGCGTACGCCGGATCGAAGAACTGTGACCACTGATCGTCCCGCGCCAACGGTGGAGGTGGGGTGTCGTACGACCGCCGCCACTCGAGGAACTGCTCCTCGCCGTACTCGGCCAGCGTCGCGGCCTTGTCCTTGCCCTGCAGCGCGCCGTAGTGGCGCTCGTTGAGCCGCCACGAACGACGGACCGGGATCCAGGTCCGGTCGGCGGCAGCCAAGGCCAGCTCGGCCGTGCGGATCGCCCGGCGTTGCAGCGACGTGTGCACGACATCCGGCAAGAGGTCGTGCTCGACGAGCAGCTCACCTCCGCGCCACGCCTCGGCCACGCCCGTGTCGGTCAGGTCGACATCGACCCATCCCGTGAACAGGTTGGCGCGGTTCCACTCGCTCTCGCCATGACGCAGCAGGACCAGCGTGGCGACCATCGTCGTGACACTACGGCCAGGCCGCGACGCCTCCCGAGCGTTCGTGTCGCAGTGGGCGTGGATGGTGAGGCCGGCCGTGTCCGGCCCAGCGTGCGAAGCGAGCCGCCAGCTCAGCAGCCTCCGATGGCGTGGACGATGGGGTAGGGGTTGACCGCCGCTCCGCCCTGGGGGTGGATCTCGAGGTGCAGGTGCGGCGTGCCGGCGTTGCCGGTCTGGCCGACGTATCCGACGAGTTGGCCGGCGGTGACCGTGCTGCCGAGGACGATGCCGTCGGCCAGACGCAACAGGTGGCCGTAGAAGAAGTACGTCCCGTCGGGCTGGCGGATGCGCAGGCCGTTGCCCGCGAGCGATCCGACGTAGTCGACGTAGATCTTGCTCACCGTTCCCGTCACGACGGCGTACAGGTCGTTGCCCTGCGCCGCCATGATGTCGACACCGAGGTGTACCCGACCGCCGCTGCGCGGCGCGCCGTAGGTGTCGCTGTAGTTGCACGGCGCCTCCACCGGCTTCGCCTCAAGCACGACGCCGCCGGGAGGTGGCGGCGGCGGAGAGCACTCGGCGGCGAACGGAGCGAGGAGGCCGATCGCCAAGACGCCGGTGGCCCCCAGCGCCCCGACCCCAGTGGTGAGGCGACGGCTGACCCGCTCCCACCACGATGGTCCCCGCATCATCGGGATGCCGCGCTTCAGGGGCGTGGCCTGCATGGGTGGGATGACGGGTGATGTCATGGACCTGTCTTTCCGGTCGGTCGCGGCGAAACTTGCCCGCTGTCCCGACCTGGAACGACTCCGTTGGCGTCAGGTCGGCGGCTCAACCCCTCCCTCGGGGGCAACTGTTGCAGTCTAGTTACAGATCGGCGTCAGTTTCCAGACCGGCCACCTCTGGCGCGGGCAGCGGTAGTTTCCGAGCCATCACCATTGACCGTCCGTCCGCCACTGGCACGGTGCCGGCTGGTTGAGTTCCAGTGCGCGGCAGCCGCCCGCCTGCGTGACGAGCCGCTCGTCGCCACGGCGTCGCAGGTGTCGGCCTGGCTGCTGATCGAGGTGGTCGGCCCGTGGGGTCACGACGCGATTGGCCACAGCGAGCTCGGTCCGTTCGCCCCCAACGTGTGGAGAGAAGCGCTGCGTCGCCGAGGCATCCGGCTCGTCGCGATTCGTCGCGACCTGTCGACACGCCACCAGCACGGCGAGATCCGCCTCGTCCACGTCGAGGCACCGCGCCCCGGGCGCCGCTCGGCGACGGCGCACCGCTGCATCATCGGGAACCTGCGCGACGTCGTGCCGGCGACGGAGTCGTTGGTCAACGACGCGACCGTCGGCGCGGGCTGGGACCCCGAGCCGGATCGCTACGTGCTGGTGTGCACCAACGGCCGCCACGACGCGTGCTGCGCGACGTTCGGCCGGCCGCTCGTGCGGGCGCTGCGCGAGTCGCCGTGGGCCAGCGAGGTGTGGGAGTGCTCGCACATCGGCGGTGACCGGTTCGCCGCCAACATCGTGCTGTTGCCGGAAAGCCTCTACTTCGGCAACGTCGACCCGACCAGCGGTGAACGGCTCCTGCGCGCCCACGACGACGGGCGGCTCGAGGTCGGCCGCTTTCGGGGCCGGTCGACGCTGCGCCTTCCCGAGCAGGCAGCGGAGCACGCTGTCCGGTCACGGCTGGGTGTCGATCGGATCGACGCCGTGATCGACATCACGTCGCTCCGTCCGGGCCACGTCGAGGTCGCGCTCGACGACGGTCGAAAAGTGGCCGTCGAGATCGAGCGCGTAGAACGGCCCGCACCCACCGCGCTGACGTGCAAGGGTCGCCCCGGGCTGGCCTACCCCGAGTTCCGCATCGTCACGATCGAGGTCGTTCAGGCGAAGCCGGCGACGGGATGGGGCGTGTAGGGCGCCTCCAGCTCGTCGACCTCGTCGTTCGACAGTTGAAGGTCGACGGACGCCACGGCGTCGTCGAGGTGGTGCGGCTTGGTCGCCCCGACGATCGGTGCGACGACCGTTGGGTGGCGCGACACCCACGCCAGCGCGACCTGGGCGGCGGGCACGCCGCGCTGGTCGGCGATCCGCAACACGGCTTCGACGATCGCCCGATCTCCGTCTAGGTACAGCGACTTGCCGAAGGCGTCCGTCTCGCTGCGTCCTGTGGTCGAGTCCCACGGACGGGTCAGCCGACCGCGCGCCAGCGGGCTCCACGGGATCACTCCGACGCCCTGGTCGGCGCACAGCGGCAGCATCTCCCGCTCCTCCTCGCGCTGCAGGAGGTTGTAATGGTCCTGCATCGTGACGAAGCGCGTCCACCCGTTGCGCTCGGCGACGTGCTGAGCCTTGGCGAACTGCCACGCCCACATCGAAGAGGCCCCGAGGTAGCGCGCCTTGCCCGCCTTGACGACATCGTGCAGCGCCTCCATCGTCTCTTCGATCGGCGTGGTCGGGTCCCAGCGATGGATCTGGTACAGGTCGACGTAGTCGGTGCCGAGCCGGCGCAGGCTGTGGTCGATCTGGGCGAGGATCGCCTTGCGCGACAAGCCGGCGCCGTTCGGACCACGGTGCATCCGCCCGTGGACCTTGGTGGCGATGACGACCTCGTCACGCCGGGCCAGCTCGCCGAGGGCGCGGCCCGTGAACTCCTCGCTCGTGCCGTCGGAGTACACGTTGGCGGTGTCGAAGAAGTTGATCCCGGCCTCGATCGCCTGGCGGAAGAACGGCCGACTGGCCTCCTCATCGAGCGACCACTCGTG
>JBPCJW010000090.1:0-7930 GCA_051004915.1 Ilumatobacteraceae bacterium
CGACAGCACCGGCCGCACGAACATGTGCCGGGAGCAGGCCAGCACCATCACGAACGCCCACACCCGCCGCACCCGCTGCGCGATCGGATCCAACCACGACCCCAGGAACCCGTAGTCGATCTGGGCCGAAGGCATGCAGGTCGCCAAGGCCAAAGGCCGACTCCGTGGCAAGCAACCCAAGCTCAACCCGAACCAGCAGGCCCATCTCGTCAAACTCCACGTCGCCGGGGAGCACACCAGCGGCGAACTCGCGGAACGGTTCGGCGTCGCTCGCTCAACCATCTACCGGACGATCCGACGCGCCGGCCAGCCCACCACGAGCGACCGGTGACTGACCACCCGTCAAGGGACCAGATTCGCTCCGTTGCTACGGTAACCGCTGAAAGGGCGTCCAGATCCCGAGCGTTCATGCTCAATGCGCGTGGATGGTGAGGTCGGCCTTGCCCGGCCCAGCGAGCGACCAGCTCGTCGTGATGCAACGAGCATGGATGGTCAGGTCGGCCTGGCCCGACCCAGCGAGCGGAGCGAGCCACTTGAACGGACAAACGGCGTGTCGACGATCCGGCCGGGGAGGCGGGTGCCGCGCACGTCGACATCGACCCTCGTGCCAACACCGAGGTCGGGCGGCACCAGCGCCAGGGCGATGCCGTGCCCGAGCGTTGGGGAGAAGTTGCCGCTGGTCGTCGCGCCGACCACGGCGTCGTCGACGATGACGTCACAGCCGGCACGCGGCGGACGGCGACCCTCGGTGGCGATGCCGACGAGCAGGCGGCTCGGGCCGGCCGCTCGTTCCGCTTCCAACGCCGCCCGCCCGCGGAATGGGGTGTCCCATCCGACGACCCACCCCAACCCGGCCTGCAGCGGCGTGATGCCCGGGCCGAGCTCGTGGCCGTGCAACGGGAGCGCCGCCTCCAGCCGCAGGGTGTCACGGGCGCCGAGCCCGGCCGGCGCGATGCCGGCCTCGACGATGGCGTCCCACAGCGCCCCGGCAGCGGCGATCGGCACAGCGATCTCCACGCCGCGCTCACCCGTGTAACCGGTCCCGGCGACGACGAGGTTCAGCCCGTCGTGCTCGAGCCGTGCCACGCGGAACCGGCCGACGTTGGCGACACCGGCCAGCACGGCGTCCAGGCGGGCGATCGCGTCAGGGCCCTGGACGGCGAGCACAGCCCGCTCACGGGTGGTGTCGATACCGCCGATCGCGGCGCGCGCCCGGTCGGTGTTCGACGCGTTCGGCATCACGTCGAACACGTCGTCGTCGAGCCACCACACGATCAGATCGTCGAGGACCGATCCGTCGGCGTCGCCGAGGAGGTGCGTGTACTGCGCTCGCCCCGGGCCGATCTTGGCCAGGTCGTTGGTGAGGACCTCCTGCAGGCGCTCGAACGCGCCGGACCCTTCGACACGCACCGTGCCGAGATGTGAGACGTCGAAGACCACTGCGCCGGACCGGCAGGCCAGGTGCTCGGCGATCGTGCCCGTCGGGTACTCGAGCGGCATCTCCCAGCCGCCGAACGGCACCATCCGGGCGCCGAGGGCGCGGTGGCGGGCGTCGAGGGTCGAGCGCGCTAGTGCCGGTCCCGTCAAGTTGCCACGGTCGCTGCCGTGGCCATGTCAGCGGAGTCGGTCGGACCACCGAACGGGACGAGCTGGGCGTCGATGTCCTGCTTCACGCCGGCCAAGGGCAACACGTTGAGGACGCCCTGGCCGCGCCGCAGCACGTCGACGAGCTCGTCCCCGTCGCACAGCACGACCGTGTTGCCGCTGATCACGATGTGCGCTGCGGCGATGTCGGTGCCGACGTGGCGGCGCAGGTAGGTGAACACCTCGCGCACCGATTCGAGGCGAATGCCGGCGTCGAGCAACGTCTTGATGACACGCAGCTCGAGCAGGTCACGGTACGAGTACCGGCGCCGGCTGCCGCTGCCCGTAGCCTCCATCAAGGACGGGCGGAGCAGATCCGTACGCGCCCAGTAGTCGAGCTGGCGGTAGGTGATGCCGACGATCTTCGCCGCTTGCGTCCCGCTGTATCCCGGTTCCGTCACTGCCCCAACTCCTTCGCGTGACACGAACGTAGTTACGTCAATGTGAGGCAAGCCACGTTACGTCGCGGCAGCTCGGGCGTCAAGCGCCGGAGGAGGAACGGCAGGTGCCGGTTCGGATCGGGCGGCGCACCTCGGGGACGGTCACCGTGGCTCGGCCATACGAGCAAGCGCCTCGCGCATCGCGACGACCGGGATGCCGGGGACGACCTCGACCCCGTTCGGTCCATCGAGCACGAACGTCGGTCCGGCCAACGCCTTCTTGTCCCGGCGCATCAGCGCGACCAGCGTGTCGGCGTCCATACCCGGCGGGAGGGTGGTCGGCAGGCCGTACGTCTCGCCGACGACCCGCCGGTGGTCGTCGACACGCCGGTCGTTGACGCGCCCGAGCTGCCGGGCGAGGGTGGCGGCATAGACCAGCCCGATGCCGACGGCCTCGCCGTGGGTGAGGTCGTAGCCGGTGGCGATCTCCAGCGCGTGGGCCAGGGTGTGGCCGTAGTTGAGCAACGCCCGCTGCCCGCCCTCCCGCTCGTCGGCGGCGACGACCTGCGCTTTCAGATCGACACAGCGGGCCACACGCTCGGTGAGATCCATCGCCTCCAGGTCCTCGCCCGTGAGGAAGTGGTACTTGGCCATCTCCCCGTCGCCGGACCGGCGCTCGCGCACCGGCAGCGAGGCCAACGCGTCGAGGTCGCACACCACGCCCGACGGCTGCCAGAACGCGCCGACGAGGTTCTTGCCCTCCGGCAGGTTGACGCCGGTCTTGCCGCCGATCGCGGCGTCGACCATCGCCAGCAACGTGGTGGCCACGTGGACGACGGGAATGCCGCGATGCCAGGTGGCGGCGGCGAAACCGGCGATGTCGGTGACCATCCCTCCGCCGACACCGACGATCACGTCGTTGCGCGTCACCTCGGTCCTGGCGAACGATCGGCACAGCAGCTCGATGGTGCCGAGCGTCTTGTGTTGTTCGCCGACACCGATCTCGATGCGGTGCACGGGGATCGGCAGGTCGAGGTCGAACGGCACGGTCGCCTGGGTGACGACGACGGCTCGCCGAGCCGTCGGGGGCAGCAGACCAGGCAGCTCGCCGCCGGCTCCGTGACCGATGACGACGTCGTAGGGGCACCGGGCAAGTGGCACGGTGACCCGCCGGAGCTCACCCACGATCGCTCCCGTCGACCCAGCCCATCACGTCGAGCACGCCCTCGACCGTGTAGTCGAGCGGCCAGTCGCCGGTCTCGACGGAGCCGTCGGCCACCTCTTCGTACCAGCGTCGCCGCTCGGGGAGCAGCCGGCGCAGCGCCGCCTCTGGGTCGTCGCCGAGCAGGGGCCGATGATCGCCGGCGTGGACGCGGCCGGCGAGCACGGACGGGTCGGCGTCGAGCCACACCACGAACGCTGTCGACCCTTCGAGGGCGGCGCGGTTGTCGGCCTGCAGCACCACGCCGCCCGCCGCGGCGATGACCAACGGCTGAGGTTCGGCCAGCGCATCGACGAGGGCGGCGGTCTCCAACGCACGGAACGCCGGCTCGCCATCGTCCTCGAAGATCTCGCGGACGGTGCGACCGGTGCGCTGCTCGATCATTTCGTCCGAGTCGACGAAACGGCGGCCGAGGCGGGCCGCCACCGCACGCCCGACCGTCGTCTTGCCGGCGCCCATCATCCCCACCAGCACGAGGTGCCGCGCCGCTGCGCTCACAGGGTGGCCCGGAAGGCATCGGCGTTGCGGACCAGCTCGGCGACGCTGTCGCCGCCGAACTTTCGCTGCGCCTCTGCCGCCAGCACGAGCGCGACCATCGTCTCGGCGACTACGCCCATCGCCGGCACCGCCGTGACGTCGGTGCGTTCCTTGAACGAGACCGTGGCCTCCTTGGTCGCTGTGTCGACGGTCTCCAGGACAGGGACGTTGAGCGTGGCCAGCGGCTTCATCGCCGCCCGCACGACGAGCAGTTCGCCGGTCGACATGCCTCCTTCGACGCCGCCCGCGAGCGTGGTGTCGCGCCGGTAGCTGGCGGTGTCGGCGTCCCAGCGGATGGGATCGTGGGCCGCGCTCCCCCGCCGGCCGGCGACCTCGAAGCCGTCGCCCAGCTCGACGCCCTTGACGGCCTGGATGCTCATCACGGCTTGCGCCAGCAGGGCATCGAGCTTGCGGTCCCAGTGCACATGGCTGCCGAGGCCGACCGGCACGCCGTCGGCGACGATCTCGACGAGCCCGCCAAGGGAGTCACCGTCCTTGGCGGCCGCCTTGATCTCGAGCACCATCGCCTCGGCGGCATCGGGATCGGCACAGCGCACCGGGGAGTCGTCGATGCCAGCGAGGTTGGCGAACGTCGGGCGAGGAGCGTCCGAACGGGCGCCGCCGAGCTGGATGACGTGCGAGAACACCTCGACGCCGAGCTGCCGCAGCAACAGCTTGGCCAGTGTGCCGGCGGCGACGCGCGCCGCGGTCTCCCGTGCGCTCGCCCGCTCGAGCACGTCGCGGGCGTCCGTGAAGCCGTACTTCTGCATGCCGGCGAGATCAGCGTGACCAGGTCGTACCTGGGTCAGCGGTGACTCGGTCACCCCGGGCGCGGCGGACATCTCGGCGTGCCACTTGTCGCTGCGCGACCACTCGGTGTTCTTGATCTCGATGGCCACGGGCGATCCGAGCGTTTGCCCGTGACGGACGCCGCCGAGCAGAGTCAGCTCGTCGGCCTCGAAGCGCTGGCGCGGGCCGCGGCCGAAGCCGAGCCGCCGCCTGGCCAGCTCGGCCTGCAGATCCTCCACCGTCACGGCGAGGCCGGCCGGCAGCCCTTCCACGATCACGACCAACGCCGGGCCGTGCGATTCCCCGGCCGTCAAGAAGCGCAGCACGGCTCAAACGTACTGGTGGGCGGCTTCGCCGCCGACGACGCGATGAGCGATCTGCGCCGCATGACCACTCATCGCTCATCGCGCTGCTCGGCGGGACAGTTCGGCTTGGGCGGCGGCGCGCAGGACGTCCGGGTCCGGGCGGCGGCCGGTCCACAGCACCTGCTGCGCGACGGCCTGGTGGACGAGCATCCCGAGCCCGTCGACAGTCCGGCAGCCGATCGCTGCTGCGGCGCGCAGCAGCGACGTGTCCAGCGGGTGGTACACGAGATCGGCGACGACCTGCCCCGGTCGCAGCACACCGACGTCGAAGGGCAGCTCGTCGGCTCCCATCCCGACCGATGTGGCGTTGACCACGACGTCTGCTGTCGCCACGTCGCAGAGCGCGCCGACCCGCGCCACAGCTGCCAGGGCGGCCGCCGCCGCGGCCCGCTCGGGCGTACGATTGACGACGATCACCTCGGCTGCCGCCGCCCGTCCCAACGCATCGACCACGCTCCGGGCCGCGCCTCCCGCCCCGACGACGACGATGCACGCCCCCTTGAGGTCGACGTCAGCGGCACGCAACGACGCGACGAACCCGTCGCCGTCGGTGCTGTGCCCGACCAACGCGTCGTCCTCGCGGACGACGGTGTTGACCGACGCCAGCGCCGAGGCTGCCGGTGCCAACCGGTCGACGGCGGCGGCGACCTCTGCTTTCAATGGTGTGGTCACCGACAGCCCGAGCAGTCCGAGCACTCGCATCGCTGCGACTGCAGCGGCGCCCGATCCGGCAGGCATGTCGAACGCCACGTAGCTCCAGTCGAGACCGGCGGCGGCGAACGCAGCCCGGTGCAGGGTCGGTGACAGCGAGTGGGCGACCGGCGACCCGATGACGGCCGCGACCTCCATCACGGAGCGAGGCGGCCTTGCCCGACCCAGCGAGCGGAGCGAGCCACCAGTTCAGTCAAGCAGTCCGGCTGCCGCCGCGGCTTGGATGTCGGCGGCGTTCTGCTCGGGGGTCACCGAGAACTTGTGGTTTCCCTCCTCGTCGGCCAGCACGTAGTACACGTACTGGCAGGGGTCGTCCTCCGGCAGATCGGCGCACAGCGGGTCACCGACGCTCGGGTTCGCCGCCGGGTTGAGCGCAGCCCGGATCGATTCCCGCCCGGGGTTGGCGATCGGCGTCGGCGGCAACCCCGCAACGAGGTAGGTGTTGTACGGCCCGACGGTCTGGCGCTGCTGGGCGAAGGGGATGGCGTCCGGATCACCGCCGTCGACCAGCGTGCCGTACCGCACCGCGGCGTCGATGGCCAGTGGCATGCCCATGGCCAAGCGGTTGTAGATGACCCTGGCGACCTTCGGCCGGTCCTCCGCCGTCTTGGCCTCCCGCTCGATCATCGAGGCGACGATCAGGATCCCGTACGGCGTCTGGAACTGCCGCTCGCCCTTGGTGACGATGTCCTCCTGACCGCCGACCCGCTCCATCTGGGCGAGCATGCGGCTGATCACCTGTGCTTCGTTCTCGCCGTTGGATACCTGGTACGTGTCGGGGAACAGCAGACCCTCGAGCGTGCTGATGCCGGGCGGCCGGAGGTTGACCACCAGGCTCGGCTCCTGCAGGGCGGCGGTGAACCCTTCTGCGGTCATCGGCACGACCTTCTCGTCGATCCGCTCCGCCATCTGGGCGACCGTGAAGCCCTCGGGGAAGGTCACCTTGTTGTACGTCTCAGCCGGCGGCGTGCGCAGCCGCGCCAGCACGTTGCCCATGTGATCACTCGTGGCGATCTCGTAGTAGCCGGGGGTCAGCTGCAGACCGCCGTGTTGATCGACGTACCAGCGGAACACGCCCGCGTCGACGACCAGGTCCCGGTCCTCGAGCCGGTCGGCGAGCGATTCGACCGTGTCGTTCTCGGTGACCGTGAAGCTGACCGGGTCGCCCGTCTCGCCGTCCGGGTTGGTCTGGCGCACGTACCACCATCCGACCGCGCCGGCCGTCAGGACCATGACGATGACGACGGTCATCGCGGCGTAGGACAACCACTTGAGCGAGCGAGTCTGCCAGCGCAGGCGCTCGACGGAGCCGGCAAAGCCGGTGTCGTCCCACGAATCGCTGTGCCAGTCGAGCGCTTCCAGGGCGTCGAGCGAATCCAGCACGTCGATGTCACGCGGATCAGTCGGGTCGCGCAGTGCGGCAGCTCGCGCCGCCGCCCGCTCGCGCCGCAGCTCGTCCGCGATCGTCACGGGCGGCTGCTGGCGTGACGGGCGTCGAGCCAGGACTGCAAGATGACGGCGGCGGCGACCTTGTCAACGACCTGGCGGCGGGCGCGACCGCGCACCCCACCCTGTCGCAGGGCGCGCTCGGCCGTGACGGTGGAGAAACGCTCGTCCCAGGTCTCGACCGGCACTCCGGCAACGCTAGCGAGCACATCCGCCTCGGCTCTGGCACCCTTCGCCGCCGGTCCTTCCGCGCCCGACAACGATCGCGGCAGCCCGACGACCACCAGTTCGGCCTCCTCGTCGCGCACCAGCTCGGCGATCCGGTCGTAGTCCCGCCGGCGCGACGGCGATCGTTCGAGCACCGTCAGCGGCGAAGCGATCGTCCCCGACCGGTCGCTGATCGCAACGCCGATCCGCTTCGATCCGAGATCCAGCCCGATCGCCCGCATCACCGAGACCCACCGATCGCCCCGTCCCGACGTGTGATGAGCGATGAGTGGCCACACGACGCACATCGCTCATCGCGTCGCCCCGGCCCCGATCGCGATGAGCGATGAGTGGCCATACGACGCACATCGCTCATGTCAGAACCTCACCGTGGGCAGTGACGCCGGGAAGGAGCGCAACGAGTACTTGGCCATGAGCAAAAGACCGTGCTGCTGATTTGCTCGCTCGCTCATCGCACTGGTCTCCCGGCGCTGTCAGGACGAGGACGACGCCGACACGGCCGCCCGCGCCGCGTGGATCGCGGCGCGGGCGATCGCCCGGGCGTCGTCGAGCCCGCCTGGGTCCTTTCCCCCGGCCGTTGCCACCTCGCCCCTTCCGCCTCCTCCCCC
>JBPCJW010000091.1:0-7371 GCA_051004915.1 Ilumatobacteraceae bacterium
CCGGCGAAGGCGACGAGGAAGCCGAGGCGCGCCCCGAGGTTCGTCGCCAGGACCATGTACACGCTGCCGCACAGCGTGACGACGGCGATGATGACGATGATGATGCCGCGCAGCTCGGGTTCCCACCCGATCGCCAGGATGGAGGCCAGCATCGACACCTACAGGCCTCGCACGTACTCGATGATCGCCGCCAGCTGCTCGTCGGTGAGCAGCGCACCGAAGCCGGGCATCCGGCCGCTGCCCTGGGCCTGTGGGGCGTAGCCGACGCCGTTCTCCGAGCCCTCCTGGATGAACTCGAGCATGTCCTCCCGGATCGGGAAGCGGGTGTCTTCGCTGCCGCCCGTCAAGTTCCACCCGAACGCCCCCTGGCCGGGGACACCGGGGTCGCCCCAGCTCCACCCCTGCGTGTGGCACCGGGCGCAGCTGTAGGCACCGGAGTTCAGCTCGAGGTTGAACAGCGCCTCGCCGTACGAGTCGTACGTCCCGTCCTCCACCGATTGCCGGGCGGCCTGCTCGATGTCGGCCTGGATGTCGGCCGGCAGGTGCCCGGTCTCGCAGAGCGGGTCGCCCTCCTCCTCGGCGTCGCACTCCTCACGCGGGATCTGGATCGACTCGATGTAGTCGAGCAGCGTGTCGATCTGCTGGAAGTTCATCGGACCGCCGCCCTCGAGACCCCACGCCGACATCGGCGAGCCGGGCCGGCCGTACTGCAGGATGTAGCGGACCTCGTCGCGGGAGAACCGGTAGAAGACGGTGTTCAGGGCGGGCGCAGTCCAGGTGACCGCCTGGACCTCTCCGGTCGCCGGGTCGGTCACCGTGTACTCGGCCTCGCCACCCGGCGCGTTCATCCCGCCGTGGCACCCGGCGCAGTTGAAGCCACCATCTGCGGTGGGTTCGAAGAGCTCGGCTCCCCATTCCTCGAAGATCTCGCCTTGCGAGGCGGCGGCGCCGCGCATCCGGGACGGCTCGAAGATCCAGTACAGCGGCAAGCCGAGGACGATGACGACGAGCAGCAGGACACCGGCCAGCTGCACGCGCTCGAGGCGCGGTCCCTCCAGCGCTTCGTCGTCGAAATAGGGCTTCCGGTTGGGGGCCAGCTCGATCTCCGAGCCGACCTCCTTGCGCGCCGTTCGCCCGTTGAGGAAGGCGTAGGTGATCCAGCCGGTCAGGACGATGACCAGCAGGATCCAGGCGATCGTGGTGGTCGCCAGTGCGATCACTGCGACGACCCGCTCTCGATCAATGCTCTCCCCCGCCGGTGATGCAGTGCGGGCCCTCGGCTTCCTGACCGGTCGTGTTCGTACCGATCGGTGGCCCCGGGATGCGCTGACCGGTGTCCACCGTGACGTCGCCGTTGCCGGCCACGGAGATCGGGAAGCGGTCCATGCCACGCGGTGCCGGTCCGGCCTTCTTCTCGCCGACGCGGTTGTACTGCGAGCCGTGGCACGGGCACTCGAACCAGCCACTGGTGGCGCACGACGGCACGCGGCACCCGAGGTGCGGGCACTTCTGGTACAGCGCCACGATGCCCGCACCTTCCATGCCGGCGACGATGACGGTGTCGTAGGTGGCGCGAGCCTTGGCGAGCGCGTCGGCTGGGTACTCCGTGATCCACGTGCGCGCCGACGGGGCGTAGAAGAACCCGTCGCCGGAGCGGATCGTCTCGATGATGTCGTCGAGCTTGCCGACATTGACCTCCTGTCCGAAGCCGCCCGAGGCGGTCGGCCACAGGAACGCGACGAACCCGGCGGCACTGAACGCGCCGATGCTGGCGCTGGTCAGGGTCACGGTAGCCCGGTTGAAGAACATGCGACGGCTGACGCCGAGCGCCTCGGGGTCGGGCGGCGTCCACGGCATCGGCGCGATGTCACGAGCCGGCTCGATCTCAGTACCGCGACGGGCCAGCGTGCCCTGCGCCTCGACGTCACGAGCCGTCGGCGCAGGTTCGACAGCGGTGACCGGCGTGGCCTCGCGCGCCGTCATGTCGCGCCGGCGGGTCTCGGCGGACAGCGCCCCGGCCCCGCGGACGTCCGACTTGCGGGCCAGCGTGACGAACGCCAAGGCCGCCAGGACGACCACTGCCCCGATGGCGATGGCGATGACGGCGGCGGAGGACATGGGTTCGGATCCCTTCGATCAGTTCAGTCAGTTGGTCGGGTCGGTCGGTCAGAGCTCGAAGAACAGGCCGTCGGCCCACGGCAACGTGAAGTTGAAGCCGGGACCTCGGAAGAACGAGCCGATCATCACAAGCACCGCCCAGAACATCAGGTGCACGGTCATCAGGGAGGTCGCGAACTTGCGGTCCTCCGGCTTGTGCGACGGGTTCTTGTCGATGTACGGGGCGAAGATGAGCAGGATCAGGCCGACGCCGGGGATGGTCACGCCGGCGATCATCGGGTGGAACATCGTCAGCAGCTCTTGCAGGCCGAGGAAGTACCACGGCGCCTTCGACGGGTTCGGAGTCTGGTTGCTGTTGGCCAGCTCGAGCAGCGGCGCGTTGACGAAGATCGAGAAGACGAACGTGAAGGCCAGACAGAACAGCGAGGCGACGAACTCGGCGGCCAGCAGGTGCGGCCAGGTGTGGACCTTGTCGACCGGCGAGGCCTTGACCTCCTGGATCGACCCGCTCTTGACGACGGTCAGCAGCCGCTGCGTGTGTCCGCCCGGGCCGGCGCCGATCGGCACGGCACCCGCACCGGCGGGCACGGCCTGGACGACCGACGCCACGCGATCGGCCACGGCGACGCCACCGCCGGGAGCAGCGGTACCGGCGCCGGCGTCGCCGGCCTGGCCGGCCTTGGCAGCACGACTGCGCTCCAAGAGATGCGCCGGGATGCGCGACTCCTCGCTCGCCGCCGCCGGCTCGCTCGACGCGGCCGCCGAGGTGGGTCCCGGCGCGTCAGCGCCCGCCGACTTCTCGCGCGCCGCCTGCGCCCGCTTCAGCAAGTGCTCTGGGATCTCAGTCATGGTGCAAGACCTCCGACATCAGTCGAGCAGGCTCCCAAGCAGTTCGTCCGCCGTCGCCCGACGTGAGCCACGGGAGTCCCCGAGCGTTCGTACCGCAGTGAGCATGGCTGGTCAGGCCGAGCGTCGCGGCGCTTCACCGCCGGCCCGCCAGGGCCAGCGAGGCAAGCCGAGCGCGCGGCGTCTTCGCAGCGAGCGAGGCCACTAGAGGGGTCCACTGATGCCACCGTCCTTTCTGACTCGCCAGAAGTGGATGGCCATGAAGATCACGATGATGAACGGGAAGAACAGGACGTGCAGCACATACCAGCGCAGCAGCGTCTCGGGGCCGATCTCGGCGCCACCGAGGAGGACGAAGCGCACCTCCTCGCCGAACACCGGCGTGTATCCCATCATGTTCGTGCCGACGGTGACCGCCCACAGCGCGAGCTGGTCCCACGGCAGCAGGTAGCCGGTGAACGACAGCAGAAGGGTCAGCGTGAGGAGGATGACGCCGATCACCCAGTTGAACTCCCGCGGCGGCTTGTACGCCCCGTGGTAGAAGACGCGGGCCATGTGCAGGAACACGGTGAGCACCATCAGGTGGGCGCCCCATCGGTGCATGTTGCGGACGAGTAGCCCGAACGTGACCGAGGTCTGCAGGTTGGAGATGTCGTTCCAGGCCGCCGTGGCCTCCGGCCGGTAGAAGAACATCAGGAAGATGCCCGTCACCGTGAGCAGGATGAACAGGAAGAACGACAGCCCGCCGAGGCACAGCGTGTAGCTGACCTTGACGGCGTGGCGCTTCACCTTGACCGGGTGCAGGTGGTACAGCACCGAGTTCATGACGACATAGCTGCGGTTGCGCGGGCTGTCGGTGTAGCCCTTGCGGAAGATCGAGCCCGGCCGGAAGATGCTCGCCCACGCCTGGCTGCCCTGCAAGCCGTCGACGGCTTTGTTGACGCGGTCCTTCATCGTCGGTCGTGGCTGCTCGTCGATGGTCTTGGCCATCAGCGACCTCCGTCTGCCGTGGGGGACATCAGAACCTCATGCCGTACGAGTAGCCGTGGTTGTTGGTCCGGGTGTGGGTGTCGCCCGTGACGCCAGCCGTACCGACCTTGCCGAGGATGATGACGCCGGTCGGGCACCGATCGACGCACAGTGCGCAGCGGGTGCAGATGTCATCGTCGATGGTGAACACGACCTGGTCCGAGGGATCCTCACCGGGACGTTCGGTGCCGGTGGCCTCGACGATGGCACTCGGCGAAACCATGTGGATGCACTTCCACGGGCAGATGTCCACGCAGCCCTCGCACAAGATGCACTCGGTCTGGTCGATGTGGATGAACTGCTTGGGCTTGACGGCCTTGGTCAGGTAGTCGGCGTCGACCTCGACGAGCGAGTACTCGTCGGTGAACGGCATCATCGGCGGGTTGGCATCGGTGCGTGCCATCACACGGCCCCCTGCGAGCGAGGGAGCGCCAGCGAGCGAGCGGTGATCCACGGCCTGCGTGGCCGGGGAACGCAGTGAATGGTCCTGGCCATGGGCTGCGCCTATGCCTTCTTGACCAGTGGCCGGCCGTACGTGCTGGTGGCCACGTCGGTGCTCGGCGCGGCTCGGCCGCGCTGCTGCCACCAGCGCCACATGAAGATGACGAGCCCGAAGTACAGGACGTGGAGGAGCACGACGACGATGTCGCGCAGCGCCTCGTACTGCAGCGTGAGCGGCAGCCACCCGCCGAACTCCTGGGGCTTGAGGATGTCGGCGGGTCCGTAGATGATGTTGTCCTTCGACCAGCCGAGGTCCTTGTCGGCGTGGTCGATCCACTGGTGCGGCACGACGCCGAAGGCGAGGAACATCACGGCGAAGGCGTAGACGGACGCCACCATCGCCTCGCCCCAGGTCAGCGGCTTGCCGACGGGACGGCGCTTGCCGACCGGGATGACGACCAGCGTGAGTGCGATCGAGCCGATCAGCGACGAGATGAAGGCGACGTTCATGCCAGGCCACTTCGTGATGTCGATGGCCAGCATCCGGTGCCTTCCTCGCTCCTCACTGCGTTCGTTGGACGACGGGTCAACTCTGCCGCCCAGCCGCTCGTGAACGTTTGCACGAACCGTAGCCGCACCGCACGTCAGACTCGTCGAGCAGTCTGGCACGGCCCGCGACGTGTTCCCCAAGGTTGTGCACAAGTGCCCGCCGTCCCTGGTCGCAGCCACTGCGCCTGCGGTCTGGCACGACTCCCGCCATCGCTGCGATGAGCGATGAGTGGACATACGACGCCGATCGCTCATCGCTCATCGCGGTCGGGCTGGACACCGGCTCACCTGGTTGCCGGGTGCAGGCGGGTGGTGCCTATCGTGGCGGCGCGTGACCGAGATCCCCGAACACCTGCTGAAGCGGTCACGCGACCGGCGGGCTGCCCTCGGGCTGGGTGGTGGGGAGACTGCCGCCGGCGAGCAGGGCGGTGGTGATCAGCCCGCTGCCGCAGCCACGCCGGCGACGACCGAAAGTGCGGCTCCCGCCGCCCCGAGCGGCCCGCCCGCTCGCAAGGCGGCCGCAGCACCTGCGCCACCGCCTCCGCCGAAGCCGGACCCGCCGTACATCGCGGCGGCCAAGAATCGCGCCCGCATCCCGTTCTGGGCGATGGGCGCGCTGAGCCTGCTGCCGGTGTGGATCTTCATGTACGTGCGCTCGCTGACCGCCGAGCCGGAGCAGGTCGGGGGCCCGCTCGGCGTCGGCGCCGAGATGTACTCCGGCTGCTCGGGGTGTCACGGCGCAACAGGAGGAGGGGGCGTCGGCCGCCAGTTCTCGGAGGGAGAGGTCCTCCTGACCTTTCCGCACATCGAGGACCAGGTGCGCTTCGTGTACTTCGGCACCGCGGCGTACAACCTGGCGGAGGTCGAGTTCTACGGCAACCCCGACCGAGAAGGCGAGCCGCACACCGCTGGATCGCTCGGTGCCATGCCCGCCCAGAGCGAGGACGAGGGTGGCAGCCTGACCGACGACGAGATTCTCGGGGTCGTGTGCCACGAGCGCTACACGATCGGCGGTGCCGACCCGGACAGCGAGGAGTACCTCGAGGAGTACGAGACCTGGTGCGCCGAGGCCGCCCCGGCCTTCGCCGCACTGGAGGCGGGGACGCCGCTGGCCGAGCTGGCCGACGGGCTGACGGACGCCGATGGCGCCTCGATCGAGATCATCCCGATCGGTGACGCCCCCGTCGAGGGTTCGCCGCCATGAGCGAGGAGTCCTCGACGAGCGAGCCAATCGTTGCCATGAGCGAGAAGTCCTCGACGAGCGAGCCAATCATTGCAGTGAGCGAGCGGATGCGCCGGTCGTTGCGGTGACGGTCATGGCGCCGGACGACGCGCCGCACACCATCGCAACTCGAACGACGGATGTGCTGGTCGTCGGCGGCGGCCCGGCCGGGGCCGCGGTCGCCTACTGGTTGGCCCGCCACGGCCACGACGTGACGGTCGTCGAGAAGAAGCGCTTCCCGCGCGAGAAGACGTGCGGGGACGGCCTCACGCCGCGCGCCGTCAAGCAGCTCGCCGACATGGGGCTCGAGGCCGAGCTCGCCAGGTACCACCGGTACAACGGGTTGCGGGCCACCGGCATGGGACGCGAGCTGGAACTGGAGTGGCCGCAGCACCCGATCTACCCGTCGTACGGCTACGTCGTGCGGCGGCGCGACCTCGACGGGTTCGTCGCCGCCAACGCCGAGCGGGCCGGCGCCACGATCCTGCAGGCGCACGAGGCCGTGCGCCCGATCGTCGACCGTGGTTTCGTGCGTGGCGCATCGGTGACCGACGCCGACGGGCGGCCGCTCGACGTGCGCGCCGAGTACACGATCGTCGCCGACGGCGCGAACAGCCGGTTCGGACGGGCCCTCGGCACGTTCCGCACGAGGGAGTGGCCGTACGGCACCGCGATCCGCACGTACTGGCAATCGCCGAAGCACGCCGAGCCGTGGATCGAATCGGCCCTCGACGTGAAGGATCGCAACGGCAACCCGATGCCCGGGTATGGGTGGATCTTCCCGGTCGGGGACGGCACTGTGAACATCGGCGTCGGCCTGCTGTCGACGTTCCGCGACTTCAAGAGCGTCAACACGACGCACCTGCTCGATTCGTACGCGCACCAGATCGCCGACCGGTGGGAGATCGAGCCCGACCGGCCAGAGGCCCGTCCGGTCAGCGGGCGCATCCCGATGGGGGGCTCGGTCGGGCCGAAGGCGGGGCCGACCTACCTCGTCATCGGGGACGCCGCGGGCAGCGTCAACCCGTTCAACGGCGAGGGCATCGACTACGCCTACGAGACGGCACGGATGGCCGCCGACGTCGTGCACGAGGCGCTCGTCGACCACGACGCCGCCGCCCTGCAGCGGTACCCGAAGCTGCTCGACGACGAGTACGGCCAGTACT
>JBPCJW010000092.1:0-12915 GCA_051004915.1 Ilumatobacteraceae bacterium
GACTCCTCGCGGCCACCTGTGCTCGGTGCCCAGCAGCGAGCCATGCTCACCGCCCTCGGGCAGCGTCCCGGTCGGACCCTCACCCGGGAAGAGCTGGCCGGTCGGCTCAACCTGCCGGTGCTGACCCCCCGCCGCGCCGACGTACTCGTCGGCGCCATCAACGACAAGCTCGGCGCCGAAACGGTGGCGGACGTGCCGCGCCGCGGCCTGCGGATGACCCCCTACTCCCACACACCGACCGTCTGATCGGTCTGACGCCTTCTCGTTGACCAGCGTCAGACGGAGACGGTCTCGCCGACTGCAGCGCCGGTGCCGACCGAGACGCTGGGGACCGGCCGCAGGCTGTCCGTGAGCACGACGCCCTGGCGGCGGCCGAAGATCGCGGTCACGACGAGCGTGCCAAGTGCGGTCAGCGCACCGCCGCCGATCAGCGTCCAGCGTGCTCCGAACTGCTCGGCCACCCACCCGAGGACGACCGATCCGATCGGCGTGCCGCCCATGAACACCGCCAGGTACAGCGCCATGACCCTGCCGCGCATCTGCGGTGCGGCGGCCATCTGCATGAACGAGTTGGCGGCGGTGATGACGGTCAGCGCGGCGAACCCGCACAGCGGCAGGATCAGCGCGAACGTCCAGTAGGTCGGCATCAGCCCGGCGATCAGCTCGATCACCCCGAAGGCCATTGCGCCGACGACGACCAGTCGCTGCCGCGATCGCGCCCGCCGGGCGGCGAGCAGCGAACCGACCAGCGATCCGACTGCGATGATCGAGCCGAGGATGCCGAACTCGCCAGCCCCCTTGTCGTACACCTGGGTGGCCATCAAAGCGGTGGTCATCTGGAAGTTGAGTCCGAACGTTCCGGCGCAGAACACGACGCCCATCACCAACAGCAGATCGGGACGGCCGCGCACGTAGCGCACGCCCTCGCGCAGTTGACCTCGTGCCCGGGCGAGCGGGACGGTCGGGGTCAGCTCGCTCGAACGCATGCGGGCCAGGGACACGACGACGGCGGCGTACGTCGTGGCGTTGATGAGGATCACCCAGCCGGTAGCCGTGACGCCGGAACCGAGTGCGGCGATGAGCAGTCCGGCGAGGGCCGGGCCGATCATCCGGGCGAGGTTGAACGACGCCGAGTTGAGCGCCACTGCGTTGGTCAGCCGGTCTGGGCCGACCATCTCGTTGACGAACGCCTGGCGGGCGGGCACGTCGAACGCCGCGCCGGTGCCGAAGAGGAACGCCAGAAGGTAGACGTGCCACGGCTGCGCCAGCCCGGTCACGGCCAGCACGCCGAGCGTTGCGGCGGTGACGCCGAGCACGACCTGCGTCACGGTCAGCACGACACGTTTCGGGTAGCGATCGGCCACGACGCCGGCGAGTGGCGAGAACAGCAGGATCGGCAGGAACTGCAACCCGGTCGTCACGCCGAGCGCGCCAGCACTGGCGGTGAGCGTGAGGATCAGCCAGTCCTGAGCGACGCGCTGCATCCACGTGCCGACGTTGGAGATCAGCGAGCCGGTGGCGAAGAGGCGGTAGTTGCGGGTGGCCAGGGCGGCGAAGGTCACCCGCACGACGAGTCCCTCATGACGCGGCGAGTCGTTCCAGCAGCGGCGCCACCCGGCGCAGCAGCTCGAGCTCGTCGTGGGTGAGGACTCCGAGGCGCTGCGCCAGCCAGGCGTCGCGGCGGCGACGATCGTCGTCCAGGACCTGGCGCGCCGGAGACGTCAGCTCGACGACGACCTGGCGACCGTCGCGCTCGTGCGGACGGCGGGACACGAGCCCGGCCTCCTCGAGGCAGGCGACCGTGCGAGTCATCGACGGTGGTTTGACCTTCTCCAAGCCGGCCAGCTCCCCGACGGTCAGCGGCCCACGCCGGTCGAGTGTTCCCAGCACCGCCAGCTGGTTGAGCGTCCGGTCGTCTCCCGAGCGTTCGAGACGCAAGCGGCGTGACAGGCGCATGACACTGAGGCGCAACGTGCTGGCCAGTGCCGTGTCACTCTCCGTCAACCTGATGGTCGTTAGCATAACTCATTAGCCTTGCAAAGCAAATGCCTCGCGGCTGGCGCCGGGAACGATCGGTAGCGTCGTTCGGACATGTTCGAGACGCTGTCCACCCGGCTGGAAGGGATCGTCAAGCGGATCAGGGGCAAGGGCCGCCTGACCGAGGCCGACGTCGACGAGATCCTGCGCGAGATCCGCACCGCGCTGCTCGAGGCCGACGTCAACGTCGGAGTGGCCCGGGACGTCGTCGGACGCATCCGCATCGAGGCCATCGGCGCCACCCGCTCGCAGGCGCTCGACGCCAGCCAGCAGGTCGTCAAGATCGTCAACGCCGAGCTGACCCGCATGCTGGGCGGCGAGACGCTGCGCATCACGTACGCCGGTCGCCCGCCGACTGTCGTGCTGATGGCGGGGTTGCAGGGCTCGGGCAAGACCACCGCCGCCGGCAAGCTCGGCCGTTGGTTCAAGGCGCAGGGTCGCCAGCCGCTGCTCGTCGGCGCCGACTTGCAGCGCCCTGCCGCCGTCGAGCAGCTGCGCACGCTTGGCCGCCAGATCGACGTCCCGGTGTTCTCCGAGTCCGGCGACCCCGTGCTCACGGCGGCCAAGGGCCTGGCCGAGGCCCGCCGGCTCGGGCGCGACGTGTTGATCGTCGACACCGCCGGCCGTCTGGCCATCGACGCCGAAATGATGCAGCAGGTGCGCCTCATCGCCGGCGCCGTCGCGCCGCACTACACGTTCCTCGTCCTCGATGCGATGACGGGTCAGGACGCAGTCGGCGTCGCCCAGGCGTTCAACGACACGTTGGCGATCGACGGCGTGATCCTCTCCAAGCTCGACGGCGACGCCCGAGGCGGGGCCGCCCTCTCCGTCAAGGAGGTCATCGGCAAGCCGATCGCCTTCGCGTCGACGGGCGAGAAGCTCGACGCCTTCGAGCAGTTCCACCCCGACCGCATGGCCGGGCGGATCCTCGGGATGGGCGACGTCCTCACACTGATCGAGCAGGCCGAGCAGGCCTTCGAACAGGACGAGGCCGAGGAGGCGGCGAGCAAGCTGCTCGAGGGCGCCTTCACGCTCGACGACTTCCTCGCCCAGATGCAGCAGCTCAAGAAGATGGGTCCGCTCGGCAACCTGCTCGGGATGATGCCGGGCATGCCGAAAGAGCTGAAGGGCGCCGAGATCGGCGACGACGACCTGAAGCCGGTGGAAGCGATCATCAGGTCGATGACCATGCTCGAGCGGGCGCAGCCGCAGCTGATCAACGGATCGCGCCGCACCCGCATCGCCAACGGGTCCGGCACGTCACCGTCGGACGTCAACCGCCTCGTCAAGCAGTTCGCCGAGATGCAGAAGATGATGAAGCGCTTCGGGATGTCCGGCAAGGGCAAGAAGGGCAAGCGCCGTGGCATCGGCATGCAGGGGACGCCCGGCATGCCGCCCGGCGGTGGGTTCCCCGACCTCGCCGAGCTGACCGGCGGCATGCCCGGGATGCCCCGCTGACCCTGTCACACCCCGTCGATATCCTCTCGGGCGCGCGCACCATCGTGCTGGGCGAGCGAACGCCCGAGCTCTACGCGTTGATCGCGCGTCGCCGCGCCCTTGGACACGACCTCCACGACGAGGTCTGGGACGGGGAGTACCACATGGCGCCGGCCGCAGACGGACGACACGCACATCTCGAGGCGCGGCTGACGGTCGTGCTGGACCGGTCCGCTGGTAGCAGCGGCCTCTTCGTGGCGGGACCGGTGAACATCGGCCGACCCGGCAACTTTCGCGTGCCCGACTTGACCGTCCATCGTGCCGGCCCGGAGTTGCTCTGGTTCCCGACGGCTGCAATGGTCGTCGAGGTGGTCTCGCCCGACGACGAGTCGTGGCTGAAGTTCGACCACTACGCCGCGCACGCCGTTGACGAGGTGCTGATCGCCGACCCGCAGAAACGCACCTTGCACCTGTTCGTGCTCGTCAACGGCAGCTACCAGTCGGCAGAGGTCAGTGGCCTGCTCGGCGTGACGGTCGCCGATCTGCACGGTGCGATCGACTGGCCTGGCTCCGGCTGACCGGTAGAGAGCCTCGTTGCGCATGCGCCCGGTCGTGCTGGGCGAGCGAACGCCCGAGCTCGAAGCGTTGATCGCCCGTCGCCGCGCCCTTGGACCGCCACGAAGAGGTCTGGGACGGGGAGTACCGCATGGCGCCGGCACGGCATCAGTGGCACAGCTACCTCGGGGTGCAGATCGGTTCGCTGCTGCAACGACTCGGCCTGCCGATCGGTCTCAAGGCGTGCGGCGGGTTCAATCTTTGCGATGGCGGGCACTTCCGCGTCCCCCACGTCGGCCTCGTCCGGCTGCGTGCCGACGACGTTTGGGTACCGACGGCCGCGATGGTCGTCGAGATCGTCTCGCCCGACGACGAGTCGTGGCTGAAGTTCGACCACCATGCCGCCCACGGCGTGGACGAGGTATTGATCGCCGACCCCGCAAGGGACACCCTGCATCTGTTCGTGCGCATCGATGGGAGCTACGAGTCGGCCGAAGATCAGTGGCCTGCTCGGCGTCACCGTCGTCGAGCTGCACGATGCCATCGACTGGCCGGGCTCCGGGTGACCGCCGAGGCCCGGCCAGGACCGGTCACCCGGCACTCGCCGCTAACCTTTCCCGGTTCGTCATGGCATGGCCCGTCCCGTGCCGCCCAGCAACGTGAGGATCCCCATGGCCGTGAAGCTGCGCCTGACCCGTGTCGGCAAGACCAAGCAGCCGCAGTACCGCATCGTCGCCGCCGACTCGCGCTCGCCGCGCGACGGCCGCTTCATCGAGATCGTCGGGCACTACAACCCACGCACTGATCCGTCGACGCTCAGCGTCGACCACGACAAGGCCGCCAAATGGCTTCGCCAGGGCGCCCAGCCCACCGATCGCGTGCGCAAGCTGCTCGAGATCGCTGGTGTCGGTACACCCGATGCAACGCCGGCCGCGCCGCCGGCGACGACCTCATGAGCGAGGGAGTCTTCGACCGAGTGGATCAGCGGCACGGTCTTGGCGCTCATGGCCGAGCACCTGTTGCGCTCCTTCCCGGCGTCACCGCCCACGGTGAGGTTCTGACATGAGCGAGGGAGTCTTCGAGCGAGTGAATCAGCAGCACGGTCTTGGCGCTCATGGCCGAGTACGTGTTGGGCTTCTTCGTGGCGTCACCGCCCACGGTGAGGTTCTCACATGAGCGACGTCGCCGCCGAGACCACGAATCGAGCGGACGCACCGACGGCGGCCGCGGTCCTGACCCACATCGTGAGGTCGATCGTCGACGACCCGGACGCGGTACAGGTCGAGACGTCGCAGAGTCGCGGGCGTGTCCGCCTGGACGTTCGGGTCGGGCCCGGCGACCTCGGGCGCGTCATCGGGCGTCGCGGTCGCACGGCCCAGAGCATCCGCACGGTGGTTCGTGCGGCTGCAGTCCGCGACGAGACCGAGGTCGACATCGAGTTCGTCGACGACTGACGGAGCGCCGGTGAGCACGCCGTCGGGACTGCTCGAGATCGGCTACCTGCGCAAGGCGCACGGCGTGCGAGGCCAGGTCAACGTGCAGCTCGCCACGGACCGCCCGGAGCGACTGCAGCCCGGGACCCGCTGGTTCGCCCTCGACGGCTGGCTGACCGTCGTTGCCGCCAGCCCGCATCAGGACCGTTGGCTCGTCACGTTCGAGGAGGTGCACGACCGGGTCTCCGCCCAGCGCTACACGAACACGCCAGCCTACGCCGAGCCGTTGCACGACCCCGACGAGCTGTGGGTCCACGAGCTGATCGGCACGCCGGTCGTCGAGGTCGACGGCACGGCGCGCGGTCGGTGCACCTCGGTGGTCGCCAACCCGGCGGCCGACCTGCTCGAGCTCGACAACGGTGCCCTCGTCCCGATGGTGTTCGTGATCGAGCACACACCCGAGCGCATCGTCATCGATCCGCCGTCCGGCCTGTTCGACCTCTGAGTCGCCGTGCAGATCGACGTCTTCACCATCTTCCCGGCGCTCGTCGACGAGTTCTGCTCGGTCAGCCTGCTCGGCCGGGCGCGAGAAGCCGGGCTGCTCGAATTGCGCGTCCACGACCTGCGCGCCCACGCCACCGACGTGCACCGCTCGGTCGACGACACCCCGTTCGGCGGCGGGGCCGGGATGCTGCTGCGTCCCGAACCTGCCTTCGCCGCGGTCGAGGCGGTCGATCCGCCGCGCCCGCTGTACCTACTCGGTCCCGGCGGTCGCCGCTTCGACCAGCCCGCCGCGACACAGCTCGTCGCCGGCCAGGGGTTCAGCTTGCTGTGCGGTCGCTACGAGGGGGTCGACCAACGCATCCGCGAGCACCTCGTGGACGGCGAGCTGAGCGTCGGCGACGTCGTCCTGGCCGGGGGCGAGGTCGCCGCGTGCCTCGTCGTGGAGGCCGTGACGCGGCTCATCCCGGGTGTCATGGGCAATGAGCTCAGCCCGCTGACGGAGAGCTTCGGTGCGCTCGGACTGCTGGAGGAGCCGCAGTTCACTCGACCCGCCGACTTTCGCGGGTGGACGGTGCCGGACGTGCTGCGCAGCGGCGACCACGCCCGCATCGGTCGCTGGCGCCTGGCCCAGGCGCTGCACCGCACCTTGACGACCCGGCCCGACCTCATCCAGGCGCGGGGCGGGCTCGGCGCGGACGAGCAGCGGCTGTTGGAAGAGTTCCCGGCCCTCCCGTATCCTTGACCGGCCCTGCTGCAAAGGACGTCCGCCGACATGAAAGCCACCGACCTCATCGACGACGAGTCCTTGCGCGACGACGTCCCCCACTTCTCACCCGGCGACGAGGTGAAGGTCCACGTGCGAGTCGTCGAGGGCAACAAGGAGCGGGTTCAGATCTTCCAGGGCAACGTGATCGGACGCCAGGGGAGCGGCCTGCAGGAGACCTATACCGTGCGCAAGTTGAGCTACGGGGTCGGCGTCGAGCGGACGTTCCCCGTGCACACGCCGACGGTGACCAAGATCGAGGTCGTCAAGCGCGGCGACGTCCGCCGCGCCAAGCTGTACTACCTGCGCGGCCGCACCGGCAAGGCGGCCAAGATTCGCGAGAAGCGAACGTATTAGTGGCGGTGAAGCGCCGCTGCCTCCCTGCACCTGGCCGTGCCGGCCCTTCGGCCCTACGGTCGACCTGACCAGTCAAGCTCGCTGCGGCACGACCATTCGGGAACTGACCCGGGTGTCATGTCCGCTGCTGCCGCTCGAACGCTCGCGTTCCTGAGATCCGAGTCGATCTGGAGGTAGCGCGTGGCGATGTCGAACGCCGAGCGAGGGCAGTGGGGTGAGCAGGTGGCTGCCTCGTGGTACGAGCGGCACGGGTATCGGGTCGTCGCTCGCAACTGGCGATGCGCCAACGGCGAGATCGATCTCATCGTCCGGCGCCGGCGGTTGATCGTCATCTGCGAGGTGAAGGCGCGGCGCACGGACGCCTTCGGGATCGCCGCCACCGCCGTGGGCGTCGGCAAGCAGCAACGTCTCCGCCGATTGGCAGCCGAGTGGCTGGCCACCGCAGGGGCCCCGCGCGGCGTCGAGATCCGTTTCGATGTGGTCGCCATCACCGGCACGCGACTCGAGGTCATCCACCACGCCTTCTGAGCTGAACGCAACGCCATCTAACGTCCGCGTCATGAGTTTCGAGACCTTGCTCGTCGATCGGGCCGACGGGGTCGTCACGATCACGCTCGACCGTCCCGAGCGCAAGAACGCCGCCAACGCCCAGATGTGGGATGAGTTGCTCTGTGTCTTCCGCGACGTCGGGTTGCGTGCCGAAGACCGCGTCCTCGTCATCACGGGCGCCGGCGGTGACTTCTGCTCGGGCGCCGACGTCGGCGGGATGGCGCCGTCCCGGAGCGAGGCCACCAGCACGGCGGACGATGACGGAAACGCCGACGGCGACGGCCAACCTGGCGGGCGGGTTCACGGACTGGCGAGCATGCGCCACGTCGGTGACGTCGCCCTCGCCCTGCGGCGCCTGCCGCAGCCGACCATCGCCAAGGTGCGCGGTGTGGCGGTCGGCGCCGGCATGAACATGGCCCTCCTCTGCGATCTCGTCGTTGCCAGCGACAACGCTCGCTTCTCGGAGATCTTCGCCCGCCGCGGCCTGACCATCGATTTCGGAGGCTCGTGGGTGCTGCCCCGTCGCGTTGGGTTGCACCGGGCGAAGGAGCTGGCGCTGTTCGCCGACATCATCGACGCAGCCGAGGCCGACCGCATCGGGCTGGTCAACCGGGTGGTGCCCGATGCCGAGCTCGACGCCTTCGTCGACGACTGGGTGGGCCGACTTGCGGCGGGGCCGCCGATCGCCCTCGCCCAGACGAAGCGGCTGCTCGACAACGCCATCGGCATCACCCTCGAGCAGGCACTCGACGACGAGGGGGCGGCACAGACGATCAACTTCGCGACCGCTGACACGGCAGAAGCCGTGCAGGCGTTCCTCGCCAAACGCCAGCCCGAGTTCCAAGGGAGATGACCGTGCCCGTGACCAGTGGGTTCAACCACGTCGCCACTGTGACCGCCGACCTGATCGGTGCACGCAATTCTACGCCGACGCGTTCGACGGCGCCGTGGTCTTCGAGATGGATGCCGAAGGGGATCACCCACGGATGGCGATCATCGATCTCGGCGGGCACGCCATGCTTAACGTCTTCGAGGTCGAGCCGGGCTCGATCGTCGGTGACCGTCGCCAGATGGGCGGGCGTGGACCGATCGACCACTTCGCCCTCGCCGTCGAGTCGCGCGACGTGCTGGAGGGGTTGCGTCAGCGCCTCGTCGACGCCGGCGCGGAGATCGGTGAGATCCAGCAGCTCGGTCCTGAGTGGTCGCTGTTCTTCCGTGATCCCGACGGGATGGAGCTGGAGGTCTGCGCGCCGGCGACACCACGCGCTTGACCGCATTCGGCGCACGGCGTCGCGTAGCCTTCCGCCGTGCGCTCCCCCTGGCGGCACCCGCGGTCGATCGCGCTCACGGTTCCGACCGTTGCTCGCGCCGTTGCCGTCGTCGTCGCCGTGGGCGTCCTCGCGTTCCCTTTGGTCGCGTACGGCAGTCCGCCGCCGACCGATCCGCCGATCGGCCAAGCCGACCAGTCGACGACCGATGCCGCGACCGATCCCTCGGGTCGACGCTGGCCGCTGGCGGTGACGGAGGGATGCGCGCTGCCTGACCTGGCTGCGGTCGTGTTCGTCGGCACCCTGCTCGACAGCGACTTCCAGACCGCCCGGTACCGCATCGACCAGGTGCGCGCCGGCGATCTGCAGCCGTACGCGTATGGCGGGCTCGTCGACGTGCGCTACGGCGGTGACACCCGCTTCCTCGCCGAGGACACGCAGTACCTCATCGGAGCGAACCCCTTGCGCAACTCGACCTCGCTGATGTCCAAGGTGCGCGTCACGGAGCCGCTGTTCGCCGGCGACGACGTGATCGGCATCACGGAGGACGAGGTCAACTGCCCGCAGCTCGGCGACCCGGTGCGGACGCTCGACGCCGACGGCACGTCGGTGGACGCCAGCGTGCTCGGGCCGATGACCGGTGCCAAGGGCGACATCCTGCGGGCGTTCCTGATCCCGCTGGCCGTCGCCGTCGCCGTCGTGTTCGGGCTGGCGACCGTGCGCTGGATCCTGACCGGTGTCGGCAAAGGCGTCGGTGCCGTCGTCAGCACCGCCAGGCAGACGCGAGAGGTGCGCGCGGTCAGATCCGAGGACGTCCGGAACTAGTGCCGCGTCAGGCAAGGTGTGCCTCGTTGGTGGCGTGACTCTGAGCCAGCGGCACAGCACGCGGCAGGGCGTCATTGCGAACAGCGATCATCGGATGCTCCGGTGGTGGGCGTTCGGTGCCGCTGAACCCCGCGTTCGGGTGCTCCGAGCAAGGGCTCGGTCCTGCGTTGGGACGCTCGGGCGTCTGCCGAGGCTGGCGCCATCACCGTCGATCGGTCGCGCATGGTTGCCTGTCAGCGCTGAAGATTGCTTGCAGCTGCAAGCGGGAGGAACGGCGCTTATCCGACGCCCCTGTAGCGGTCGTCACGCGTGGTAGCGGACGCGCGTTTTCCGACACTTGTTTCCCGCGACAGCCACCGCAGCTGGATCGTGGCCACGTTGCACCCTTCCTGCCCGGGTGCGGGGGCCGCCGTGAAGAGCTCGTCATGACCCTCTACGCAGCGACCGACGTCACCGTTTGGAAGCTGCTCCGGCGAGATCTCGGCCGTTCACGACCCCAGAGCGAGACCATCATCCGCCACTTGGTCGAGGGTGTCACGGGCACGCTGGCCCCGTCCCGGGAGGATCAGTCGTGACGAACACCCCGCAGCGGTACCTGCTGCCCATGTGGGACGGCGGCGGCACTGTGGCCCCCGGGTTGGGCGTCGCCCGCCGCCTCATCGCCCGTGGCCACGTCGTCCACGTGCTGGCCGACCCCACGATCGGCGCCCAGGCGGAGCAGGCGGGCTGCACGTTCACGCCGTGGCAGCGCGCCCCGCACCGCACGTCGCTCGACCCCGACCAGGACCTGCTACGAGACTGGGAGACGGCGAACCCGCTCGTCATGCTCCAGCGGATGCGCGACCGCTTCATCGCCGGGCCAGCCGAGGAGTTCGCCGCCGACTCCGGAGATGCCATCGACCTCTTTCGCCCCGACGTCGTGGCGCCCAATAACCGCTCTTCGGCGCCGTCGTGGCGGCCCAGGCCGTCCCGGTGCCGGTCGTCCCGATCGTGCCCAACATCTGGACCCTGCCGAGCCCCGGTGTGCCAGCGATCGGTCCGGGGTTCCCGCTCGCCAAAGGGCTGCCGGCCGGTGGCGTGACGCCGCCCTACGCACGACCGTCAACGCCATCTTCCGACGAGGTCTGACACCACTGAACGCGGCCCGCACCGCACGCGGCCTGGCGCCGCTGCGCTCGTTCTACGAACCAAGTCCTCGACACCCCACGCATCCTCGTGCTCGCCAGCTCGGGCTTCGACTTTGCGTCACCGTCCGTGCCCGCCAACTCACACACACCGGAGCGATCCTCGACGAGCCAGCGTGGGCCGAGCCGTGGACCGACCAGGGCCAGCAGACCACCGACGATCCGCTGGTCCTCGTCAGCTTCAGCTCGACGTACCAGCAGCAGGCGCCGCTGCTGCAACGGGTGGTCGATGCGCTGTCGTCGCTGCCGGTGCGGGGCGTTGTCACCCTCGGCAGATGCTGCCGGCTGACGCCGTGGCCCCGTCCCACAACGTCACCATCGTCCGATCAGCACCGCACGGCCCGATCCTGCGTGAGGCATCACTCGTGATCACCCACTGCGGGCACGGCACCGTCATGAAGGCCCTCGCCCACGGTGTTCCAATGGTGTGCATCCCCATGGGCCGCGACCAGAGCGACACCGCCGCCCGCGTCGTCCACCACGGCGCCGGAATGCGACTGTCACCCCGATCGTGCAGCACGCGCATCACCGCCGCAGTGCGCGAGGTGCTCACTGCCCGCCCATTCCTCGTCTGTGAGCATGATCCACCGGCCTGGCGGGTGTCGGCGACGACACTGGTCGGGTGCCAGCAGGTGGCGGCCTGACCCTTGCTTTCGACTGACCGAGACGTGTCCTGGCGTTGATCTGTCGGTCGTCGCCTGCTGGCTGAACCACCAAGCACCTGCTGGCCGGATGGGCAGTGACCGAATAGGGGCCTGCGCGAACACGACCCGTCACAGTCCTGTCCTCCCATCCGGCCAGCCGGCGAACCGGCAGACCAAGGAGGCCACACCGTGACATCAAGCATGCCAGCACCCGACGCGCGACGGAAGGTGATCGTCGGCGTCGACACCCACAAGCACGTCCACGTTGCCGTGACCATCGACGTGTGGGGGATCCGGCTCGAGGACCGCTCGTTCGCCGCCGACTCGGGCGGCTACCGCCAGTTGATCGCCTGGGCCGTCGGGTTCGGGCCGATCGAGGCGTTCGGGATCGAGGGCACCGGCAGCTATGGGGCCGGGCTGACCAGCGCGGTGCGGCGAGCCGGGCATCGCGTCATCGAGGTCAACCGCGGTGACCGGCGGGCCCGGCGGGCCAACGGCAAGTCCGACACGCTTGACGCCGAGCTGGCGGCCCGCTCGGTGCTCGCCGGCCAGTCGACCGCCGTGCCGAAGACCGCGGACGGGAACGTGGAGATGATGCGTCAGCTGAAGATCGCCCGCGACACGGCGGTGAAGGCCCGCACCTCAGCGATCATCAGCCTCAAGACGATCATCGTGAACACGCCGGCCGAGCTGCGTGAGTCGCTCACCGGTCTCGGTGACAAGACACTCATCGATCGCTGCGCCGGGTTCCGACCCGGCCTGCTCGACTCGCCGACTGCGGCCGCCAAGCACACCCTGCGGGCCCTGGCCCGCCGGTGGCTGTTCCTCAACGACGAGATCCACGACCACGACCGCCACCTCGACCAGCTCACCGCCGACACATCACCGACGCTGCGCGACGGGTTCGGCGTCGGTGCCGACACCGCCGCCGAGATGCTCATCATCTTCGGCGACGACCCCAATCGGATCCGCTCCGAAGCCGCCTTCGCGAAGCTCTGCGGCGCCTGCCCGATCCCCGCCTCATCGGGAATGACCACCGGCCGACACCGCCTCTACCGCGGCGGGCACCGTCAAGCCAACGCCGCGCTCTACCGCTCAACGATCGTGCGCATGCGGTTCCACCAGCCGACGATCGACTATGTCGCCCGACGAACCGCCGAGGGCATGCCGAAGCGGGAGATCATCCGCTGCATCAAGCGCTTCCTCGCCCGCGAGATCTACCAGCGCGTCATGACTGACCACCGCGCGAGACACGTCGACAGCCTCGAAACGCCCGCACCCTCCATACCACCCGCCCTCTCCGCGGCCGTCTGAGCGCATCCTGGAGTGCGCCCTCAACGGCGTCTTGACATATAGGGG
>JBPCJW010000093.1:0-10519 GCA_051004915.1 Ilumatobacteraceae bacterium
AGGATCGGCGTCGTGGTGGGCAGGTCGAGCAGCTCGCACCACTCCGGACGATGGAACATGTGCCGGCTGGCGGACGTCCCACCGAAGGAGTAGCGATGCGGGAGACCACCCGCGCCGCCGCCGACGGAGCCCTCCGGGTCGGCGGCGACCAGCGTCTCGATGACCTCGGCCGCCGCCTCGCGCAGCCGTTCCAGCTGCTCGGGCCCGACCGCATCGCGTACTGCGACGAATCCGTCCCGGTGGAACAGTCCGGCCGCCCGCTCGACATCGTCCGGCGAGACCACCTCGAGGCCAGGGATCCCGTTGCGCTCGCCGAGCCGCTGGCGCAGCGCCACCACACCGGGGTCGTCGTAGGTGCGGGTCCAGTCGGCACACCGAGGGTCACCCGGGATCAGGTTGCGGTGCTCGGGTGTCGTCTCGATGTCGATCTCCCCGACCGGCGTGTCCAGCCCGAGCGGGTTGTCGTTGTACAGATCGTTCGAAGCCGCCCCCCGATTGGCGAACCCGTTCGGCGGGACCGAGGCGTTCCAACCCAGACCAGCCAATCGATCGAGCGATGTCGCCGCGTCGGTCGTCAATACCAGCTCCTGTCTCGCCACAAAACCGTTGCCTCCCCCAATGACACCACGACCGGACCTCCGGCGAAGTGTTCAGCGCGCGTTGGCCCGTATGGACGGCCTCGCCAGCCCGACGAGGACGACCAGCAGCATCGGCACGACCAGGTACGCCGTGCGCACGTCGCTGACCGCGCGCAGGCTGACCATCAGCGCCGGGGCCGCCAGGAGCGCAGCGCCGGCCGCCAGCCCGCCTCGGGTCGAGCCGTCGTGAGGGGCATTCGGGAAGCGGGCGATCAGCGCCGTGATGCGGCTCGGGTACAGCGGCGACGCGCCCAGACCGGCGACGCAGATCCCGGCGATCGCGACGCCCGGTTGTGGCACGAGCCAGAACAACGAGAACCCGGCGAGGATCGTGATCGCGCTCGGGACGACCGAACTGGGCGGGGCCCACCGGCTGAAGGCGAAGCGTCCGACCAGCATGCCGATGCCCCACGCCGCACCGCCGAACGCCGCGCTCGCCTCGGACAGCCCGAGCTCCTCGTTGAGGAACGTCACCACGAAGTAGGCGAAACAGAACTCGACCACGATCGAGAGCCACAGCACGACCCATTCCCGCCACCATGACGCCCACGGCGGCAGCCGTCGGTGCGAGTCGTCGGTGGGTGCGGCGGGCAGACGTTCGGGCGGCGTTCGTCGGACCGCAACGGCGACGGCAACTGCGCCGATCGCCAACGGGATCCCGAAGCCCGGCAGCCACCCCGCACCGAGCGCGATCGATGCGCCGACCGCCAGCGGGGCGACGAGCACCGCTGTGCTCGCATAGGCGTTGGCCCGCATCATCACCCGCTCGGTGTCCTCAGCGCGCAGCGCGGCCAAGATCCCCGGGACCAGCCGGTTGAGGTGGGCCGCCGCCACGGCCGCTGCCACGGCGCCCAACACGCTGACGATCGGCCAGCGCGTCAGGCCCATGACGAAGACGGTCGCGGCCAGGGCGAAGGATCCGACGAACAGCCCCCGCCCGCCGGCAACCGGCCGCAGGGCCCGACCCGGTCGGGAGACGTCGAACAGCCCCCAGGCGAGGAGGACAGCGCCGGGCAGCAGGGCGTACGTGCCGGCGCCTTCGCCGACCGCGTCGCGGAGCGGTGGCAGGATGGCACCCAGGCCGTTGAGGAACCAACCGAGCGATGCGTTGCCGAGGAAGCAGGCGAGCACCACCCCGTTGGCCCGCCGTGACGGCATCAGTCCAGCGGCGACCCGCACCGGCGGATGTTACGGGCGGCCTCGGCCGGCGCCGCAGGACGCACGTGTGCCGGCCGAACATGCCGGCGTGGAACGCTGAGCGCCATCATGCGCGTGCTCGTCACCGGTGCGACCGGCAACCTCGGGCGCAAGGCCGTCAACGCGCTGGCGAGCCGCGACGATGTCGCAGTCGTGCGGATCGACCAGCGGGGGACCGACGGCGACGCCAGCCTCGTACGCGCCGACCTGGCGTCCTACGACGCCGACTGGGCGGCGCAGTTCCGTGACGTCGACGTCGTCGTGCACTTGGCCGGTGAGCAGAGCCCGGTCGCCAGTTGGGACGCGGTCCTGCGTTCGAACATCGACGTGACCGTCAACGTGCTGCGCGCCGCCGACCAAGCGGCCGTGCGCCGGTTCGTGTTCGCCAGCTCGAACTGGGTACTGGCCGGGTACCGCTTCACGCCGCACCGGTTGATGCCGACGACGCCGCCCCGACCGGTCAACCCGTACGGCGTCTCGAAGCTGCTGCTGGAGCGGATCGGGCTCGATACGGCGGAGCGCACCGACATGGCGTTCCTGGCGTTGCGGATCGGCTACTGCCAGCCGGGTGACAACCTGCCCGGACCGCACATGGCGTACGGCCGGTGGGGTCAGCAGATGTGGCTGAGCAACGAGGACTGGGCGCAGGCCGTCGAGCGATCCTGCACGGCGACGTTCGAGGGATCAGCGGTCCTCAACGTCATGTCCGACAACGCCGGCATGCGATGGGACCTCGCCGACAGCGCGCGCGTCATCGGGTACCGGCCTCGGCGCCGTCACACCCCACGACTGACGCCGGCCCGACACATCGAGGACGCTGTCGCCCGCCTGCGCGAGGCAGCCCGACCGCCGATGTCGCCCACGCCGCTCGTCGGGAGCCGCTTGTGAAGGAGCACAGGGTCCTGGTCGTCCAGCCGCTCCACCCCCAGGCGATGGCCATGCTCGACGCCCGCCCCGACGTCATGTACACCGTGCTCACCGACGTCTCCGAAGCCAACCTGTTGGCCCAGGTCGCGGACGTCGATGCGATCACGATCCGTGACGCCGTGCTCCCCGCCTCCGCCGTCGACGCCGCGCACCGCCTGAAGGTCATCTCCCGTCACGGCGTCGGGTACGACAGCATCCCGATGGCCATGTGCACCGCGCGCGGCATCCCGGTCACCGTCGTCGGCACCGCCAACACCGTCTCGGTCGCCGAGCAGACGATGCTCCTCATCTTGGCGGCCGCCCGGGCGGCGATCGAGCTCGACGCGGCGACACGGGCGGGCGACTTCGCCGTCCGCACCCGCGTGCGCGGCGTCGAGCTGCGCGGTCGCCGGTTGCTGCTCGTCGGCTACGGCCGGATCGGCCGGGAGGTCGCCCACCGCGCACTCGCCTTCGAGATGCGTGTCCGAATCTTCGATCCGTTCGTCACGGCGACGCTGGCCGCTGGGATCGAGGTGGTCGAGGAGCTGGACGACGGCCTGCGCGACGCCGACGTGGTCAGCCTGCACGTGCCGCTGACCGCCGCCACCCGCCACCTCATCGGTGCTCGCGAACTGGCGCTGCTGCCGCGTGGCGCGATCATCGTCAACACCGGTCGCGGTGGGCTGATCGACGAGGCCGCCCTGCTGGCCAGCGTGCGCAGCGGGCACCTCCACGGCGCCGGCCTCGACACGTTCGAGACCGAGCCGCTGCCCGCCCACTCGCCGCTGCTGCGCGAACGGCGGATCGTGCTGAGTCCGCACTCGGCGGCGCTGACCGAGCAGGCGCTGATCGCGATGGGTCGCACCACCATCGCCAACGCCCTCGCCGGCATCGACGGCACGCTCGACCCCGACCTGGTCGTCAACCCGCAGGTGCTGTGATGCAGCACGGAAACCACCACCCATCCACGATCAGGCACGAACGAGGACGATGTTGGACATCCTGAACTGGGGACTGATCGGCGGCGGCGAGGGCAGCCAGATCGGCTTCACACATCGCGCCGGCTCCGGACTCGACGCCCGGTTCCGCTTCGTCGCCGGCGCGCTCGACATCGATCCGCAGCGTGGGCACGACTACGGGATCTCACTCGGACTCGACGCCGACCGCTCCTACGGCGACTGGCGAGCGATGCTGGACGGCGAACGGGAGCGGGACGACCGACTCGCGCTCGTCACCGTGGCCACGCCCAACGTGACGCACTTCGAGATCTCCAAGTCGTTTCTCGAGGCCGGCTTTCACGTGCTGTGCGAGAAGCCGATGACGATGACGCTGGAGGAGGCACGGGACCTCGTCGCCGTCGCCGCGCGGACGGGGAGGCTGTGTGCCGTCAACTACGGCTACTCCGGCTACCCGCTCGTGCGCCACATGCGGGCGATGGTCGCTCGCGGCGATCTCGGCGGGCCCCGCGTCGTCGTCGCCGAGTTCGCCGGTGGCTTCATGGCCGATGCCGCCGACGCCGACAACCTGCGGGTGCGCTGGCGCTTCGATCCGGCCCAGGCCGGCTTCTCGGCGCTCACCCTCGACGCCGGCATCCACGCGCTGCACCTCGCCTGCTACGTGACGGGGCAGCGGGTCACGTCCGTCTCGTCGGACTTCGCCAGCGTCGTCCCCGGTCGACAGCTCGAGGACGATTCGCTGACGGCGTTTCGCATGGACGGTGGCACGATCGGGCGCCTGTGGGCAAGCGGGGTGGCGATCGGACGCCCGCACGGCCTGGCGCTGCAGGTGTTCGGGGAGACCGGTGGGCTGCAGTGGTCGCAGGAGCACCCGAACCAGCTGTACTGGACGCCGCTCAACGCACCGACCCAGGTGCTCGAACGCGGTGCTCCAGGGTTGTCGCCGGAGGCCGATCGAGCGAGCCGCATCACCATCGGCCACCCGGAGGGCACGGTCTTCGCCTTCGCCAACCTCTACCGCGACCTGGCCGACATCATCCAGGCGACGATCGACGGCACCGAGCCCGACCCCCTCGCCCTCAGTGTCCCGATGGCCGAGGACGGGCTGCACTCGATCGCGACGATCCTCGCCGCGGCAACATCGGCACGCAACGGCAGCGCATGGACGAACGTCTGAGCCCGGCGCACACCACGACCGACGACACACCAGCAATCCGCACCACAGAGAGGAAGGGGGCCGCGTGCAGTTCTACTCGGCAGAGCGCAAGGAGCGCCTGACGCTCGCCCAGGCAATCGTCAAGTTCCTGCAGGTCCAGTACAGCGAGCTCGACGGCGAGCGCCGACGCTTCATCCAGGGCATCTGGGGCATCTTCGGACACGGCAACGTGTCCGGCCTGAGCCAGGCGCTGGTCGAGTACGGGCAGGACCTGCCGTACCACCAGCCGCGCAACGAGCAATCGATGGTCCACGCCTCGACCGGGTTCGCCCGCGCCATGCGGCGCACGGCGACGATGGCCTGCACGACGTCGATCGGGCCGGGAGCGACGAACATGGTGACGGGCGCGGCGACCGCCACGATCTGTCGCATCCCCGTGCTGCTCCTGCCGTCGGACCACTACGCCTCCCGGTACAGCGGCGTCGTGCTGCAGGGCACCGAGCACCTCAGCTCGGAGGACATGTCGGTGACCGACACGTTCCGCGTCGTCAGCCGCTACTTCGACCGGATCACCCGCCCCGAGCAGATCCTCGTGTCCTTGCCCGAGGCGATGCGGGTGATGACCGACCCGGCCGACACGGGTGCCGTGACGATCGCCCTGCCGCAAGACATCCAGGGCTACGCCTACGACTACCCGGTGCGGTTCTTCGAGCCACACACCTGGCGCATCGAGCGACGCCCGCCGGACCTGACCCGCGTCGCCGAGGCGGTGGCGATGCTGCAGGCCGCCGAGCGGCCATACATCATCGCCGGCGGCGGCGTCCACTACTCCGAGGCGTGGGACGAGCTGGTCACCTTCGCCGAGACGTTCGGGATCCCCGTCGGCGAGACGCACGCCGGCCGCGGCGCGATTCGCGACGGATCGGCCGTGCCGTTGTCGCTGGGAGGCACGGGGGTGTCCGGGACACCTTGCGCCGCCGAGCTGGCCGGCGAGGCCGACCTCGTGCTGTGCATCGGCACACGGCTGCACGACTTCGTGACCGGCTCGAACACCGCCTTCCACGATCCGGGCGTGCGATTCGTGTCGGTCAACGTCACCGGCCGCGATGCCTACAAGCTGGGTGCGCTCCCCATCACCGCCGACGCCAAGCTGGCGCTGCAGGCACTGACCGCCGCCGCCACCGCCGCCGGCGTGACGCCCAACGACGAGTGGGTGGCGAAGGCGCGCCGCCTGAGCGGTGACTGGGAGCGGACCAAGCGGACGGAGGTCTACGTCGACCGCCCCGGCGAGCAGATGACCCAGGCCCAGCTGATCGGGATCATCAACGACTCGATGGAGGAGGGCGACGTCCTCGTCTCGGCGGCAGGCTCGATCCCGAGCGACCTCACGAAGCTGTTCGACGCCGCCGGCGGCAAGACACTCCACCTCGAGTTCGGCAACTCGTGCATGGGCTACGACATCCCCGCCGCCATCGGCGTCCGGCTGACCGAACCGCACGGCGAGGTGTTCGTGCTGATGGGTGACGGCAACTACCAGATGCACCCGATGGAGCTGGTGACGGCGGTGCAGGAGGGCACCAAGATCACCGTCGTCCTCAACGTCAACTACGGCTACCAGTCGATCCACGGCCACCAGCGCAACTTCGTCGGGCACTCGTTGGGCAACGAGTTCAAGGTACGCGACGACGCCACCGGCCTGATCGACGAGGGCGAGTTCGTCGAGGTCGACTACGTCAAGAACGCCGAGAGCGTCGGCGTCAAGGCCTGGTGCGCGCGCACTGCCGACGAGGTGCGCACCGCCCTGGGCGCGGCACGCAAGGAATTGGGCTCGGCGGTGATCGTCGTGTACGCCGACAAGTACCACTCGATCCCCAGCTCCGGCGTGTGGTGGGACGTCGTCGGTGCCGAGGTCACCAACGACCCGATCACCCGCCAGCTCGTCGACGAACACGAGGCCGGCCGCAAGGACCAACGCCTGTACTACTGAGCTCGCTGGTTCGAGTTCTGCGTGAGCGAGAACGTTGTCCTTCCGGCGTATCTGCTGACGCAGAAGTTGGGCGGGTCGTTCGCCCGGCGGGTCGGGTCGGTACGCCCACCTTGACAGTTCGTTGAGTGAGGCGCGAGAGTCGGCCCGCTCCAACGCGGCGGGATCCGTCCCGCCGGTTGCGACTGAGGGGGGTCGTGGAGGACAACGGCACAGTGCCGCACCGAGATCTGATCACGCGCCTCGCGGGCGGGCCGATCTCGTGGGGCGTCTGCGAGGTGCCGGGCTGGGGGCTGCAACTTCCCGTCGATCGAGTTCTCGACGAGATGCGCGAAGCCGGGCTGACTGCCACCGAGCTGGGTGCCATCGGCTGGCTGCCGACGGAGCCCGATGCACTGCGGGCGAAGCTCGACGCCCACGGACTCAACCTCGTCGGCGCCTTCGTGCCGATCGTCGCCCACGATCCTGCCCGGCGCGCCGAATCGGTGGCGACCGCCGAAGAGATGGCCGGACTGCTCCAGGCGACCGGCGCACGGCACTTCGTCACGGCGCTCGTCAACGACCCGGCCGACTGGTCGCGTCCCACGCTCTCCGAGGACCAGTGGGAGCACATGGTCGAGGTGGTCGACGAGATCGATATCCTCACCGCCGACCACGGCCTGCAGCAGGTGCTCCACCCCCACGTCGCCACGCTCGTCGAGACCGCCGACGAGCTCGAGCGGTTCCTCTCCGCCTCGGATGTGCCCTTCTGCCTGGACACGGGCCACGTGACGATCGGCGGCGCCGATGCGCTCGACCTGGCGAAGCGTCACGCCGACCGCGTCGCGCTCGTCCACCTCAAGGACGTGCGTTCCGACGTCGGGGCCCGACTGGCCATCGGTGAGCTCGGTCTCATGGCCGCCGTGCAGGCCGGCGTGTTCGCACCACTCGGCGACGGCGACGTACCGGTCGCCGACGTCATCATCGCCCTCGAGAGCCAGGGCTACGACGGCCTCTATGTGCTCGAACAAGATGTGGCCATCACCGGCGAGGAACCACCCGCCGGCGAAGGCCCAGTTCGCGACGTCGCCAAGAGCGTCGCGTACCTCCGGTCCTTGCAACCCGCGCTGAGATCATTGGCGGGCGGGGAACGCGCGACCGGTTCGACAACCACCGATCACCACAGGGGGACCGATCCATGAGAACCAGACTTCGCCGTGCGCTCACGGCGACCGCCGCGCTGTCGCTGACGTTGCTGGCCTGTACGGGCGACGATGACTCCGGCTCAACCGACTCGGCGGCCACGACCGCAGCCAGCACCGGCGGCGCTTCGACCACCGAAGGCGCTGACACCACCGAGGCGACCGGGAGCACCGAGGCGACCGGGAGCACGGAAGACACCGGCACCGAGACCACCGGCGACGAGGCCACCACCACCGCCGGCGGCGAGACGAGCACGCCGGGCGACACCGTCGACGTCGTGCAGGGCGAAGACCTCGTGTTCCACGTCATCACCCACGGCGACGACGGGGTGTTCTGGTCGGTCGTGCAGACCGCGACAGAGGCGGCCGCCGCCGACTATGGCGTCACGGTCAACTACTTCGGCTCGAACAACGACGCAGAGGCGCAGTCGCAGGCCATCGAAGGCGCGATCGCCGAGGGCTCAGACGGGATCGCCATCTCGCTCGCCGATCCGGCAGGCGTCTCGGCAGCCGCCGCCGCCGTCGTTGAGGCGGGCATCCCGCTGTACACGCTGAACTCCGGCCTCAACAACTGGCAGGATCTCGGCGCCGTCACCCACGTCGGCCAGGACGAGATCGTCGCCGGCCAGGGTGCTGGTGAGCGCTTCAACGAGCTCGGCGTGACGAAGATCCTCTGCGGCCGGCAGGAACAGACCAACATCGCCCTCGAAGAGCGTTGCGACGGGCTCGCCGAGACGTTCTCGGGCGAGGTCGTCTCGGAGTTCGTCGGGCTCGACGCCGACCCGACCGAGCAAGAGAACCAGGTCGCTGCGCTGCTGCAGGCCGATCCGGACATCGATGCCTTCATGGGCACCGGCCCGAACATCGCGCTGCGCGCCATCGCCGCGGCCGAGACGGCTGGCCGGGAGCTGCAGATCGGCGGGTTCGACATCTCGCCCGACCTGATCAGCGCGATCAACGACGGCGCCGTGGCGTTCACAGTCGACCAGCAGCAGTACCTCCAGGGCTACCTGCCAGTCGTGCTGATGTACCTCCAGGCGACGAACCTGAACACCGCCGGCGGCGGCCTGCCGATCCTCACCGGGCCCGGCTTCGTCGACAGCGACAACGTCGAAGGCGTCGCCGCCCTCGTCGACGCAGGAACCCGTTAGTGGCTCGCTTCGCTCCCTGGGCCGGACAAGGCCGGCCTGACCATTCGTGCTCTTTGCAGCACGAACGCTCGGGAGCTGCGAGCTAGCCCGTTAGTCAGAACGGTTGACCCGGCCACGCCCACACGGGCGTGGCCGGGTGAACCCGTGGAGGTCAGCCCTTGACGGTGATCACGCAGGAGACGCGTCCGGCGGCGGAGGAGCCGCCGGTACCGCTCGACGAACGCGTCTCGTTCCGCGGGCCGATCCAGCGCCTGCTGGTGCGTCCGGAGATCGGCGCGCTGATCGGGACGACGGCGGTGTGGATCTTCTTCTGGGCGCTGTCGGACGTGTTCGGCACGGCCGCCGGCACCGCCAACTACCTCGACGTTGCGGCGATCCTCGGGATCATGGCCGTCGCCGTCTCGCTGCTGATGATCGGCGGCGAGTTCGACCTGTCGTCGGGGTCGATGACGGGCGCCACGGCGATGCTCGTCATCCTGCTGTCCAAGGACGTCGGCGAGTTCGGCGGCGCCGGCCTCAGCCTGTTCATCGCCGTCCCACTGTCGTTCGCCTTCGCCATGATGATCGGCTGGTTCAACGGGACGCTCGTCGAGAAGACCCGGCTTCCAAGCTTCATCGTCACGCTCGGCACGTTCTTCATCTTGATCGGCGCCAAGCTCAGCTTCTCCAAGCTGTTCTCGGGGCAGGTCGTCGTCGAGGGCCTCAACGAGGCCGACGGCTACGAGTTCTGGTCGCGCATCTTCGCCGCGGCGTGGGTGCGCAACGACCACCTGTGGGAGGACCGCGACATCGCCTGGACGGTCCTGCTGATCGTCGGCGCGGCGTGCGTGGTGATCGGCGTGCTCGAGCTCAGCTACCGCCGCGCACGACCCGGCAACGCGAAGGGTCTGATCGGCGCCGCCATCGGCATCGTGGTCGCCGGCGCCGGCTTCTACGGACTGCTCAACGGAGAGGGCGTCGGGCGCAACGCCCTCAACAGCGTGATCCTCGCCGTCGGTGTCCTCGTCGCCGTGCTGGGGTGGGCGATGTGGCGGTTCGCCCCGCTCGGTCGTCGTGGCGCCGTGACGTTCGACAACGGTGTCGGGCGGCTCGCGCTGCTCGGCCTCGTCGCCATCGTCGCCGGGGTGGTCGTCGCGTTGCTGCTCAACCCCGACTCGGGGAGCCCCGTCGGCTTGTTGATCTCCGATGGCTTCTCGCGCGCCCTGTTCGCGGCCGGCCTCGGGATCGCCGGGCTGCTGGCGATCTTCGTCGCCGCCGGGAAGCTGCCGGTCTGGGCGCCGCTGGTCGGTCTTGCCGTCTCGGCGATCCCCGCCGTCGGCTACCTGATGACACAGCAGGGCGCGCGAGCGA
>JBPCJW010000094.1:0-11299 GCA_051004915.1 Ilumatobacteraceae bacterium
CCGGGATGGGGGAGCGGCCGCCGCAGAGCCGCAGGCTGGGCGCCGGGCGGAGGTGGTGTCTCGGCGGTATCTTCGGGCACGCCGTCGGGCCGCCGGAACCGGCCGATCAGAGGTGTGCGGGCCACGCCCGAGCGAGTCTAGCGCTAGGGCAGGTCGCTGACGACGAGCCGCTCTTCGGTCAGTTCGCGGACTGCGTAGTGGGGGCCTTCGCGGGTGTTGCCGGAGTCCTTTGTGCCGCCGTAGGGCATCTGGTCGGCGCGGAAGGTGGGCGCCTCGTTGACGGTGATGCCGCCGAACTCGAGCGCCTGTGCGGCGCGGAAGGCGCCGTCGAGGCTCGCCGTGAAGATCCCCGCCTGGAGGCCGTAGCGCGTGCCGTTCGCGAGCGCGAAAGCCTCGTCGAGCGACGCGACCGGCGTGACGGTGCAGACGGGGCCGAAGACCTCGTCGGTCGAGACCTGCGCGTCCGCCGCCGGGCGGGCGATCACGGTCGGCCGGATCAGCCCGTCGTCGGTCTGCGTGCCGCCGGTCAGGATCTCGCCGCCCGCCGCTCCGATCCACTCGAGCACGCGGTCGCGCTCGGAGGTCGCGATCAGCGGGCCGACGTCGGTCTCCTCGTCGGCCGGGTCGCCGACCTTCAGCGCCTCGACCTTGGGCACGAAGCGCTCGACGAAGCCGTCGTAGGCGCTCTGCTCGACGTAGATCCGTTGGACGGAGATGCAGCTCTGGCCGGCGAAGGAGAAGGCGTTCGCCGCGCATTTCGTCGCCGCGAGCTCGAGGTCGGCGTCGGCGGCGACGATCACCGGCGTCGCGTTCCCGAGCTCGAGATTGACGCGCTTCTTCGGGGCGCGCTCGCGCAGGCCCCAGCCGACCGCGCCCGAGCCGGTGAAGGTGATCAGCTTGACGCGCTCGTCCTCGACCATCACGTCGCCGATCTCCGCCGACGGGCCGACGAGCACGTTCAGCCAGCCCGGCGGGAGCCCTGCGTCGGTGGCGAGCTCGGCGAGAAGGAGCGCCGAGAGCGGCGTCTGGCTCGCCGGCTTGAGCACGACGGCGCAGCCGGCGGCAAGCGCGGGCGCGAGCTTGTGGGCCACGAGGTTGAGCGGGAAGTTGAACGGGCTGATCGCGCCGACGACGCCGATCGGCACGCGCATCGTGAAGCCGACCTTGCCCTCTCCGCTGGCCAGGGCGTCGAGGGGCACGACCTCGCCGCCCAACGTGCGGGCCTCTGCAGCGGAGAAGCGGAACGTGCCGGCCGCCCGTTCGGCCTCGGCACGGGCGGTCTTCAGCGGCTTGGCCGCCTCGTCGGCGATGATCCGGGCGAACTCGTCCTGGCGCGCCGCGAGCAGGCTGGCTGCGGTGTCGAGAATCTCGGCCCGTTTCCAGGCCGGGAGCGGTCCGCCCGCGAGTGCCGATCGGGCCGCCTGCACAGCCCGGTCGACGTCGTCGGGACCGCACAGCGGGACCCGGCCGATCTCGTGGCCGTCGTACGGCGAGGACACCGTCGCCGACTCGCTTCCGGTGAAACGCCCCCCGGCGAGCGGCACCGACGTGACCGTGCCGATGGCTCCGTAGCTTCGCTGACGCTCGTCCATCGGGGCGACCATACTTGCGCGCGTGGGAGCGAAGTCGCGGCGGCAGCACCCCTTCCTCGACTCGCCCGGACCGATCCCGTTCGCCCATCGTGGCGGGGCGAGCGACGCGCCGGAGAACACGATGGCCGCCTTCCGCCTGGCCGTCGAGCTCGGGTATCGGTACCTCGAGACCGACGTGCACGTGACCAACGACGGCGAGGTCGTCGCGTTCCACGACGACGACCTGCAGCGCACCTGTGGCATCCCGCACAAGATCTCGGAGCTGCCGTGGTCCGAGGTGGCCAAGGCCAGGGTCGACGGCCTCGAACCGATCCCCCGGCTCGTCGAGCTGTTCGAGGAGTGGCCGGACGCCCGCATCAACATCGACTGCAAGGACGAGCGGGCGTTGCAGCCGCTGGCCACGCTGCTGCAACGCCTCGGTGTGCTCGACCGCGTCATGATCGGGTCGTTCCTCGGCCGGCGCATGGGCCGCGCCCGTCGGCTGCTGGGCACCGGCGTGTGCACCAGCGCCGGCACGTACGAGGTCGTGCTGTTCAAGTTCTTGCGCGTCGCCCCGCGTGGTCCACTCGCCCTGCAGGTCCCGGTCCGCCAATGGATCGTGCCGATCGTGTCGGCAGGTTTCATCCGCCGGGCGCACGCCAAGGGGCTGGCCGTCCACGTGTGGACGATCGACGATCCCGTCGAGATGCACCGCCTGCTCGACCTCGGGGTCGACGGCATCATGACCGACCGCCTCAGCGTCCTGCGCAACGTGTTGATCGAGCGAGGTGAGTGGGTCTGAACCCCCTTGCGGCCATGCGATCAGGGCGGGAGGATACGGGGCCGAGGCGTTGTGACGACGAGGAGCTGTCGATGCCCACGGACCTGGTGATCGAAGTCGACAACGAGCCGGGGGCGCTGGCGAGGGTGGCCCGGGCGATCAGCGACGCCGGTGTCAACATCGCCGCCGCCACCTGCGTCGGGGCGGCCGAACGGGCCGAGCTGCACATCCTCGTGCCGCACGCCGACGCCGCCCACCACGCCCTGTCGATCGCCCAGCTCGCGGTGACGCGGGAGCGGGAGGTCGTCGTCGTCGAGGTGGACGACCGTCCGGGCGTGCTCGCCGACCTGACGCGCGACGTCGCCGACGCCGGCGTCGACCTCGACATGGTCTACGTGGCGACGCGCAACCGAGTCGTCTTCGGCGCGCGGGACCTCGACGCGCTCAGGGCTGCGCTCGGCGCGAGCTGACCGGAACCCGGAAACCGGTCACCACGGTCAGGACGGCGCCGGCGAGCAGCACGGCAGCGCCGCCGATCGTCACGATCGTTCCGGCCCGCAGATCGAAGTCGTCCGAGCCGGCCACGGTGATCGCCACGGCTGTTCCCCCGGCGTAGCAGGCGGCCGCGACTCCGATCGTGCCGCCGATGCGCGGCCATCCCCACCACCCCGCAACGACGCTGGCGATCGCGAGCAACGGGACGACCGGCCACCAGTGCAGCGCGGTGCCGACCGGTCCGTCGGGCGGAAAGCCGAGGCGCCCGACGAGCGCGAACAGGTCGTAGCTGTGGCGCTGGCGCCCGCCCGTGCGCAGCCACGGCAGGAGCGTTCCGACGATCGTCACCGCCGCGCCACCAGCCATGACCAGGACGGCAAGCCCCCGCCGCCCGATCGCCCCCTCGACCACACTGCGTTTGTTCACCGGCGCGCGCCCGGCCGACGCCAGTCGAACAAACGCGCTCCTCCCACCGCCAGCACGGTAGGTCCGAGTGTCGCCGGAGGGGCCTCCCCTCGACAGACACTCGGACCAGTGTCGGTAACGTCCGCACCGATGAGCGAGCGAGTCTTCGAGCGAGCGAATCAGCAGCACGGTCTTGTTGCTCATGGGCGAGTACTTGTTGCGCTCCTTCCCGGCGTCACCGCCCACGGTGAGGTTCTTCCATGAGCTCGTGGGTCCCGGTCAGCTCGGTACGTTCGCTGCGCGCCGTTGCCGCGACTGCCGATCAGCTGGCCACGCAGGCGGCGATGTCGGCGTACTCGGCCGGCGGCAACACCGTGGACGCGGCGATCGCCGCCAACGCCGCCATCGCCGTCACCGGCCCGCACATGTGCGGCCTGGGTGGTGACCTCTTCGCGGTCGTGCGCACGCCTGACGGAACGGTGCATGCGCTCGACGCGTCGGGCCGCGCCGGCAGCGGCGCAGACCCGCACGTGGTGCGGGACGACGGGCACACCGAGATGCCGATGCGCCATGACATCCGAACCGTGACCGTGCCGGGTTGCGTCGACGGTTGGATGGCGCTACACGCTCGCTTCGGCCGACTCGAGCTGTCCGCCGTGTTGGGGCCGGCGATCCGGCTCGCCGCGTCCGGGTTCCCGGCCAGCCCGCTGCTCGTGGGGTCGCTGCAGCTCGTCGACGACGACGCCCGGCGCAACCTCGCAGAGCTGGCCAGCCAAGCGACACGACCCGGCCGTCCTGTGACGCGACCCGGCATCGCCCTCGCTCTGCGCGGAATCGTCGCCGGCGGCCGCGCCGCCTTCTACGAGGGGGCGTTCGGGGAGGGCCTGATCGAGCTCGGCGGTGGCCACTTCACTGCCGACGACCTGTCGACGGTGCAGGCCGACTGGGTCGCGCCGCTGACGACCAATGCGTTCGGGGTGCAGCTGGCGACGATCGGCCCGAGCTCGCAGGGCTACCTCGCCCTCGGCGCCGCCCGGCTCGCCGAGCAGCTCGCCCTGCCGGAGGATCCCGACGACCCGGAGTGGGCGCACCTCTTGGTCGAGGCGGCGACGGCCGCCGGCTTCGACCGGCCGGCGCGCCTGCACGAACACGCCGACGGCCTCGCGCTGGTCGAGGAGATCGCCGGTCGCGTCGGGCTCATCGACCCCGCCCGGGCCGGCCGGCGGCCGATGGCGACAGCGGCCGGCGACACCACCTACCTGTGCACTGCCGACGACTCGGGGATGGCCGTCAGTCTGATCCAGTCGAACGCGGCCGGCTTCGGCTCGTGGCTCGTCGAACCGTCGACCGGAATCAACCTGCACAACCGCGGCCTCGGCTTCAGCCTGCAACCGGGCCACGTCGCCGAGCTCGGGCCCGGCCGGCGCCCGCCGCACACACTGTGCCCGGCGATGGCGACCAGGGACGGTGAGCTCGCTGCAGTCTTCGGGTCGATGGGTGGCGATGCCCAGCCGCAGATCTTGCTGCAGCTCGTCACTCGGTTGTTCTCGATCGGGCAGCGGCCGGCGGCAGCGGTCGCCGCTGGCCGGTGGGCGCTGCGCGGCCCGACCACCGGCTTCGACACGTGGACCGCTGACGAGCCGCCGGCGGTGGTCGTCGAAGGGCACGCGCCCGCGGGGTGGCGCGACGGTCTCGCCGACCGAGGGCACATGGTGGTGGGCGGTCCGCCGTTCGACTCCGGGTTCGGCCACGCCCACGTGATCACGGTCGAGGACAGCGGCGTGCTCGCCGCAGCGGCCGACCCGCGCGCCCGTGTCGGCAGCGCCGCCGGCGTGTAGGCGTGTGCGCTTTGGCCCACGACCGCAGCGCGCCCGTTTCGTCAGCCCGGCCTTGCTCTGCCCCGCGAGCGAAGCGAGCTCACGGCAGTTCGGTCCTCGCCCGTTCGACGAAGCGAGCCAATCCAAACGTGCGCGCTTTGGCCCCCGACCGCAGCGCCCACGTTTCGTCAGGCCGGCCTTGTCCGGCCCCGCGAGCGAAGCGAGCCACTTGATCATGCCGGAGGGTCACACGCTGCATCGGCTGGCCAGGCAACAGCGGCGCCAGTTCGCCGGGCTGCCGATCGAGGTCAGCAGCCCGCAGGGTCGATTCGAGGCGCAGCTCGTCGATGGTCGTGTGCTCGACGGCGTGTCCGCCCACGGCAAGCACCTCTTCGCCGCCTTCGGCGATCGCATCGTCCATGTCCACCTTGGCCTGTACGGCAAGTTCACGTCCGGCACGGAGCTGCCGCCTGCGCCACGTGGCGCGCTGCGCATGCGCTGGACAGCGCCCTCGGGGTGGACCGACCTGCGCGGACCAACGGCGTGCGAGGTCCTCGCCCCGTCGGAGGTCGAGGCGGTGATCGCCCGGCTCGGTCCTGATCCACTGCGGCGCGGCGCGGATGGCACACGGGCGTACGAACGGATCCGGCGCAGCCGCGCCCCGGTCGCCGGGCTGGTGATGGACCAGCAGGTGCTCGCCGGCGTCGGCAACGTGTACCGGGCCGAGCTGCTGTTCCGCCACCGCCTCGACCCCTATCTCCCAGGGCGGGAGCTGGACGCCGTGATCTGGGCCGCGATGTGGAACGACCTGATCGCGCTGATGCGGGCCGGGGTGCGGTCCGGGCGCATCGTCACAACGCACGCCGCCGACCGAGCCCGGGCGACCGGACGGGTCAGCCGGGACGACGCCCACTACGTGTACCGCCGCCACGGGCAGCCGTGCCGCGTCGATGGCACGTCGATTCGAATGGAAGTGCTGGGCGGCCGCAAGTTGTACTGGTGCCCGACATGTCAAGCATGAGGAGCGAGCGCGGGTTCGAGCGGATCGTCTTCTTCAGCGATGCCATCGTAGCGATCGCCATCTCGCTGCTCATCCTGCCGGTCGTCGACCAGTTCGTCGACGACTCCGGCCGGGACATCACGACGACGTTCGCCGACGAGGCCGGGTCGCTGTTCGCCTTCGTGCTCAGCTTCGTGGTGATCGCCCGCTTCTGGCTCGTCCACCACCAACTGTTCGAGCTGATCAAGGGGTACACCACGCCGATCGTCCTGGCCAACATGCTGTGGCTGCTCGGCATCGTGTTCATCCCCCTCCCCACGCAGCTCGCCGGCACGAACGACGACGGCGAGCGGCTGGTCTACGCGTTGTACATCGGCACGCTGTTCATCATCTGCTCCATCTTCGTGCTCCTGACCTGGACGAGGCAGATCGCACCCGAGGTCCACGTCGACCCCGACCGACCGCCGCAGGCGATCGAGGGCGTGACGATCACCGTCACGATGCTCGCCGCGCTGATCCTCGCCGTCACCGTTCCCGGCCTCGGCATGAGCGCGATGTTCGTCGTGTTCCTGACGTCACCGTTCGAGCGGTGGCGCCATCGCCGTGTCACGCAACGAGCGGCACGACCTCCTCGATGAAGCGGGCCATCTGCTCGTCGGCCTTCTTGTACGGGTCGCCGAGGAGGTGGGGGAAGATCGTCAGGTGGCGCACGCCGAGCAGGTCGCGGTAGAAGGCGACACCCTCGGCGACGTCCGCCGGTGTGCCGAGGAGGATCGTCTTGTTGTCGATCGACTCCTGCAGCGTGGGGATCAGGCCTGGCTTGGCCGGCTTGCCGTCCTCACCCATGTAGCCCCTGCTCCAGCCGTACGGTCCGAGGAACTTCCAGAACGCGTCGTGGCCCGGTGTCGCCGTCTCGACGGCCTTTTCATAGCTGTCCTCGACGCGCACGGAGATCACGAGCATCCGCTTCTCGTGAGGCTCCAACTCGACGTCGTGGGCGGCGGCGTAACGCTCGCCGTAGGTCTCCCAGAAGCGCTCGATGAACTTGAAGTGCTGGTTCCAGAACACTGCTCCGTGACCGTGCACAGGCACCTGCTCGAGCGTCGGCGGACTGGTCACCGCCTGCCAGATCTCGTACGGGTACAGCGGTCTCGGCACCAGTGTCAACGACTGCACCGTCGAGCCGCGATCGGGGATGCCCGGCACGGGGATCTGGAAGAACTCGCCTTGGAACTCGAACGTGTCCTGGGACAGCGCGCGACGGACGATCTCCATCGACTCCTCGAACACCTTGCGGTTGCGCTCGTCGTCGGCCGCCTGCTCGGGGTTGTCGTGCGAGCCGATCGACACGCCCTTGTCGTTGAGGTGGAGCACCTCGCGCGGCACCGTGCCCCGCCCGACACCGAGGATCCCCCGGCCGCCCGACAGGTTGTGCAGCGTCGAGAAGTCCTCGGCTAGGCGCATCGGGTTCCACTGCGGCACGATGTTGAACAGGGTGCCGAGGCGCAGCCGCTGCGTGCGGGCGGCGATCCACGTCGAGATCTGGATGCCGTTGGGGATGACCTCGTAGCCCTCGTGCTGGAAGTGGTGCTCGGTGGTCCAGAACGAATCGTACCCGAGTCGCTCGGCCTCGACGGCTGACGACACGTAGTCCATCGTCGCCTTCCACACCTGCTCGTTGGTGCACCGCCGGTCCGTCGGTGCCGGCGGACCAGCCCCGGCGTCGTCCATCTCGACGCCGCCGAAGAAGAACGCGCCGACCTCGAGCGTCATGGCCGAACCCTACTCCCGACGGTGATCGCGGGGGCCGGGCATGCAAGCGGAGGGTCGCTAGCGTCGGTGCTCAGTGGGCGACCTGGTGCTCGGCGGGGCGACGCTGCTCGACGGCACGGTGGCCGACGTACGGCTGCACGAGGGTCGCATCACCGCGGTGGGCAGCGTGACTCCCGAGCCCGACGACGAACGGCTCGATCTCACCGGCCACGTCCTCTCGCCGTCGGCGGTCGAGCCGCATGCCCATCTCGACAAGGCGTTCCTCGCCGAGCGCGTCACCAACGAGACCGGCGACCTGCTCGGCGCCATCGAGGCGATGGTCGCCGCCCGTCCCGCGCTGTCGGTCGCCGAGACGGTCGAGCGGGCCGAGCGGGCGGCGCGCCTGATGGCGGGCAACGGTTACTGCGCCGTGCGCTCGCACGCCGACACCACCATCGATCACGGGTTGCGCAGCATCGAGGCGCTGGTCGAGGTACGCCGACGCGTCGCTGATGTGATCGACGTGCAGATCGTCGCGCTGTGCGGGTGGCCGATCGCTGGCCCGGCGGGCGCCGAGCAGCGCGCCCTCCTCCGGGCGGCGATGGACACCGGCGCCGACGTGGTCGGCGGCTGCCCCCACCTCGACCCGGAGGGCACGCGACCGGCGACCGAGCTCCTGCTGCAGGTCGCTGCGGAGTTCGGCGCGCCGATCGACCTGCACACCGACGAGACGTTGCACGGCGACGTCGACGGGCTGTCCGAGCTGGCCGAGCTCGTCACCGCCACGGCCTTTCCCCATCCCGTGACGGCGAGCCACTGCGTCAGCCTCGGCGTGCAGACGCCGCAGCGCCAGCGGAAGGTCGCCGAGGCGGTGGCTGCGGCGGGCATCGCGGTGGTCGCCCTTCCCGGCACCAACCTCTTCCTCCAGGGCCGTGGGCACCAACGGGCGATGCCGCGTGGGCTGACCGCGGTGCGCGCCCTGCGCGCCGCCGGTGTCATCGTGGCGGCGGGTGCCGACAACCTGCAGGACCCGTTCAACCCGCTCGGACGGGGCTGCCCGTTCGACACCGCGGCATTGATGATCATGGCCGCCCACCTGCTGCCAGCGAACGCCTGGGCGGCGGTCACTGATGCCGCACGCGTCGCGGTCGGTACGGCGACCACCTCGGTGGCGCCGGGCGAGCCGGCCGATCTTTTGGCTGCGCCTGCGACGTCGATCCGCGAGGCGATCGCCTTCGCCTCGACCGACGTGCTCGTCATCCGCCGCGGTCAGATCGTCAACGGGCGCGTGAGCCGGCCGATCAGCCGGCCAAGCTGAGCAACGTCTGCAGGAGCACGTCGGCGCCGGCGGTGACGTCGGCCGGATGGGTGTGCTCGGCGATGTTGTGCGACAGCCCGGCCACGCTCGGCGTGAAGATCATCGCCGCCGGGCAGATGCGCGCCAGCATCTGCGCGTCGTGGCCTGCGCCGCTCGGCATCCGGCGCGTCGAGTACCCGAGGCGCCGGGCCATCGCTTCGACGAGGTCGACGGTCGCGGGATCGAAATCGACCGGCGCGTAGCGCGCCAGTGACCGCGTCGTGGCGGTGACGCCCTCGGCAACGGCCAGGCGCTCGATCTCCGATGACATCGCCGCCTCTGCACGCTGCAGCTCTGAGTCGTCGGCGTTGCGCATGTCGACGGTCAGCGTCGCTGCGCCGGCGACGACGTTGACGAGACCCGGCCGCAGGTCGAGGCGACCGACGGTGGCGACCTGGTTGCCACCGATCTCGCCTGCCAACCGGCGGGCGTACGCGGCGATCTGCACCGCGACGTAGCCGGCGTCGCGGCGCAAGTCGATCGGAGTGGTGCCGGCGTGCGCCGACCGGCCGATGATCGACACCTCGGTCCACGAGATGCCCTGGACGCCCTCGACGACGCCGATCGTGACGTCCTCGTCCTCGAGGATCGGCCCCTGCTCGATGTGCAGCTCGACGTAGGCGTGCGGCACGGTGGCCGTCGGGCACGGCAGCGGGCCGAGGTAGCCGATCCGATCCAGCTCGTCGCCGAGGCGGGCGCCGTCGTCCATGGCTCCGATGTCGAGGGCTTCCTCGAGTGGCATGCCGCCGACATACACGAGGCTGCCGAGCATGTCGGGCGCGAAGCGGGCGCCCTCCTCGTCGGTGAAGAAGGCCACAGCGATCGGATGCGTCGTCCGGACCCCGTGCTGCTCGAGGGTTTCGACGACCTCGAGGCCGGCAAGGACCCCGAGGTTCCCGTCGAATCGCCCTCCGGTGGCGACGGTGTCGATGTGCGAACCGGTCATCACGGGCGTCGCGGTTGCGTCGGTGCCGGGCCGTGTCGCGATCACGTTGCCGATGGCGTCGATGGCGACCTCCAGCCCGAGGTCGCGCATCCAGCCGACCACGAGGTCCCGTCCCTGTCGGTCGGCATCGGACAGGGCCAGGCGGGCGCAGCCCTCTGCACCGTCGGGACCTTTGATAGCGCCGACCTCGCCGAGCTCGATGATGCGGCGCCACAGTCGCTGTCCGTCGACGCGCAGCTCGTCGCGCCGGTCGACGCTGGCTCCTGACGTCACGTCGTCACGTCGTCAGCGGTACTCGAAGGCAGCGATCTCGCCGAGTGCCGCGCAGCAGGCGTCGACCGCCGCCGCAAACAGCTCGGCGCCGCGCTCGGCCGTCGCCGCCGTCGGATCGCCGATCACGCCGGTGTCGGCGAAGTCGTTCGACAACCAGCCGAACGAGACCGGTCCCCCGAACCGGACGTACTGGTTCCCGGCGAGGTGCTCGGGGACGTCACGCTGCGCGGCGGCGAGGTCGACGAGGTCGGGTACGAGGTGCAACATCAGCGCGGTCTCGTCGGTGCCGGCGTGCACGCCCATGCCGAGCTCGCCCGTCGGTGACGAGCCGCCCTGGTCGGGCGGGACGCCCGGGTGGGTGAGAAACGTCATCAGCCCGTGATCCAGGCGCAGCTCGCGGTTGGCCACGTTGACGAGCGCGCTGTTGCCACCGTGGCCGTTGAGGAACACCAGGCGGCGGGCGGGGGTCATCGCCACGCAGCGACCCAGGTCGTCGAGCACGCTCAGCATGGTCGTCGCGGAGAGCCAGATGGTGCCGGGCGCCCATGCGTGCTCGTTGGACTTGGTGTAGGCCAGCGACGGGAGCAGCCACACGTCGTGCTCGTCGCCGACCCGCTCGACGGCCGCCGTCGCCACCCGCTCGGCGATCAGCAGGTCGGTGGACAGCGGCAGGTGGGGGCCGTGCTGCTCGATCGCACCGAGCGGCTGCAGCAGGATGCTCCGCTCCCCCAGCCGCTGCGCCACCTCGGGCGCCCGCAGGTCGGCCAGGCGACGCGACGACGACACACGCCGACGCTACAACCGCGCCTGCCTCCCCGCCCGAGCAGCGGGGGGGGGGGGGGGGGGGGGGGGGCGGCGCCACGGAGGCTGCGGCGAGGTCGCCGGCTTCCCCCCCCGCGAGG
>JBPCJW010000095.1:0-21585 GCA_051004915.1 Ilumatobacteraceae bacterium
CGAGGGTAGCAGCGACGTTGCTGCAGTCGGCGCTCAGCGGTCGCCGGGTGGCCTGAGGTCGACCCGCAGGACCAGCACGCCGTCTTCGATCGTGCCCTTCGCGTCGCCGACCATCGCGAAGTCCTGGAAGTCGGTCTGCGCCTGGGCGATGAACTGCTGGCGCTCCTCCCCCGCCACCGGTGGGAGCGGCCGCCGCTTCACCGCCGCCGCCCGGTCTTGGAACCTGGCCAGCATCTCGTCCAGGTCGAAGTCGGCCATGGATCGATGGTACCCATCCGCCGATCACCCGACCTGTTCGCCCGGCTCTTTGATCTGCGCCGGATCCGGCATCGCGACGGGATCGGGCAGCTGGGCCGGGGGGTGCGCATCTGGGCGGGATTCGTCTCGGGGGTCGGGACTGATCACGCCCAGAGACGGATCCCGCCCAGATGTGGGCACGATCGCCCGGGCCGTCGACTCGCCGTCACTCGTGGCCGATGCAGGCTCCTCGACCGCCTCGGCCCCGAACGCCGGCGGCTCCTGCAACGCCGCAGCCGAGCCCCCGGCCGAGGTGGGCGGCTCCTGCAACATCTCGGGCTCGTCGGCAGCGGCTATGTCGATCGGCGCGTCCTCGAACGGGACGATCGGGGCCGGTGTCGGCGCGCCCGCTGACCGGGCGGCGGCGAGGCGGCCGGCGCGGCCATCAGAACCGGCGCGCCGGAACCGACGATCCCCCATCACCTCGAGGGGACCGAGCGACACGGAATCGGTACGCGTCGAACGCACGAGCCAGACCGTCACGCAGATCATCGCCACCCCGACCACGAGCAGTGCGGCGACCAACGTCAGGACGGTCGTGGCCGTCGAACCGACCAACGGCGCAGCGACGACGAGCACGACCGACGATCATCGCAGGTTCAGCGGTGGCACACTCCTACCCCCATGAGGGACGTGCTGTGGATGCTCGGCGCCGTCGTCGTGTGTGGCGGGCTGTTCCTCCTCGCGTCTCGGATCGAACCGCACTGGGTGGCCAAGGACGGCTCGCGGTTCCTGACCACCGCGCAGCCGATCGATCGAGGCGGCCAGACGATCGGTCGCAAGCGCGAGGTGCGCATCGCGTTCCTCGGCGACGGCAGCCTGCTCGTGTCCCGACGGTCGATTGTGCGCACCGCCAGCGCGGTCTGGCGCGTCCAGGCCAAGTCGCCCCGACCTCCGAAGGGCCGGGACATCTACCTGCTGCGGGGCGTCCCGCCGGACCCCGACGGCGAGCTGCTGGCGATCCGGGTGCCGACGGGCTCGCGAGTCGTCCCCGAGCTCGACACCCGGACGCCGCAGATCGACTCCGACGATCCACGCGTCGTCAGCGTTCCGATAGCTGATCGAGGAACGAGGCGATGGGGTCGGCGAGCTGATCGAGGTTGATCAGAAAGGCGTCGTGGCCGTGGGGTGAGTCGATCTCGAGGTAGCTGCTCGTCGCCCCCTCAGAGCGCAGGATCTCGTCGATCTGATGCTGCTGGTAGTTCGGGTAGAGCAGATCGGACGAGACGCCGATCGCCAGGCACGCGGCGCGGATCCTGGCCATCGCATCGGCCACGCTGCCGCGACCCCGTGCGATGTCGTGGAGGTCCATCGCCTTGCCGATCACCAGGTAGCTGTTGGCGTCGAAGCGCCGCACGAGCTTGGCGCCGTGGTGATCGAGGTACGTCTCCACCTCGAACTGCTGCCACAGCCCCCATCGATCGGTGACGCCCTTGACGCGGCCCCGGCCGAACCGGTCGGTGAAGACGTTGTCGCTGCGGAAAGTGACCTGGGCCACCATGCGGGCGATCGACAGTCCCTCGGCGGGACCTTGCGTCGCGTCGTAGTAGTCCCCGCCGCACCAGTCTGGATCGAGGGCGATCGCCCGCCGCCCGATCGCGCTCCATGCGATCTGCTGCGCCGTCGCCTGCATGCACGTGGCGATGGGGATGATCGACCGGACGCGGTCGGGGTACATGATCGCCCACTCGAGCACCTGCATCCCGCCCATCGACCCGCCGATGACGGCGTGCCACGTGCGCACGCCGAGGGCGTCGGCGAGGCGGGCCTGGGCGCGGACCATGTCGCGCACGGTGACCACCGGAAAGCGCGAGCCGTAGGGCCGCCCGTCCAGTGGGTGCGGCGATGCGGGACCCGTCGATCCCTGGCAGCCGCCGAGCACGTTGGCGCACACGACGTACCAACGATCCGTGTCGATCGGCCGACCCGGACCGATCATCCCCTCCCACCAACCCGGCGCCGGGTGCCCCCGGCCGGCAGATCCGGCGACGTGGCTGTCGCCCGTCCAGGCGTGGCACAGCAGGACGGCGTTCGTCACCCGCTCGTCCAGCGTGCCCCACGTCTCGTAGGCGACCTCGACGCCGCGCAGCGCATCGCCGCCGTCGAGCGCCAGCAGGGGCGCGAGCGTGAGGAATCGCCGGTGACCGACGGGGTCACCGGGCAACCACGCTCCAGTGCTCCTCATCGCCCTCCCCTCCTGCTCATGTAAGAACCCCACCGTGGGCGGTGACGCCAGGAAAGAGCGCAACAGGCACTCGGCCATGAGCGCAAGACCGTGCTGGCTGATTCACTCGGTCGAAGACTCCCTCGCTCATACGGTCCGGGCATCTTCTCAGGCGTCCGAGTGTTCTGTGCGGGGCGTTTCCTTCCGCAACACTCGAACACGCTCCAACACTCGGACCTTTCCTGGGCCACCGACCGTCAGTCGGCGATGGTGCCGATGACGGGTTGGGCGTAGCGCAGGCGACGATCGAAGCCCGGCTCGTAGGGCAGGGATCCGTCGCGGTCGGGGTAGATCAGCTGCACGACCTCGAACGTTGCGGCGCGGTACCAGGCCGTCGCGGTGGCGAACAGCTCGCCCCACTCATCGAGATCGACCGGCGCGAACCGACAGCGCAGGTCGTTGTCGAGCACGCCGACCAGCTCCGCATCGAGCGGGATCTCCGTCCCACCGCGCCGCAGCTCGGCGACCAGACCGAGCAGCCCTCTGGCCGCAATCGGCGTCAACCCGAACACCGCCACGTCGGGGAACTCGGCGTGGGCCGGAAACCCGATCGTGTAGGTGTAGCCCGGCCTGGGGGGCTCGATGCTGGCGTCAGCCAGCACCGGCTCGACGGCGAACCCGTCCGTCTCGATCATCCACTCGATCTTCTCCAGGACGCCCATTGACCCCCATTGAGCGCCGAGTGGGTCGCGTGGGTGCGTCACGCGCCAGTGCTCGTCCACAACGTCCAGGCAGTATTCATCGGCGCATCATCGCAAGTCCGGCGGCTCCCGCGCCGACGAAGGTTCCGGCATCAGCACTTCAGAACGCCGTGCAAGCTGAGATCATCCCTCGGGATCCTGAAGGTGCGGCCCGCCCCTGGACTCACACTGGGCTGCACGAGATCGCAAAACTTTCCGGAGGCGAGACGGTGCTCAACGATGACGCCGTGCCCAACGCCGCGAGGACCTTCGCCCTTTAGCGCGTGCCGGCTCGTACACGTACAGCGCGGTGTCCGCGCCGTGCCACGGCGGCAGCGGCGTGCGCGACGTCCGGGTCCAGTGCGCGTCGATCCCGCACGTGCAGGCCGTGTCGGCGACGCCGTAACCGCACGCAATGCACCCGTCCGTCTCGCCGAGTCGGGCGTGCAAACCGCTGTCGCCGGTGCGCCCGCCCGGACCCTCACCGACGAAGAGGACGTGATGGCCGCCGGCCGCGTGGTACCGGTCGACCGCGTCAGACGCCCACGTCTCGTTGCGCGTCGGCCACACGAGGAGCAACGACCGTTCGGCGCACGCCTCGACGACGCGCTCGTCGCCGGGATGGACGTGATGCCACGGCTGCACACCGGCGAACCACGCGTTGGCGGGCGACGGTGGCGGCGCCACGTCATAAGCGACGACATCGACGCCGCGGCGGGCGACCAGCGCGGACCAGTGGCCCGTGCCCGCGCCCAGCTCGAGCACGCCACCGGGCGAGCAGGCGACGATCGCGTCGAGCGCCGCGTCCGTCGGCACAGCGAAGCCGTAACGCCGCAGGACCTCGGCTTCGAGTGACTGATCGCCGCACGCCCGTGCCTCAGCCACGAGAACAGGCATCTCGTCGAGGCGCCAACGCTCGGGATCGCGCCGTGCCTCCTCGGTCATCGCCACGACCTGGCCATGCGCCAAGCCTCGCGTCGCGCCGGCATCGGTGCGAGCCGACACCAGTCAGCTGGCCGCAGCGTCGCGACCGTCCCGAGCTCAACCCGCTCAGCTGGTGCACCTACGCGGCGATGATGCCGCTCTCTCCAACGAGGCGCCTCGGACGACGACATGGACAAACGAACCGGCGGCACCGGGCGTCCGAGGCGTCGGGTTGGGCGGCCGGGTCCAAGGTTGGTTGTTCGGGTTGGTCGCGTTCGGGGGGCCACAGCGAGCAGGGACCAGCGGTCGGGACCAGAGGCTGGTCGCGCGCAGCCTCGGCGCATCTTTTCGGCGTGGACCACACAGCCGGCGGCGGCGAGATCGTCGAGGCGCACTTCCTCGACGCCGACGGCTACCCGCTCGACGGTCCCGACGGCGCCGCCCACGTCGAGATCCACGTCCGCTACCCGGACGGCTCGACCGAGCGCACCTACGGCACGCTCTGAGCCCGGCTGATGTCGCCGCAGGGGCGTCTGTGGTTCGTTCTGAGTGACGCAAATGCCATCGGGGTAGTTTCCACCGCCGTGATTCCGTTCTGCGGCCGCCCAGAGGCTTCCCGAGCGGGGGGTTCGTCCGACTCCCTCGCGACGAATCGGGGATGAGCACTCGCGCCAGGTCGCCGCGCACAGTGCTCCGGCCTGGCTCCGGTGGCGGGCGGCGATCGCGCGCCGAACGTCATCGGCCTCGACGGCAAGACCTACCGGCGTGCCCGCGCCGGCCACGACGAGACAGATGACCCGCCGGCGGAAGCGGTGGACCCGCGCTGTGACAAGGCCCTCACGCACCGGCGATGGCCTCGTGGATCGCTTCGATGACGGCGTCGGGTCGTTGGACATGGACGTAGTGGGTGGTGTCCGGCACGGTGATTAGCTCGGCACCGGGCACGCCGGCGGCGAAGTCGGCCTCGGCTTGCGGCCAGATGCGGTTGTACGCCTCGACCGCTTCCGCCTTCGATGCCGGCAAGTCTTCGGAAATCGGGTCGTTCCCGCCCCGAACGATGACGGTGAACGGGACCGCGGGAAGCGGCGGGGCGGCCTCGATCTCGTCGAACAAGACATCGAAGTCGTAGGCCTCGAGCTCGTAGTCGGGTGGGCCCTGCAGGTAGGACGCCGGGTGCCGCTGCTCGTCGATGATCATCTCCCACTGCTGGGGGGAGAGCAGCGTCCTCGCTACTGGCATCGGGGAGTCCACCGTGACCAGTGCGATGACCTGGTCGGGGTAGGTGCGGGCGTAGAGCACGTTGAGCGATCCGCCGAGGGAATGCCCGACGAGGACGTACGGGCCCGGCACCTCGGCGGCGGCCAGCAAGTCGTGCAGCTCGGCGACCACATCGGCGAGATCGCGTGGCATCGGCACGGGGTCGCTGCGCCCCGGCAGCGGCTCGGCGGCCACGGCGACCGTCCCGTCGGTGCCCGTCGTCGTGACGATCATCGATCCCGGTCGGTCGTACGAGCAGACCCGGTTCGTCTCGGCCAGCCCCGGTTGGACCGCCGGCGGATGCGTTTCCGCCATGCTCCAGATGTCGCTGGCGTTGGCGAATCCGGATTGCAGGATCACTGTCGGGCTGCCGGTGCCACGGCACTCCAAGTACAGCTTGCGGCCACCGACGTCGACCAACCCGGAGAAGTCGCCGTCCATCGCCCCCGAGGCGCCGGAGGTGGCGGCGGGTGCCGCCGGCGTCTGGCTGTCATCGCCGCACGACACCAGTGCTGCCGCGAGCGATGCGGACAGCAGGACCGCCATTGTCGATGTGCGAATGCGGGTCATCTGGACCTCCGAGTCGTCGTCGCGGGATGGGCTCCGGACGTGGTGAGCGAGTACGTGAGTGAGTTAGATCCGGGTGAGTCTTGTCCGTTGGAGGGTGCCGAACCCCTCGCCGGCGAGATAGTCAAACGTGACGTCGACGGCACGTCCGCTGGCGTCGAGGGTGAATTCGACGGTCGACTTGAAGGTTGGGAGGAGAGTTGTCGGACAGACCTCCTGTACGGCGAACGCCGGCTCCGGAGCGCCTCGCACTCGCGGGGTCGGTGTCGTTCCGTGCGCTCGCCGATCGCTCGAACCCGGCGAGGCCCAGCCGCATCTCTCTGCCGGATCGTGGGCGGGGGATCGCCGGTCCGTCCGACTTCGGTGTCCGCAGGTGATGGCGAGTCAAGTTGGCTCACGAGCGCCCACCACGTCGAGCCCGCCGGGACACGCGTGGCGGTCCGGTGAGCATTCCGAGCAACACATCACTGAGAGGCTCTCAGATCGCTGGGCGGGGACGCTCGATGATCTCAAGGAGCCGCCCTCCGCCGGGGCGGCTCTCTCGCGTCCCGGCCTCACGTTGCGCCGCCCACGGCTGACGCAGGCATTGCGGGCCGGCGCTGTGGTTGACACGACGACGCCGATCTATTTTTGTCGGCGGCGCCGTCCGACCTGCTATTCGGTCCATCGAGAATGTCGGCGAGGCGACCTTGCACCTCAGGATCGGTGGAGCGCTGGCGCAATGCGGCGAGGACATCATGGGTGTGTCAAGTCGGAATGGCCCCACCGGTGCCCGAGCACACGCCGCTCAAGTGGGGCCAAAACAGGTGAGCACACCCAACATCAGGGTCGAGCACCTCGGCGGCGGTCAAGACGGCACCTCTGCAACAGCACGGCCAGCGGTCTGGCCCTCGGCGATCGCCGCGACGACGTCGGCGACGAACGACGAATCGTCGGGACGACACGCCGCGACCGAGCGGACATGACCGATCGCGAGGGCGCGTCGTCGGCGAAACGGGTCTCTCGCCCACGCTCGTCGCTGGGCCGCGGCGCTGAGGGCGTCGCGCTCTTCAGCGGTCCGACGGATGGAAGGGGTTGCGGGCATTGCACGCGCTCCAGTGGCTCCCACCGGGTTTTCCGGTAGTCAGCCCCACTGGACCTACGCCACCGCCTTCGCGGTGCCGGCGCGGCCCCTTCACGGGTTTATCGAGAGCTAAACTACGCGATGTTGCGCGGTCTCGGCGTGATGGCCGCGTCATGGCGCTGACCGTCGTGGGCGGCTGCCCCGTTCACTGCGGTGTCTGCACTGCCCGGCTGCGGCGACAGGGCCATCCCGTTCAGCTGCCGGTGTTGGGCAAGGCGTTCCCGATGGGGGTTTTGTCGTGGCACGATCATCACCGCAAGAACGTCGATCCAGACACCGGGCAACAGTGGCCCGCAGTTCGTCAGGCCAAGGTCGACCTCGACCGCCGCTACCGGCTTCGCTGCCGCAGCGGACGGAAGTGTGGGCTGTGGCTTTCAGCGGAACCATCCGCCGTTGCGGCAGCCTGGGACGCCGCCTACAAACACCGCTGGGAGCACCTGCTGTTGCTCCCCGACGGCGACTTCACGGGGCCGGCGTTCGAGCCTGTGATCGTGCCGCCCGCGCCTCCGGTCGTGCCGAGTCAGATCTCCGGAAAGACGAGCGCGGCGAGTGGCAGGTCCTCTACGGCGTGATTCGTTCATCGCCTCAGGGCTCCATCTCCTCCGGCGGGTCGGTGGGCGAGAGATCGGACAGTCCCACCGGGACGATCCTCACGCGACTCGGGTCGAAGGTGCGTCCCGGCTTCCCTTTCGTGATCTCGACCCGCTCGATGAACAGCCGTAGCACCGCCCGCTGCTGGTCGAGATCAAGTTCTTCCCAGCGGTCGACGCCAAGGCCCTCGAACGCGGCGTCATCAAGATCCGAATCGGCAGCGACCTGTTCGAGCGCACGCCGGTTGTCGGCGAGACGGTCCTCGATCGGCTGGCGGGCAGCCAGCCATTCGGCACGCGCGATGCGACGGGCTCCGAGGTCGGCGGCCAGGTCCGACAACATCTGCTCGTCGGCGGCGATCGACGCGACGATCGTTGACGACGACTGCACGGTCCGGCGTGCCCGGGCCTGGGCCAGGTTGACGCCGTGCAACGCAGCGAGGATGTGGGCGACGACGATCGCCTCGACGTGCTCGGCCTTAGCGGAGTTCGAGCCGCAGCCGTGGCGGACGGCCTTGTCGCAGCTGTACTGGCGGCCCCGGTAGCGGTCGTTGCCGCCGGTCTCGGCGCGCATCTTCGCTCCGCAGCGTCCGCAGACGACCATGCCTGCCAGCAGGTTGCGACGCGGGCGCCGGCCGATGGGTGCGTGAGTGATCCGGCTGCGCACCCGCTCCCACTTCTCGCGGGGCAGGATCGGTTCCCAGATGCCCTCGCCGAGCACTTCGCCGTCGACCTCGCGCAGACCTGCGATGCGCCCCGATCGCAGCAGTTTGCTCAAGCTGTTGGGCCTCCACTTGTTCCCCTTCACGGTGGGGATGCTGCGGTCATTCCAGTCGATGACGATGGCGTTGAGCGACGAGCCGCGCAGGATGCGGTCGGCCGCCTCCCGGATCAACTCGGCCTCGGCGGGGACGACCACGAGCGCGCCGCGTTTGGTCTCGTGGCGTTCGTATCCGAACGGTCGGCCACCGCCGTGGGCTTTGCCCTGCTCGGCGTTTCGTCTGTGATGCATCCTGACTCGCTCTCCGATCCTGGACGCCTCGTGCTCTGAGACGCTCACCTTGATCTGGGCGGTAACTCGCCCGTCGGCTGTTGTTAGATCGACGTCGCCGCTCGTGACAATCCGAATCTCGATTGGGTGCCGCTTGATGAGATCGGTGAGCGGCGCCAGGTCGCGGTAGAGCCGGTAGAGCGGTGTTCCACACTGCGAGGGCGTCGATCTGGCATGACTCGATCAGGGGGAGTAGCTCCACGAAGGCCGGGCGTTCCTTGCCGTTTGTTGCCGACTTGTCGTTGTCGATGAGCACGTCTAAGACCGCCCATCCGAGCCGGTCGACGAGAGTTCGACACTCCGCTTCCTGGGCCTCGACGCCGTGCCCGTCACCGGCCGCGTCGAGGCTGATGCGCGCGTAGATCGCGGTGCGCGACGGGGCGGGCTCGACGAGCGCGAGTGCGCTCACGACGGCCTCCCCTCGGCGTTGTAGTTGAGCGATCGCAGAATGGTGCTCGGGTCGTCAACTTCGACGTCCTCGACGTCGCAGGGTCGAGTCGAGGCTTCGTCCGGTGGTCGGTCCTAGGGTTCGTGCTGGTCATGGAGCTGTTCCTCCGTGATCGGGGTCGTCGACGTTCCCTGCGTCGGCGGCCCGCCGTTTGGGGTGGGCCCAAACTCTACCATATTGTGGGTAGAAGGGCGCCACCATGTTCTCGGCGTGCGGCAGGTGGAAGTCCGGCAGTTCCAGCGACCGTACCGGCCGTTCACCCATCCCCCGGGACGGTGCGCCACACCACACAGCGGGCAGGCCGCCGAGCTGACGGACGTCCCCGCCTGCGGGCAGCAGCCAGCATGCGGGCGGTACCGTCGAAGCCCTTCATGTATCGCTTCTTGTTGCATCCGAGGTGGCTGCTGTTCCACCTCCTGTGCATCGGCGCCGTGGTGTTGATGATCTACCTCGGTTTCTGGCAGCTGCGCCGCCTCGACGAGCGCCAGGCGTTCAACGGTGCCGTCGCGGCCCGCATCGACCTCCCGGCAGTCCCGCTGGAGGAGGCGCTCGCCACGGCGTCACCCGACGAGCTGGAGTGGCGATCCGTCACGGCACGCGGCGAATACCTCGTCGACGAGCAGTTCGTCGTCGTCAACCGCAGCCAGGACGGGCGGGCCGGCGACATCGTCGTCACGCCACTGCTGCTCGACGACCGACAGGTGCTCCTCGTCGAGCGCGGCTTCGTCCCGTTCGGGCTGCAGGCCAGCCCAGCACCGGTGGGCACGGTCGACGTCGTCGGCCGCCTCCGGCCATCGGATGAACGCCAGCGCGGGCAGCTGGGCGATCCGCCGGACGGCGATCTCACCGTGGCGCAGCGCCTCGACATCGACCGGCTCGCCGGGCAGCTGCCTGGTCGGCCCGTCGATGCCTACGTCGAGCTGACGTCGTCCGAGCCGGCCGAGATCGGCCCGTTCCCGGCGGCCCTCGACGAGCCCGAGCTGTCCGAGGGCTCACACCTGTCCTACGCCGGGCAGTGGTTCATCTTCGCCGGCGGCGTGATCGTCGGCTGGTACCTCGCCGTGCGTCACTCCCTCAAGTCTCGCCGCGCCGCCGCCGCACGGGCGGCGTCGCGAGCACCCTTCGGCGCACGCGCCAAGGAAGCCCTCGCAGCACCCCGGTCATCGCCCGGCTGACATCGCCTGGCGGCGAATCGATGCGCAGGTAAGCCGACCACAGCCCGATCGGGAGATCGAAGAAGGCATCGAAGAACTCGGCCAGCTCGGTCGGCGCCAGGCGCAACAGCACCTCGAGGCCGTGGTCGTGGAGTCGTCGGGTGCGCCTGGCCGACCGGGGCCAGACCGCGTCGTGGACGGGTCGCACGTTGGGACGACCCGACGCCGGCACGGCGAGTGCAGCGGCGATCGCGTCGGCGACGCGCGGTGCGGCGCGCAGCGCCGCCGCCACCGAAAACCCCGTGACCGGGTTCGTGTAGCCGGCCGCAGCGCCGAATCGCACCACCGGATCACGCCGGGACGGCAGACGTCCGCCCATCGGGATGACGACTGCCTCGACCCTGCGTGCGGCCTCGTCGACGGTCACGCCCTCCGCGCCGAGTCGCATCGCCAGCCGATCGCGCAGCCATGCCGGATCGACGGCCGGGCGGGCGGCGAGGGCGGTCTCCTCGACCAACCAGCCGTCCTCGACCGGAACGACGTAGCAGAACGTCGATCGCTCGGCGTCTCCCGGCGGGATGCGCAGGTCCATGAACGTGACGAGGTCCTCGTCGAAGCGGATCGGCGGCGCATCGACGACGACGCCGTACGCCGTCTGCCACGCCGCCGGACGGCGTGCACGACCGGCACCCGACCAGGGGGTTGATCGACCGCTGGCGTCGACGACGAGCCTGGCATCGAGGTCTGCCTCGCCGCACACCCGGCTGCCCCAGGCGAAGTGCTGGATCGTGCGGGCCGTCCCGGTCCGCCGTTGCACACCACGTCCGAGGTGATCAGCCAGCGCCGCACCGTCGAGCACGCCGTAGGGCCGGTCGAGCACATGGCGCCGCCGGGCGTGGACCACGACCGAGGGCGAGATGGAGGCGAAGCATCGGTACGGGAGGTCGCGCACGTCGTCGACCCAGGTGGCGTACGTGGCCGTCCACGACTGACCAGGCCCGAGGACGGCCACCGACAGGCCTCGCTTCGCGCACGCCGCTGCCAACGCCAGCCCGGCGGGACCGTCGCCGACCACCAGGACGTCGAGCACCGGTCCCGACGACATCGTCAGTGCGCCCGTTCGAGCGCAGCCATCCTCCGGAACTGCTCGACGATGTCCGGCGTCCGGTGCGCAGGATCGTGGGAGCGATACACCGTCTCGACGTTGACAGCCACTCGACCCGCTTCGCCAAGGCCCTCGAACCGGGGATCGGCCCCGAGCAGCGCGGCGACGTCCCTCGCCGCCTCCCATGCATCGACGCCGGCGCCCTGGCGGGAGCTGGCCTCCTGCTCGACGAACGCCAGGTAGTCGCGCACGGCCACGACGCCGGCTTTGTCGGTGACCGGGCCATGACCCGGCACGACCACATCGACGTCCATCGTCAGCATCAGGTCGCACGCCCCGATCCAGTTGGCCAGCGGCCCGGCCCACACGATCGGCTGCCCCCCGATGAAGAGCACGTCGCCCGTGAACACCGTCCGGGCGTCAGGGACCACGGCGATGACGTCCCCCTTCGTGTGGGCGGGACCGACCTCGATCAGCTCGACCGTCCGGCCACCGACGGCGCGCGTCAGGCGGCCGTCGAAGGTCTGCGTGGGCAACGTGAGCTCGATGCCGTCGAACTCGAACTGGCCGAAGAAGCTGCGGAACAGGTCGCCGACCTCGCCGGGGGCAGCAGTCAGGGCACCGAGCATCGCCGGCGACACCTCGGCCATCTCCCCGGCGGCTGCCCGCGAGGCAACGATCTCGGCGTTCGCCACCAGCTCGTTGCCGAAGCAGTGGTCGCCGTTGGCGTGGGTGTTGACGACGGTGGCGATCGGAGCCGACCGGGTGTGGGGACCGAAGGCGTCGAGCATCTCGGCCGTCAACCGCAGGTCGAACAGCGTGTCGACGAGCAGTGACCCCCCATCGCCGACGACGAGCCCGGCGTTGCTCCACCCCCACGACCCGTCGCGTTGCACGTAGGCGAAGCACCCGGCGCCCGCCTCGTGCACCGACCCGTTCGCCCCCGACCACGCCACGAGAGCATGGCTACCACGGCCGAGATCCCCCGCCCGCGGCGAGCCCACCGCGTTTGTTCACCCACCGTCGGCCCACCGGCGTCCGGTGAACAAACGCGAACACCCCGCCCGCGGCGAGCCCACCGTGTTTGTTCACCCACCGTAGGCCCACCGGCGTCCAGTGAACAAACGCGAACACCCCGCCCACCCCAGCTCACCGCGTTTGTTCACCCACGGCCGCCCCACCGACGTCCAGTGAACAAACGCGTTTCGCGTACGCTCGCATCGTGCAGCAGCTCTCCGGAGTGGATGTCAGCTTCCTCAACATGGAGACCTCGGCGACCTACGGGCACGTCGCCTCGATGACGATCTACGACCCGGCTGGCACCCCCGGCGGCGCCGGGGTCGAGGCGACCAAGCAGGTGATCCTCGAGCGGATCGACCAGCTCGCGCCGTTCCGGCGCCGGCTCGTCAACGTCCCGTTCGGGCTGGACCTGCCGTACTGGATCGAGGATCCCGACTTCGCATCGATCACCATGTCCGCCACCACGCCGTCCCCCCGCCGGGCAATCCCGAGCAGCTCGCCGAAGTCGTCAGCCGCATCCACGCCCGTCCGCTCGATCGTCGGCGCCCGTTGTGGGAGCTGTACGTCATCGAGGGCGTCGACGGCGGCACGCGCATCGCCCAGATGACCAAGGTCCACCACGCCATCATCGACGCGGCCTCCGGTGCGCTGATGCTCGCCGCCCATCCTCGATTCGGGACCTGACGTGCACCCCGTCGGCGAGCCGGCCGTGTGCTCACCGGATCGCATCCCCACCGACATCGAGCTGCTGCAGCGCACGAGCTTGCAGTACCTGCGCAACCCGGGAGAAGTTCATCCGCCTGTCCGTCAAGACGCTGCGCGACCTGAGCAGCTCGACCGGCAGCGCCGGCCTGCGGGCCCATCGCCGACGTCGCCCAACCCCTGCCGGGACCCCTCGGCCGCCTCGTGCGCCGCCGCCGGCGCACCTCACCCAACGAGGTCGACGACCCGCCAGCGCTGCCGCCGACGCCCGCCCCACGCACGCCGTGGAGCAAGACCATCACGCCGCATCGCCGCTTCGCCTACACCACGATCCCGCTCGATGACGCCAAGAAGATCCGCCGCGCCGTCGGGTGCACGTTCAACGAAGTCGTCATGGCGCTGTGCGCCGGTGCACTGCGCGGCTACCTGGTGGAGCACGAGTGCCTGCCTGCGGAGAACCTCATCGCTGCTGCTGTCCCCGTCAGCGTGCGCACGAGCAACGAGCACGACATGTACCAGAACCGGCTATCGATGCTGCTCGCCGATCTGGCCACGACCGAGGCTGACCCGGCGGCTCGCCTGGCCCGCATCCGCCAGAGCATGGACAAGGCCAAGACGCAGTTCGCCGCCATCCCGGCCGAGGCGCTGCAGGACTTCACGCGGTTCGCCCCGCCGGCCATCGCCGCCCGGGCGATGCGGATGTACAGCCGGCTGCGCATCGCCGACCGGGCCGCACCACCGTTCAACCTGATCACCTCCAACGTGCCCGGTCCGGCCATGCCCCTGTACTCGGCCGGTGCCCGCTCGAGCACTTCTACCCGATCTCGGCGCTGACCGACGGCCAGGGACTGAACATGACCGTGCAGAGCTACAACGGCAACCATCGACTTCGGCTTCATCGCCTGCCGCGACCTCGTGCCGGACGTGTGGCGCCTCGCCGACCTGCTGCAGGAGTCGATGGACGAGCTGCTCACCGCCGTCTGCCCGATCCATGCCCGGGATGTCGATTGCTACGGGTCGATGACGACGTTCGAGCGAATCACCGAGAACCGATACGGTGAGCATCCGCTCATGGTGGGAGGGGTCACGTGAACTTGAACACGATCACTGAGGTCCGGCGCGCCGGCGCGGCCGGTGACGAGAACCTCGAATGGCACGACGGCGACAGTTGGCTGGCCGGCGGCACCTGGCTGTTCTCCGAACCACAGCCGCACCTGCGCCGCCTCGTCGACCTGCACGGCTTCTCCTGGGAACCGCTGGTCATCGACGAGCACGGCCTGCACATCGCCTCCACCTGCACGATCGCCGAGCTCGTCGCGCTCGACACGCCCACCGACTGGGTCGCCGCGCCGCTGATCGGTCAGTGCTGCAACTCGTTCCTCGCCTCGTTCAAGGTCTGGAACACAGCGACCGTCGGCGGCAACATCTGCATGTCCCTGCCGGCGGGACCGATGATCTCGCTGACGGTAGCGCTCGAAGCCACGTACGTGCTGCGGCTGGCGGACGGAAGTGAGCGCCGCGTCGCGGCGGAGGATTTCGTCACGGGTGACAACCAGAACATCCTGCAGCCAGGCGACCTGCTGCGGTCGATCGATCTGCCGATCACCGCCCTGCGCAAGCGGTCGAGCTACCGGCGCATGTCGTTGACCAAGCTCGGCCGCTCCTCCACCCTGCTCATCGGGACAAGGTCGGAGGCGGACGGTGCCTTCTCCCTCACCGTCTCGGCGTCGGTCAAGCGCCCGCTGCGGTTGAGCTTCGATCAGGTGCCGGACGCCGACACCCTGCGCCGGCGGCTGCACGAGGCGATCCCCGCGTCGCTGTACCACGACGACGTCCACGGAGCACCGGACTATCGCCAGCACATGACCTTCCACTTCGCCGAAGAGATCCGTGGCGAGCTGTCGGCTCGCTAGGCCCCCCGCCATCTCGACTCCTCGGCACCTGAATGGCACAAGGAGCGCTTCGTGACCTATCACGTCAACGGCAGGGTGTTCTCGAACGAGCCGGCACCCGGCCAGTGCCTGCGCACCTTCCTGCGCGAGCTGGGATGGTTCGGCGTCAAGAAGGGGTGCGACACGGGCGATTGCGGGGCGTGCACCGTCTGGCTCGACGGCGTGACGGTGAACAGCTGCATCGTCCCCGCCTTCCGCGCCGCCGACCGTCAGGTCACCACCATCGAGGGGCTGGCCCAGGACGGAGAGCTGCACGCGACGCAGCGGGCGTTCGCCGACGCGCAGGGCTTCCAGTGCGGGTTCTGCACGGCCGGGATGATCATGACGGCGGCCAACCTCAGCGCCGAGCAGCGCGAAGACCTGCCGCATGCGCTGAAGGGCAACCTGTGCCGCTGCACCGGGTACCGCTCGATCGAAGACGCCATCCACGGTCGCACCGTCACGGAGTTGGACCGGCCCGGCGCGGCCTGCGGTGCAAGCCTGCCTGCCCCCGCCACCGAACGCATCGTCACCGGCGCGGAGCGCTACACCCTCGACACGAACGTCGAGGGCATGCTCCACCTCAAGCTGCTCAGGTCCCCGCACGCCCACGCCCGGATCACGGCCATCCGCACCGAGGCTGCGCTGGCGACACCCGGCGTGCATGAGGTCTTCACGTGGGAGGACGTGCCCCGCCGCCTCTACACCACCGCCATCCACGACGACCACCTCGCCGACCCCGACGACACCTACATGCTGGACGACGTCGTGCGCCACGTCGGCCAGCGGGTGGCGGCCGTCGTGGCCGACAGCGAGGCCGCCGCGGAGGAGGGCTGCCGGCGCATCGAGATCGACTACGAACTGCTGCCCGCCGTCTTCGATGCGCAGGAGGCGATGCAAGAGAGCGCGCCGGCGATCCACGACGACAACACCGACGACCCGTTCATCCGCCATCCTGGCCGCAACGTCCTGCTCGACGTGCACGGTGGGTCGGGCGACGTCACCGCCGGGTTTGCCGAGGCCGACGTGATCCACGAGGCCGAGTACTGCTCCCATCGGGTCCAGCACGCCCACCTCGAGACCCACCAGACGATCACGTGGCTCGACGACCAGCACAGACTCAACGTCCGCACCAGCTCGCAATCCCCTTTCATCGCGCGGGCCAAGCTGAGCCACCTCTTCAGTCTCAACCCGGTCGACATCCGGGTGTTCTGCACTCGGGTCGGCGGCGGCTTCGGCGGCAAGCAGGAGGTCCTGACCGAGGACATCTGCGCGCTCGCCACGTTGAAGACCGGGCGGCCTGTCCAGCTCGAGTTCACGCGCGAGGAGGAGTTCATCGGCGGCCCCGGCCGTCACCCGATGCAGATCCGCATCAAGGCCGGGGCACGCCGAGACGGCACGCTGACAGCGCTCGAGATGCGCATCATCTCGAACACGGGCGCCTACGGCAACCACGCCGGCGAGACGCTCTACCACGCCTGCAGCGAACCCGTCGGGGTGTACCGGTGCCCGAACAAGAAGGTCGACGGGTTCGTCGTGTACACCAACCTGCCACCGGCCGGCGCGATCCGCGGCTACGGCCTGACCCAGTCCACCTACGCCGTCGAGTCGGCGATCGACGAACTGGCCCGCGCCCTCGAGATGGATCCCTTCGAGCTGCGCCGGCACAACGCCGTCCGCCCGGGCGATCCGATGCTCTCGTTGGGCGCGGAACCCGAGGAGACCGACTACGGGAGCTACGGCCTCGACCAGTGCCTCGACCTCGTCGAGGCCGCCCTCGCCCGCGGCGACGACGTGACGCCGCCGGACGGGGACGACTGGCTCGTCGGGCAAGGGATCGCGATGGCGATGCACGACACAGCGCCCCCGACCGAGCATCGCTCGACGGCACGCATCCACGTCGGGGCGGACGGCGACTACCACCTGGCCATCGGGACCTGCGAGTTCGGCAACGGGACGACGACGCTGCTCGGGCAGGTCGCCGCCAGCCTGCTCGAGACGAGCATGTCCCGGGTCCACGTGGTGCAATCGGACACGGATCGCACGGGGTTCGATACCGGGGCGTTCGCCAGCACCGGCACGACCGTGGCCGGCAACGCCGTGCGCTTCGCCGCCGAGTCGCTGCACGCTCGCATCCTGGACTTCGCGTCGGCCCATTCGGGCGTCAGCCGCGACGAATGCCGTCTCGACGACGACGTCGTGAGCTGCGACGGCACGTCGATCTCGTTGACCGAGCTCCTGGCGGCCGCCGAGGCGGCCGGTCAGCAGCTCGAGGTCGTCCGCTCGGCGCACGGCGCCCCGCGCAGCGTGGCGTTCAACGTGCAGGGCCTGCGCATCGCCGTCCACCGAGTCAGCGGTGAGATCGTGATTCTCCACAGCGTCCACGCCGCAGATGCAGGGACCTTGATCAACCCGATGCAGGTGCGGGCGCAGGTCGAGGGCTCGGTGGCGCAGGGACTCGGCTGGGCGCTGAGCGAACGGATGGTCTTCGACGACGAGGGGCAAGTGGTCAACCCGACGCTGCGCAACTACCGCATCCCGGCCTTCGCCGACACGCCGCGCACCGAGGTCGTGTTCGCTAAAACGCACGACGCCATCGGCCCGCTCGGCGCGAAGGGCATGGGCGAGTGCCCGATCAACCCGGTCGCGCCGGCGCTGGCCAACGCCATCCACGACGCGACCGGGGTGCGCTTCCACGACCTCCCGTTCACACCCGACCGGATCTACCGCCGCGTCTTCGACCAGCCGCGATGACATCGTCGAGATCCGTCACCGTACGCGACGTGAGGAGGTCGTCGTGCCAACTCTGCTAGCTCGCAACGCCGAGGTCGTGGTCACGATGGACGACGGGCGGCGCGAGCTGGCCGATGCCGGCCTGTTCGTCCGCAACGGCGTCATCGAGCAGGTCGGCTCGACCGAGGAGCTGCCACGCGACGCCGACGTGGTGCTCGACCTGACAGGGCAGATCGTGCTGCCCGGGTTCGTCAACACCCACCACCACCTCGACCAGACCCTGACCCGTGCCCTGCCGCCCGGCCAGAACATCAACCTGTTCCCGTGGCTGCGCGTGCACTACCCGATCTGGGGTCGGCGGACGGCGGAGGCGTCGCGGTGGTGCGCGCTCGTCGGGCTGGCCGAGCTCGCCGCGTCCGGGTGCACGACGGTCTTCGACCACACCTACATGTTCCCCAACGACTGTCGGCTCGACGACGAGATCGCTGCGGCACGCGAGATCGGGGTGCGGTTCCACGCCTCGCGCGGCTCGATGTCGCTCGGCGAGTCGAAGGGCGGGTTGCCGCCCGATCACCTGGTCGAGGACGAGGCCGCGATCTTCGACGACTCGCGACGTGTCATCGAGCAGTTCCACGACCGCTCACACGGGTCGATGACCCAGATCGTGCTGGCCCCGTGCTCGCCGTTCTCGGTGACGCCCGAGCTGCTGCGCGAGACCGCGATCCTCGCCCGCGCCAGCGGCGTGCGCCTGCACACCCACCTGTGCGAGACGCTGGACGAGGAGCGCTTCACGCTGACCAACTTCCACCAGCGCCCGGTGGCGTGGATGGAATCGATGGGCTGGCTCGGCGACGACGTCTGGTTCGCCCACGCGATCCACGTCGACGACGACGAGATCGGCGAGTTCGCCGGGACCGGCTCCGGCGTCGCCCACTGCCCCTGCTCGAACATGCGCCTCGCTTCGGGCATCGCCCCGTTGAAGAAGTACCTCGACGCCGGTGTGCGCGTCGGGCTGGGTGTCGACGGATCAGCCAGCAACGACGCGTCGAACATGCTCCTCGAAGCGCGCCAAGCGATGCTGCTCGCTCGCCTGCGCATCGGTCTGCTCCCGCCGGAGGGCCCGCGCACCGTGCTGTCGACGTCGGACCCGCTGCGCAGCGGCGAGTGGATGACGGCGCGCGACGTGCTGGAGGTGGCGACCCGGGGTGGGGCGGCGGTCCTCGGCCGCTCGGACATCGGCGCGCTGGCCCCCGGGATGTGCGCCGACTTCTTCGGCATCGACCTGAACACGGTCGACTACGCCGGCGCGCTGAACGATCCGGTCGCGGCGACGGTGTTCTGCGCGCCGCAGCGAGCCAGGTGCACGGTGATCGACGGCCGGGTCGTCGTGCAGGACGGCAAGGTCGTCACCGTCGACATGGCACCCGTGATCGAGGCGCACAACCGGTTCTCGCGCCAACTTGCCAGCCCTCAACCCACGAGGTCGTCATGAGCACCACCACGCAACTCCCGGGCGTTGTCACGGCCGTGACCGCGGTCGAGGTCCGCCAGGGCGAGGATGGCGCGTTCGCTGGCTGGCTGACGCAGTTCAACACGACCATCGCGACGTTCCCCGGATACGTCAGCGCCGTCGTCATCCCACCGGTTCCGCCACTGCAGACGGATTGGGTGATGGTGCAGCGGTTCCAGACGATCGATGAGCTCCGTGCCTGGATGGATTCCCGTGAGCGTCGCGCCCTGCTCGACGAGAGCGCGTCGCTGCTCGTCGACGAGGGCACGACCAACGTCATCCAAGGGACGAACTCCGAGCTCTCCGAGCAGGACATGGTCACCGAGATCATCACCGTCAGCGTCAAGCCGGGGATGGAGGACGCGTACCGCGCCTGGGTCGACCGAGTCCGCCCGCTGGAGGCCGGGTTCCCCGGGTACCAGGGTCTGCAGATGCAAGCCCCGATCCCCGGGCTGCAGGATCACTGGGTGTCGCTGCTGCGGTTCGACACGTCGGCCCACCTCAACGCGTGGCTGGGGTCCGACGCCCGCCGCGACGCCCTGCGCGAGGTTGAGCCGTTCATCGACAAGCGCGAGCAACAGGTCGCCACGTCGTTCTCGGGGTGGTTCACGTTCGGCAACGCACCCGGCAGGTCGGTCCCGAGCTGGAAGCAGTCGATGATCGTGCTCCTCACGCTGTTCCCGATCGTCATGCTCGAGCGGCTGTACCTCAACCCCCACCTGGACTCGCTCGACAGCTCCGTGGCGACGTTCATCGGCAACGCGCTCAGCGTCGCGGCGACCGGGTTCCTCCTGATCCCTTACGCCAACCGCGCCTTCGAGTGGTGGCTCCTGCCGGCGCCGAGGGACACGGCGAAGGTGGAGGCCGCCGGGATCGGCCTCGTCCTCGCCGGCTACGCCCTGTCGATCTTCGTGTTCATCCTCCTCAGCTGACCCGCTTGCCCCAGTTCCCACGCGCTTGCTCCGGTTCTGACGAGGATTCATGCTGGTTTTCCAGCATGAAGTTTCGTCAGAACCCGTCCTGGGCGGATCGGAGGACCTTCGCGACCATCCGCTCGGCGAGCATCAGCGTCGGCAGGTAGGTGTTCGTCGAGGGGAGCCCCGGAAAGATCGAGGCGTCGACGACGAACAGCTGGCGGCAGCCAAGCACCGCGGCGTCGTCGTCGACGACGTCGCCCATCCGACACGTCGACGTGGCGTGGTACACGCCGGCTGGTGCGTCACCGACTTCGACGTCCGTGACGATCGCCCGCAGGGCCGGGTGCGCGAGCAGCTCGTGGACGAGGGCGATGCCAGCGGCGAGGCGGCGATGGTCGTCGTCGCTGAGCACCGGTGCGACGACGGGGTCGGCCTCATCGCCGGGGTGGACGTGGCCGTTGCCGGTGGCCTCCATCGCCATCACGAGGAAACCCGCCGTCCCCCCGGGCTCGGTCGGACCGAGGTGATTGACGGGGAGCACCTGCAGGTCGTCCCGTCGGAGCAACGTCGCCGACACGAGACCGTGGGGGTCGACGGCGACGTCGGGCCGCAGCAGCACGTCGACCGGCAGCGCAGCGTGGTTGCGCAGGTGTCGACCCACGTGCGAGCCGCCCACGCCCGAGGCGAACAGCAGCAGCGGCGAACCGATCGCGCCGGCCGACACGACGACCGCGTCGGCCTCCACGATCGTGCCGTCGGCGAGGTGGACGCCGGTGGCCCGGTCGCCACGCATCACCACGCGACTGGCCGGTGCATCGGCGAGGAGGTCGATGCGCCCGGTGACCGTCGTCGCGGCGTCGCCGAGGTAGGCCTCGAAGGCGGTGACGCGACGGCCGCCGCGGCGGGTCAGCAGCGGACGGATGCAGTCGGGTGCAGCCGCCAGCAGCGCCAGGTCGATCGGGCCTAGTTCGTCGTCAGGGGCCGGTTCGGTGGGCACGCGCACCCGGGCGAAGGCCGCCACCGTGTCGTCCCAGCCCCACGCCCGGTACTGCGCCTCGTCGCCCCGCGTCGCGATCATCCCGTTGACGGTGCTCGACCCGCCGACGCCGCGCCCGCGCAGGAACGGGCCGGGGAACACACGACCAGGTGTGGCGATGGCATCGAAGAAGCTGCGGCCACCGGTCGAGTCCGTCGCCGGTGTGGCGCTGCCGGCCTCGACGAGTACCACCTCCTCCCCCGCCTCGACCAACCGGGCTGCCATCACGCACCCGGCCGCCCCGGCCCCGACGACGACCCAGCGCACGCCCGCAGCGTGTCACGCACCACCGCGAGTGCGCTCGGTCGGCGTGGCG